>JBJXFX010000122.1:0-2688 GCA_046152925.1 Dehalococcoidia bacterium
ACGAGCAGGTCGGGCGGCACTTCGAGGAGCCCCCGTGGACTGCGGCTCAGGCGCGCGTTCGAAATGAAGACGACATCGGCGCGCGGCATCCGTCGCGGCCTACCGGGGAAGATGCGGAGCCCAGTCCCGCCCCCGCTCACGCGGCCGAGCTTGGAAGCCTCGACATGGTTGCCGACAAGCCTGATGAAGCGGCTGGCGATTTCGTCCGATTCGAAGCCCATATTGCGTTCGATCAGCCTCCCTTCGTCGTCAAGCT
This sequence comes from Dehalococcoidia bacterium, assembly GCA_046152925.1. Lineage (GTDB taxonomy): Bacteria > Chloroflexota > Dehalococcoidia > Tepidiformales > Tepidiformaceae > CAMAUF01. The sequence continues at coordinate 257 of JBJXFX010000122.1, forward strand.
CGAAGGCGACGCCGTTGTCCCATTCATCGACTTCTTCGGGCGTGTAGGTGCGTTCGGTCATGAGGGCGGCTGGCATGGGCTCTCCTCCTGGTGGAAGTGTACGCTGGCGCTGAGGCGCTCGCAGCCGATCGAGCGCTGCGGCTGCCGGCCCGAAGTCAGTCCTCGGGTTCGCTCTGTTCGGGAAAGAAACTCGCGACCTTGGCTTCGAAGCCGGGCAGCACGTCCTCGCCGGTAATCGTGTCCTCCGGGCCGAATTCGCGGAGCCGTTGGCCGCGGCAGTAGACATGGATGCGCCGCGTGTCCGGGAAGACGACCCAGACGATCTCCACGCCGCCGTCGAGGTACTCAATCGCCTTGCTCTGGATGTCGCCCGCTTTGTCGCCGGGCGAGACGACCTCGACGAGCAGGTCGGGCGGCACTTCGAGGAGCCCCCGTGGACTGCGGCTCAGGCGCGCGTTCGAAATGAAGACGACATCGGCGCGCGGCATCCGTCGCGGCCTACCGGGGAAGATGCGGAGCCCGGTCCCGCCGCCACTCACGCGGCCGAGCCGGTTTGCCCGAACATGGATCCCTATCGTAATGATGATCTCGCTGGCGATCTCGTCCGATTCGAAGCCCATATTGCGTTCGATCAGCCTCCCCTCGTCGTCGAGCTCGAAGGCGACGCCGTTGTCCCATTCATCGACTTCTTCGGGCGTGTAGGTGCGTTCGGTCATGAGGGCGGCTGGCATGGGCTCTCCTCCTCGTCGCCCCAATTCTACCCGCTCCGAGGCCGTCCGGGTGTGACACCAAGATGCTCAGGGCAGACGTCCCGAGGTCCGCGTTCACGTCGGCGCCCGCCGCGATAAGGGAGCGGATCATCACCCCCTGGACCGGCCCGAGTCTCCCCAGGCGGGCGTCACCTCAACCTCGTCCCGGCGTGGACCGGCGACATAACGCCAGTGGGTGAGGGTGTTTGGGCCGGTTGCGGCGCCTCCGTTCACCCGTCGCTGCTAGCGCATCTTCAACCATCTGGTTGACAACACCCGTCGTCGATGGCATGCTCTGGTCATTCAACCGTTGGGTTGATTGAGGAGGCCGCCCTGCCAACCGATACCCTTTCACGCGTCTTCGGCGCCCTCGCTGACCCTATCCGCCGCGACATCATCAAGCGCTTGGCCGACGGCGACGCCTCCGTCAACGAGCTCGCCGCGCGCTACGCCGTCACCCTTCAGGCCGTCTCGAAGCACCTCAAGGTGCTCGAAAGCGCGGGCCTCGTGAGCCGCCGCCGCGAAGCCCAGCGTCGCCCCGTGCACCTTGAGCCCGAGGTGCTCGACCCCGTGACCGAACTGCTCATCTACTACCGCCGCCGGGCCGAAGCGCGCTACCAACGCCTCGACGCCCTCCTCGCCGCCATGCCGGAACAAGCACACGAAGGAGCGAACCAATGACCACCGCCAGTTACCCGACCGCCGAGATCGTCGCCGACCCGTATCTCCCCGTGATCCACATCACGCGTGACTTCGCGGCGTCCCGAGACAAGGTCTTTCGCGCCCACGCTGACCCGGAGCTCTTCGCGCAGTGGATGGGCCCACGCGAATCGACCTTCCGCATGGTGCACTGGGACTTTCGGACCGGCGGTTCCTACCGCTGGGAGGACTCGGGCGAAGGCTACGTCGAGACCTTCTACGGCTCGTTTCACCAGGTGGTGCCCGGCGAGATGATCGTCCAGACCTTCGGCTTCGAAAGCATGCCCGAGGCGGTCGCCCTCGAACGGTTGGTGCTGGAAGACCTCGGTGAAGGCCGCTGCCGTCTGCGCACCTCCTCGCTGGTCGATAGCTTCGAGGCCCGCGAGGGCATGATGGCGAGCGGGATGGACATCGGCGTGAACGAAGGTTACGAGAAGCTCGACGAGCTCCTCGCGCGCTAATGGACTGGCGCGTCGCCTCGATGTTCGCCCGCCTCGCTACGGCCCGCAAACCCATCACCTCCCCATCCTGCCGCGAACGTGAGTGAGCGGGGCTTGGATTGTTGCGGCCCCAGCGCGCCCAACCACCTGTCCCAACCATCACCCCATCGCGCCCGGATCGCCGCGGCCGCTACGCTGTACACCACGCAATCGCGGAGGTCCTCCCATGCGGCCGCCCGTACTCGCCCGGCGGCGGTTCCTGGTTGGCGCAGCCACCCTTGGCGCGGCCCTCGCCGCGGCCGCCGTCGCCTGCCGCGACGACGACGCGCCCGCACGCCCACAAGAGCCCTCGCCCATCGCCCAGCCACCCGAGCCCAACCCCGAAGCCTTCGCCCGCTACGCCGAGCAGATGCGAGCCCAAGCCAGCGCCGCGGGCGACCAATCGTTCGGCGCCGTGGTCGTGCTCGATGACATCGTCGTCGGCCTCGGCCCGAGCCGGGTCGTCGCCCTCAACGACGCCACCGCCCACGCCGAAATGGAGGCC
>JBJXFX010000127.1:0-17813 GCA_046152925.1 Dehalococcoidia bacterium
CGGCCGCCTACAACGCGCTTAGCCGCGGCAAGCGCTCCATCGCGCTCAACCTGAAGGATCCCGCCGCACGCGACATCTTCTATGACCTCGTGAAGACCGCCGATGTCGTGATCGAAGGCTTCCGGCCGGGCGTGGTGAAGCGCCTGGGCGTCGACTACGACACCCTCGCCGGGATCAACCCCGGCGTCGTCTGCTGTTCCATCTCCGGCTTCGGCCAAACCGGGCCATACAGCAACCTCGTCGGCCACGACATCAACTACATCGCGACCGGCGGCGCCCTCTGGGTGACCGGGCGCGAAGCCCAGCCGCCGTCGATCCCAATCAACCTCGTGGCCGACTTTGCGGGCGGCGGCCTGATGGGCGGCTTCGCGATCTGCGTGGCGCTTTTGGCGCGCGAAAAGACCGGCCGCGGCCAGAACGTCGACATGGGCATGAGCGACGGCGTCCTTTCGCTGATGACCTCAGCGTTCACCGGGTACTTCGCCACGGGCAAGGGCATCGATCGCGGCGGGATGGTCCTCAACGGCGCATCGCACTTTTATGGCGTGTACGAGACGAAGGACGGCCGCTGGTTCTCCCTGGGTAGCATCGAGCCGCACTTCTACGCCGCGCTTTGCGAAGTGCTCGCCCTGCCGGAAATCGCGGAGCACCAGCACGACCAGTCGCGCTGGCCCGAATTCAAGGAAAAGGTCGCCAGCGTGATGAAGACGAAAACCGCGGACGAGTGGATGGCCATCATGTCGGAGCGGGACATCTGCGCCGCCACCGTCTTGGAGCAGCAGGCGGTGGTCACGAATCCACACAACCTTGCGCGCGGGATGGTGGTGGAGGTCGACACGCCCGTCGGGAAGGTGAAGCAGATTGGCGTCGGGCCGAAGCTGAGCCACACGCCGGGTATGCCCACCAAGGGCGCGCCAACCCTTGGCCAACACACCGACGAGGTGCTCGGGGGCCTCGGGTTCGATGCGGCCAAGATCGCCGAGCTACGCGCGAGCGGCGCGGTGGGATGAGATGAAGCTTCACGTCGATCGCGAACTCGGGGCCATCCATCTCGTGCTGTCGGATGCGCAGGGGATCATCGAGTCGGAGGAGGTGCATCCCGGCGTCGTCCTCGACTTCGACGCGGAAAGGCGCGTAGTTGGGGTCGAACTTCTCGGCCTCCGGGATCGCATCCCCGACGCGATGTTGCGTTCGCTTGAATTCGAGACGAGCTAAGCCCGGCGCCGACGGGCGGCTCCTGGCCGATCTCGCTCGACCTGACAGCAGACCTCGACCGGCAGTTCTAAACCCCCGCCGTGACACGGGCTGCGCGTGTGCGTGGCTTCGGGATCGGGAGCCCGGCGAGTTTCATGCCGTCGAGGTGGAACTTCAGCGCAGATCGAAGTTCCGCCAAAGTTTCGTCGACGGTAGCCCCGGTAGCGATACAGCCAGGAACGTCTGGGAGAAACGCCGAGAAGTTGTCGCCGGCCTCCTCGACGACAGCCAGATACTCACGGTCTTCCATGCCTATCGACCCCTCCCAAGGCCCGCCTGCCGGCGGATGCTTTGTAGCGTTGCCGGGGCGACCTCATCTCCCGGTTTCCCTGCGACAGTCACCAAGCCACGTTTGGATGGATGCTTAAGTTGCCGGTCACTGCCACGTGTCCGGTCAACGTACCACCCATCCCGGTACAGCAGGTCGAGGAGGTCGCGCACCTGCATCCTTCACCCCAGAACCTACATGAGAACCTGGCCGGCTGGGAATCACCATGACCGACCCTTCGATGGGCACGCGCCGGCTAATAGCGGCCGCCCAGCTTCGAGTGGTCCCAGCTGTAGATGTCGTCCGGCTTCACGCGGATGACGACGCGCTTCGAGGCGACAGCGAGCGCTTGCTCGCTCGTCTCCATCGGGGCGGGGATGCCGTTGTACTTCGCGCCGACGAGGCCCATGATCCGCGCCGTGTCGGCCGGGACGTCGGCGATCTCCGCCGTCCCTTCGATGACGAGGCCGCGCAGCTCCGCATAGAGCTTCCCGCTTTCGAGCATGCAGCTAATCTTCGGGTCGCGCTGTAGGTTGAGCACCTTTTGGCTCTTCCGGAAGGTCGTGAACGCGACCATCCCGCGGTCGACGACGTACCACATGGCGACGAGGTGCGGGTACCCCTTCGGGCCGACCGACGCCACTTGAAGCGTCCAGCTGTCGTTGAGGAAGGCGTCCTGCTCTTCCTGGGTGAGGGCGATGGAGCCGCGGCGGCTTGGCATTCGGTCGTCTCCGGCGGGATGTAAGATGCCCGCAGCGTACCGGCCCCGCTCCCCTGGGGCCACAGGAGAGGACCACGATGGCCTACGAGTGGAACGACGGCGAGCGGACAATCCAAGCGCGTTTCGACACGACCCGCCTAGCGGACAGGGTCAGCCAATTGACGCGCGACCACATCGATGACAACGACCGTGCGTTCATTGAGGCGCGAGACATGTTCTTCCTCGCCTCCGTCGATGCGCGGGGCAACGTCGACTGCGGGTACAAGGGCGGCGACCCCGGCTTCGTCCGCGTGCTCGACCCCAAGACGCTCGCCTTTCCTAGCTACGACGGCAACGGCCAGTTCATGGGCGCAGGTAACATCCTGACAAACGGCAAGGTCGGGCTGCTCTTCATCGACTTCGAGCGCGCCCGGCGGATGCGCGTGAACGGCACCGCGACGATCGACTTCGAGGACCCGCTGGTGGCGGAGTTCCCGGAAGCGCTGTTCGTCGTCCGCGTCCACGCGGAAGAGGTGTTCCCGAACTGCCCGCGCTACATCCACAAGATGGAGCTGGTCGAGCGTTCGGAATTCGTCCCGCGCTCAGGCTGCGAAACACCCGAGCCTGACTGGAAGGGCCACTTCGAAGACGCGCTCCCGGCCGCCGACCAGGAACGGCGGGCCGCCAAGCGCGCCGCTTCGACCGGCGAATGAACGAGGCCAGCGCCGAGCTCGAACGGGCCTACAACGCGCTCCCCTACCTGAGCGACGCGTTCCCACAGGCCCATCCCGACCGGATGGCGACCATTGCGACGCTGCTCGGGCTCGACCCCGCGCACCCAAACCGCTGCCGCGTGTTGGAGGTGGGCTGCGCGGCGGGCGGCAACCTGATCCCGATGGCGTACAACCTGCCTGGCAGTGAGTTCGTCGGCATCGACCTCGCTGCCAGGCATATCGACGAGGGCAACGCGATCATCGGCGAGCTCGGCCTCGCCAACGTCCGCCTGATCCACCAAGACCTTTCAACTGTCGGCGCAGAGTTGGGGGAGTTCGACTACATCATCGCCCACGGTGTCTGGTCGTGGGTGCCTCGCGAGGTCCGCGAGGCGCTCTTTGCGCTCTGCCGGGCCCGGTTGCAGCCCCACGGCGTCGCCTACATCAGCTACAACGTCCTCCCCGGGTACCATATGTTCCAAATGGTCCGCGGGATGATGCAGTTCCACACCCGCGACCTGGACGACGCGCTGGAAGAGGTCGCGAGCGCCCGCGATTTCATCGGGACGCTCGCCGCGGCGCTCGACGACGACAACTACTACGGGAGCTTCATCAAGGGGTACCACAACGCGCGCCTCGCGCCGGGCGGGTCGCGCCACCCCGGCGATTCAGGGATCGCCCACGATGAGCTGGCGTCGATCAATGACCCGGTCTACTTCTGGCAGTTCATGGAGCGCGCTCAGGATCACGGGCTCCAATACCTTGGCGAAGCGCGCTTCGACTCGATGTTCCCGAAGAACACAACGCCCGAGCTCGAGGGCTGGCTCGGCGATCACGCCCGGTCGATCGTCGACTACGAGCAGTACCTCGACTTCGTGGGAAATCGCGGTTTCCGCGAGACCCTCCTCTGCCGGGACGACCTCGCGGTCAGCCGTCGCCTGAACCCCGAACGAATCCGGCGCCTTCGCGTGACGACGGGGGCCCGCCCGGCCGAGGCGGAGCCCGACATCGCAGACACGAGCATCGTGCGCTTCGAGTCGATCAGTGGGGCCAAGTTTTCGAGCGACCACCCGCTCACGAAGGCGGCGATGCTCGTGCTCTCGCGGGCTGCGCCGCGGGCCGTACCGGTCTCCGAGCTGGAAGACGCGGCCGCCGGGATGCTCGGACAGAGCGCCGCTTCGGTCGAGGACGCGAGCCTACTCGCGAGCAACCTGACGAAGGCCTATTCCTATAGCTCGGAGTTGGTCAGCTTCAGCGTCTTCCAGCCTCCAATCCTCTTGGAGGTGACCGAACGGCCGCTGGCGAGCCGGCTGGCTCGGCTGCAGGTTGCACACGGCCGGGCCACGGTCACAAGCCTGCGGCACGAACGGGTCAACCTCGACCGCCTTGACGCGGAAATCCTCAGCCGACTCGACGGTGCGCACGACATGGAAGCGATCGTGGACGGGGTGGTCGCCGACCTCGTGGCGGAAGAGCCCCTCCCGGAGGGCGCCGACCCCGGCGAGGCGAGGCAGCAGATCACCACAGCCGTCGGTCAGCGCTTGCGAGGCCTGATGTTTGCGGGTCTCTTGGAGGGTTAGCCGCGGATAGTCCGTTCGCCGCGCCACCCGGCGAGGGGAGGGCGCCGCTCGCGAGCACGGTGCTCAAGATGGCGTCGGCCTGGATGCGTTGGCCCAGCTCGCTCTTGTGGAGGCCGTCGGCGAGGTAGAGTTCGCCCTGACGGGGATGCGCGGCCCACGGCGTCGCACAGTCCGCGATGGTGAAGCGATGCGAGCGAGAGACCGCCTCCAGTTCCGCCCGGCACTCCGCGAAGATCCGGCGCGCATCCGGCTGGTCGCGGTGAATGGCGTCGCTGATGGTGGGCTCGCACATGCTGACAACGACGAGCCCCTCGCGGTGCGCGAGGAGATGCTGAATCTGTGTCAGGTTACTCATCACGTCGGCGCGAGTCGTAATTGTTTCCGTTCCAAGCACGCGGCGGGCGAGCCAGCGACCCGTCACATTGACCCTGCGTTGCCAACCATACGGCTGGCCAAGCCTTGTCTCAGCTTGGGTGACGATGCGGCGATAGGCGCGGTTGACGCGCGGCCCATGCCGCCGCCGCATCCGCTCGCTCACGGTCGAAACGATCGCCGGGAAGAATCCAAAAGAGTGGATGGCGATGTCGGGATCGACCGAATCGATCGCCGCGGCGGCGATCCCGATCGCCTTCGGCCCGACAGGGAAGACCACTTGGTGGGTCAACTCAACCGGTTCGCCGATGAGCGCGGGCAGCTCGTGGGCGACAATCCAGGGCCAGGCGAGCGATCTGTCGGAGAGGCCGGTGCCAGATGAGCTACTCGAGCCGATGACAAGCAGCCGCAAAGTCTCCCCCTTCCGCCCAACGTCGGGAAGGATCGCATAGCAGCGAGCTTCGGGAAATCGGACGCGGAGTTTAGGGCGCTTCGTCGTCGATCTGTTCGTCCAGGGCCAGGGCCGGTCGCAGGAAGAGGTCGACGGCATCGTCGAAGCGCGAAGGAAGGACACCGAGCACGAGCGGCGCCCAATCCAACAGCTCCGTGGCGACCTCAGAGTCGTTGATGCTCCGTTGCAGGTTGGGCTTGGGGAAAACGACCAGCGCGACCAAGACCACTTGGGCGATCAGCACGCCCTTCGCGAAGCCAAAGACCGCCCCGGCAGCGTGGTCCAACATGCCGAGGTTGAGCAGCCGCACGAGGTCCCTCAGAAGGTAGGCGCCGATTTGGCCGCCCGCCACGACGCCACCCCAGATAGCGAGAAACGCGATCAGTGCGGCGATCGTGGAGTTGTCGGTGATCGGCTCCACTTTCGGGACCATGTCGTCGTAGAACAGGCCAGCGATCGGCACGCCGAGCACCACCGCGGCGAACGCAACGACCTCGCGGATGAGCCCGTTGCGGAAGGCCCGCCAGGTAAGAAAGCCAACAAAGGCGAGCAGGACAACGCTAACCCAGTCCATCCTGGGCCACCATCGTTCACGCCCGATCAAGGTTCAACTTCGACGGCGTGCCGCCTTGCTCCGCCGTTTCCACGCGGCCGAGGCGGGGCGGAGTGCGCCGCAGCGCCGGCCGCGGTAGCATCCACTCGTGCGACGCGACCTGATGGACATCCTGGTGTGCCCCCTCTGCCACGGCGAGCTCGATCTGCGCGTGGAACAAGAGGCCGCAGACCGCGTGATCGAGGGCAACCTCCGCTGCCGTGCCTGCGGCGCGGACTTCCCGATCAACGACGGGCTGCCGAACCTGCTCCCGCCTGAGCTCCGCGAAGCATGACCGAAGAAATCCCGCCGTGGCCGCATAAGCCAGCGCCGCCCGAGCGGCGGCGGATCGTGCCACCCTGGCCGCTTCTCTGGCGCGGCGCCGCCCTCCTCCTCATGGCAGCGACGGGGGCGCACTTCGCGGTGCGCCCGTTGCTCGCCGGCCGGTGGTGGTCGCTGGTCGCGACGCCGGTCGGAGGGGTCGTCACCGTGCTGTCGCTTTGGGCCGCGCTCGTCCACCTCACCGGCGGCGAGAAGTTCGACGACCACGAATTCGTTTAGCCGCCCGGCAGACGCAGTGGCAGTCCAGTACGCCGCACGCCGGCCAGCCCGACGACCACGAGTTGTTCGAGCGCGCGTGGTAGCAGCACCGGCGGCGCGACTTCGGCGAGGGGGGCGAGCACAAACGCGCGCTCGCCGATCCGCGGGTGCGGGATGGTGAGATCGGCCGCGCCCGAGGTGATGTCGCCGAAGTAGAGGATGTCGAGGTCGACCGGCCGCGGCCCCCACCGGCGTTCCGGACGCCGGCCGAGCGCGCGCTCAATTCGCTTCAGCGCGGCAAGCACGTCGTACGGGCCAAGGCTCGTTGTCGCCGTCAGCGCCGCGTTGAGAAACGCCGGCTGGTCCGCCGGGACGGGCGCCGTCTCCCAAACCGATGAGACCGTCACCACGGCGACGCCCTCGTCCCTTAGCAGTTCGACGGCCCGCTGGAGGTTCCCGAGCCGGTCGCCCAGGTTCGAGCCGATGGCGAGCAGCACATCGGTCACGAGGCCACCTCCTTCTCGTCCCAGCCGCGGACGACCGCGTCGGTCATCTTGGCGACGCGGACCATTTCCCGGACATCGTGGACGCGGACCAGGTCGGCCCCGGCTGCGATCGAGAGGCTGACGAGCGCCGCCGTGCCTTCGAGGCGGTCCTGCGGATCGCCGCCGACCACGCGCCCGATCGTCGATTTGCGCGAGACGCCGGTAAGGATCGGGAGGCCGGCATCCCAGAACTGGGGCAACACGCGGAGGATCTCGAGGTTCTGCGAGGCGTCCCAGCCGAAGCCGAACCCCGGGTCCCAGATCACCCGGCCCAGCGGGATCCCGGCGCGTTCGGCGGCGCAGAGGATCGCATCGAGCCGTTCGCGGAGTTCCCAGGCGACGGTGCGTACGGGGCGGCCGCGCTGGTTGTGCATCGCGACCACAGCGGCGCCGGACTTCGCCACCACCGTCGACATCTCTGGGTCGCGCACGAGACCCGAGATGTCGTTGATCAGGTCGGCGCCAAGCTCAAGCGCCCGCTGAGCGACCGCCGCGTGATAGGTGTCGACGGAGATCGGCAACGTCGTGGCCGCACGGGCCGCCTCAAGATGCGGTTGCAGGCGCCGGAGTTCCTCCTGCGGGTCCAGCTCTGGGGCCCCCGGCCGGCTCGATTCGGCGCCGATGTCGACGATGTCCGCGCCCTCCGCTTCGAAGTGACGGACCTTCGCGACCGTCCGCGCCACATCCGCCCCGAGCCCATCGCCGCTGAACGAGTCGGGTGTGACGTTCACAATCCCCATCACGAACGTCCGGGCGCCCCACACAAAGACCGTGTCCCGCATCCGGAGCTCCGCGGCGCGATAACTTCGGCGGATCGGCCAGGATGGCCCGCTAACCTTCGACAACCTCAAACGCCTTCTCGGTCGCGACCCCATCCTCGATGTAGAAGGCGCGCGCATGCGGGCGCTCGCGATCGGCAACGCCGAGCACGAAGTGCACATACGGCGGGCCGAAGAGTGGGCCCATCATCCGGATGTCAGTGGGGCTTGGCTTGGCTTCGCTGCCCGTATGCGAGTGGTAGAAGCCGGCCAGTTCGGCGCCCGCGTCCTCCATCTTGTCGGTCAGCTTGCGGGTTTCCAGTGGGTCGATGCTGAAGCGGTAGCGGCTCGCCTCGCGGTTCTTCGCCCGGTGGACCGAAACGACCGCGCCTTGGGCGGCGGCGAGCAAGCCGCAGCACTCCACGGGAGCATCCTCAAGGGCGTGCGCAAGCATCGCCTCGATGTCTGAGCGTCGGATTCGGATGACGGGGTCCATCGGGTGCGTGGCCTCCGGTCGGCCTAGGTTGGATTTCAGTGTAGCGGAGCGCCTCGTTCAAGATGCAAAGAGGCCGCGCGTTTGCGCGGCCTCTTCGAAAGGGTGCGATAGGAGGCTGGCGGCTAGCCGCCGCAGCTCTCGGCGTTGGAATCCTTCAGCCGCGGGCTGGCGACGGACGAGTTCATGAGCAGGACGACGCCCGCGCCGCGCGGGATGGTCGCGATGCCACCGGCCGTCGACTGGTTCACATACGCGGGCACGCCCGAAGCAGTGTTGAAATAGTGCCGCCACGTCTGGCTCGGGCCATCCCAGATGTAGACCGAGTTCCAGGAACTGGTGGGCAAGCACGCGATGTATTCGGCCGGCGAGACGTCGCCATTGAGCGGTCCGCCAGCCAGGTTGAACCCGGCCGACAACGGTTGCCGGACACCTGCCGCCACCACCCCGAGCGATCCGCCGAGGATCGCTGCGACGCCCAAGGACGCTGCGACCAGCGCGGTCGCCTTCGTGCGAAACGTTCGCATCCTTACCACCTCCACACGGGAGCAGCCTCTCGTGCTGGCAGCTACCGTATCACTGGCGTTGGGGAGGTGCACCAGGCAATTCCGGCCGTAGACCGGCCGTTGAGCCCGTGGCCGTAAAACGTCCGTAAAACGTGGCGTCGTTAACCTCGCGCTGTCTGTCCGGTTGGTGGCCAGCGGAAGCTCGGCCACCAGTACACTGAGCGCCACATGAGCACCGAAATCTACCTCGTCCGCCACGGACAAACCTACGGAAACATCGAGTCACGCTGGTGCGGCCACACCGATACCCCGCTCACGCCCCTCGGCGTGGCGCAGGCGCGGGCGGCCGGCCGGCGGCTGGCGGCGATCGAGCTGACGGCCGCCGTCTCCAGCGATCTTTCGCGCGCCGCCGACACGGCACGGCACGCGATCGAAGGGCGCGACATCCCCCACGCCCTCGACCCCGGCCTGCGGGAGATGTTTTATGGCGAATGGGAGGACCGGCACGGCGCCGAAGCCCAGGAACAACACCCAGAGCTGTTGCGCGAGTTCTACTACTGCCGGCAGACGCTCCCCGGCGCCGAGCAGTTCCACGAGATCCGGTCGCGCACCAAGGAAGCCTTCTGGCGGGCCGTCGAAGCCAACCGCGGCGGCAACATCCTCATGGTCAGCCACGGCAACGCGATGATGGCCCTGATGGCCGAACTCCTGAACCTCCCAATCGAAGCCACCTGGTCGTTCACCTTCGAAAACGCGTCGCTGAGCCGGTTACACGTGTCCCGTTCGGGCCGCCTCACCATCCACGCGCTGAACGACAGCTCCCATATCGCCGGACTGACCCACGAGGAGGAGGACTAGACGACCTTCGTCCCAGCGACACCGGGCTCGGCCGGCGGGTACCGCAACCCGAGGCTTTCGAGCTTCGCGACCACCGCCTCGGCGATGACGACATCGCGGTACCACTTGTGGTTGGCGGGGACGACGTGCCAGGGCGCCGCTGCCGTATTGCACCGGTCGATCGCGTCCTCGAAGGCCTTCTGGAAGTCGTCCCAGAGCTTGCGGTCGTCGAGGTCGCCGGCGCGGAACTTCCATTGCTTGGTAGGGTCGTCGACGCGCGCCTGGAGGCGTTCCCGCTGTTCATCCTTCGAAATGTGGAGGAAGAACTTGAGGATGACCGTGCCCTCGTCCGCCAGCATGCGCTCAAAATCGTTGATGTGGTCGTAGCGCTTCTTCCAGCGCTCCTCCTGCGCAAGGTTTTTGACGCGGACGACGAGCACGTCCTCGTAATACGATCGGTTGAAGATCGTGATGTTGCCCTTGCGTGGGAGCCGCGAGTGACAGCGCCAGAGGTAGTCGTGGTCGCGCTCCTCTTCGCTCGGGACGCCGAAGCCGATGACGTTGCAGTTCAGCGGGTCGGCGTCGCTGAAGACGCTGCGGATCGTCCCGTCTTTGCCAGACGTATCGATCCCCTGGAGGATGATCAGCATCGCGAACCGGCCGTCCGCGTAGAAGAGGTCCTGGAGTTCGTCGATCTGGCGACGGAGTGTGACGATCCGTTGCTCGGCCTCCAGTCGCGAAAGGCCGTTCGAGCGGCCGGGCTCGTAATCGGCGATGCGGAATTCCTTGTCGCGCGGGGGGATCAACGGTTGGCTCATGTGGGGATTATGCCAGCGTAGCCAATCCGCCGCCCTACCAGGTGTCGACGTTCCGGCGCTTTTTTTCGCCGCGGCCCCGCCAAGGAGCGCGCGGCACCGATCGAAGACCGTTTAGCAGCCAAGCCCGCGTGTCCGCCGGGTCGATGACATCGTCGACGCCGAAGGAGACGCCCTGGTGGATCGCCTTGCTGCGTTCATACGCCCGGTCGACGAGGTGGGTGTATCGCTTGAGGCGCTCTTGCGGGTCCTCGATTGCGGCAAGCTCGTTCCGGAAGCCAAGCTTCACCTGACCTTCGAGGCCCATCCCTCCGAACTCACCGGTTGGCCAAGCGACGGAGAAGAACGGCTCCTTGAAGCTGCCGCCGGCCATCGCCTGCGCGCCGAGGCCGTACGCCTTGCGGAGCACGACCGTGAAGTGCGGGATCGTCAGGTTCGCGCCCGTGACGAAGAGGCGGCTGCAATGGCGGACGAGGGCCGTCTTTTCGACTTCGGGGCCGACCATCATCCCTGGCGTATCGCAAAGGACGAGCAGGGGGATGTCGAAGGCGTCGAGCAGCTGCATGAAGCGCGCGGCCTTGTCTGAACCGTCGGTATCGACGGCCCCGGCGAGGTGCGCCGGGTTGTTGGCGATGACGCCAACCGGCCTCCCTTCGATGCGGATAAACGCCGTCACCATCCCGAGGCCGAACCCGCGGCGCACCTCGAGCACGGACCCGTGGTCCGCGAGGAGCTCCAGCACGCGGCGAACGTCGTACATCCGCAGGCGGTTCTCGGGGATGACGTGGCGCAGAAGGCGCTGGTCGGGCGCGTCCCACGCCTGGGTGTCGCCCTGGAAGTAGGAGAGGTACTGCTTCGCGGCCGCCGTCGCCTCCGCCTCATCGGCGACAGCGATGTCGACGACGCCGTTGGGCACCTGGACGGACATCGGCCCGACCTCAGTCGGGGCGAAGACGCCGAGCCCGCCGCCCTCGATCATCGCCGGGCCGCCCATGCCGATGTTCGAGTTCGCTGTCGCGATGATGACGTCGCACATGCCGAGCAGGCTGGCGTTGCCCGCAAAACAGTAGCCGGAGTTGATGCCGATCATCGGGACTCCGCCGCTGAGACGCCCCATCGTCGAGAAGGTAGGGGTATCGAGGGGGCGGCCCGCGAAATCGGAAGATTCGCCGGCGATCGCCCCGCCGCCCGGCCGCCGCCCGCCAGTGCCCGCCCGGCCGCCGCCGCCTTCGGTGTAGAAGAGCACCGGGAGCCGCCACTTCTCCGCCAGCTCAAGCATCCGGTCGGTCTTGGGGTGGTTCACCGTGCCCTGCGTCCCTGCGAGGACCGTGTAGTCGTAGGACAGGATCACGGCGCGAGTGTCCTGGCCGGGGAAGAGCGTGCCGTTCACCGAGCCGACGCCGGTAATCATCCCGTCCGTCGGGAACTTCTTGATCGCCTCGTCCATCGGCAGACCTGTGCCCGGCGTGACGACCAACCCGCCGTGTTCGAAGAACGAGCCCTCGTCACAGAGATCGTAGATGTTTTCGCGGGCGGTGCGCTGGTTCGTTTTCCGGCGTCGAGCGACTGCGTCCGGGCGAGCCGGGTCGAGCGTGACGGCGTGACGGTCATGGATAAGCTTGAGGTCGGGCCGGATGTAGTCAGGGTCAATCGCCCCGGCGTGGTCTTCGCCGCCCTCATCGACCTCGGCCGGCTCGATGAAGACGAGCGGATGGCCGTCGTAGACTGCGTCGCCGACGGCGACGGTGACCTGGCGGATGACGCCGCTCAGCGTCGCGACGATGACGTGCTCCATCTTCATCGCTTCCATGACGATGAGCTGCTTGCCCTGGCGGACGCGGTCGCCGGGCTTGGCGTCGATCGAGACGATCGTGCCCTGGATCGGGGCGATAACCGGCGCGGCGCCTTCGGGACCGGTCGTGTCCACCAGCGCGGGATCGAGCGGCGCTGCCGGAGCGGCCCGCTCGGTGTCCGAGACGCTCTTGCCGAAGTCGAGGACGGCCAGCGGGTCACGCGTTTGGAGCCGCACGCCAGCGAGCTTCGGCCCGCCTGGCGCCGCCTCCGCGGGCGCCGAAGCCGGGGCCGCGGCCGGCCGGAAGAAGAGCTCGCGGTGCTCGACCGCTGTCGCCAGGGTCGCAAGGTTGTCCTCGACAAACTTGGTGTAGACCAGGCCAGCCCGCACCTCGGGTTGCTGGAGGAGCGTCTGCAGGAAGCCGATGTTCGTGCCAACGCCCTCGATCCGGAACTCTCCCAGGGCGCGATAGGTCTTCGCGACCACGTCGGCGAAGTTGGCCGACGGCGTATGAGCGATCACTTTCGCCAAGAGGGAATCGAAGCGTGGGCTCGTCTTGTAGCCCGAGTAGCCGAAGGTGTCGGTCCGCAGGCCAGCGCCGGAGGGCGCCTCGAACGCGGTGAGCGTGCCGCCCGCGGGTCGCGTGGAGCCGTCAGGCATCATCCGTTCCATGTTGACTCGCGCCTGCATCGCGAAGCCGCGCGTCTGCGGGATGTCTGCCTGGAGGAGGCCCATTGAGGCGAGCGACTTACCGGCCGCGATTTCGAGTTGGATGCGGACGAGGTCGAGGCCGAGGACCTCCTCCGTCACCGTGTGCTCAACCTGGAGCCGGGCGTTCGCTTCGATAAACCAAAAGGGCGCGTCATCGCCGGCGTTGTCCGCGTCGATCAGGAACTCGAACGTGCCGAGGTTGTCGTACTTCGCCGCCTCGGCCATGCGGACGGCGGCAGCGGTCAGCCGCTGGCGCAGGCCGCCGGGCAGCCCCGGGCTCGGCGCGACTTCGACGATCTTCTGGAAGCGGCGCTGGAGGCTGCACTCGCGCTCCCACAGGTGGCTGACGGCGCCAGTGCCGTCGCCGATCACCTGCACTTCGATGTGGCGCGCCTTGGGGATGTATCGCTCACCGTAGAGCGCGCCGTTGCCGAACGCCCCTTGCGCCTCAGACGTGCAGCGCGCGAAGGCCGTGTCGAGCTCCTCGATGCGTTCCACGGCGCGGCTGCCGCGTCCGCCGCCGCCGGCCACGGCCTTGAGCATGAGCGCAGCGCCAGGCCCGAGCTGGCCGAAGAACGCCGTTGCGCCTTCGAGGTCGATGGCCGTGTCGGTGCCTTCGATCACGGGCACGCCCGACGCTGCGGCCAGGTGGCGCGCCTTCACCTTATCGCCGAAGAGGTCGAGCACCTCCGGCCGCGGGCCGACGAAGGTGATCCCCTCTTCGCGGCAGCGCTGCGCGAAGGCCGCATTTTCGGAAAGAAAGCCGTAGCCGGGGTGGATCGCATCGCAGCCGGCCTCTTTGGCGACCTGGATGATCCGTTCGATGTCGAGATACGCGGGCACGCCGAGCCCTGTCAGGGCGCGAGCATCGTCGGCCTTGCGGGTGTGGAGCGAGTCACCGTCGTCTTCGGAGTGGACCGCAACGGTGCGGATGCCGAGCTCGGCGGCGGCGCGGATGACGCGGATCGCGATTTCTCCGCGATTCGCGATGAGGAGGCTGGTGATCGGCATGCTGCGGGCACCCTACGGTTGGCATGGAGGGCCGTCCCCGGCCCGGCCGCCAATCCTACAGGCCGCCATCGCCAGGTTCGAACGCCATCACCCCTGGGCGAGATATACGCGCGTGCCGCTGAGCACGACATTGCCCCCGGCGTCGAGGCAGCCGCGAACTTCGGCCCGCCGCCGCACCTCCGCGACGTCGCGGACGGCGACATCGAAGGCGCTGACGCCGTCGCCCCGCCGGTCTTTCGCCCAGACAAAGCGGATTGTGCTGCGGTCGAGCGGGATTTCGAAGCCACTGCCGGTCGCTTCCGCCGGGGCGCCGAGCACCTCGGACCAGCGGTGGGCCATCTGGTCCGGCGCGTCGCTTTGGAGCTCGACGCCAGTGATGCCGAGCGTCACGCTCGTGTCGACGCGGTCTTCCCAACGCGGGCCAGCCCATTCCCAGCGCTCAACGGGTTCCATCGCGTCGAGCGAGAGGATGGCGCCACCCACGTCCTTGGGGTGCAGGTGCGTCGCCCAGAAGCCCTTGCCGTCGATCCGGTCGACGACCCGGGCCTGGCGTTGCTCCGCGAGCGCCCGGCTCGCAGCGATATCGTCGACCTGGAGGATGACCATGTAACCGCCGTCGCCGGCGCGTTTTTCGAGCAGCCGGCCCGCCGTGGTGCCCGGCTGCCTCGGGACGACGACTTCGAGGAAGGTATCGCCGATCGCGAGGACTTCGTTTTCGAGGCCGTACTTGCCGACGCCCGGGTCGTGGTAGCCCTCGTTCAGTCCAAGGACGGCGCGGATCTCCTCCATCACGGGCTTCAGGTTGGCGGCCACGAGGGCGACTTGGCGCAAGCGCATGGCGAGGGACCTCCGAGTGGTGCCGCCATGATAGTCGCCGGTAACGCGCGCGGTCAGCGGATGGCGGCGAGCACCGCGTCCGTATCTGTCAGGTCCGGGAACGCGGCGGACGCCCCGGCGGCGAGCAATTCGTCGACCGTGAAGCGGCCCGTGGCGACGCCGATGCCCCGGCCGCCAGCCCGGACGGCTGAGTCGACGTCGTGGGGCGTGTCGCCGAAAACAACGACGTCGGCAAAGTCGAGACGGCGGCCCAACGTCGTCGCGACCTCCGCCGCGCCTTCGCGGACGAGGACGGCGCGGTCAGGCGTCCACTCGCCGAAGCCGCCACCCGCGAATCGTTCCCAGAGGCCGAAGTGGCCGAGTTTGATCGCCGCGCCCCTGCGCGTGTTGCCGGTGGCGAGCCCAGCGCCGCCATGCTCGGCGATCACGGCATCGACCAGCGCGACCGCTCCGGGGAGGACCTCGCACGCTTTGTCCTGCAGCGTCCAAGGAAGCGCGGTGAGGAACCCGCCGACGAGCCGCTCGTAAGCCGCATCGAGGTCCTTGCCGGCGACGCCGTGGCGTTCGAGGAGGGCCCGGAAGCTGTGGTAGTCGGTCTTGCCGTCGTATCTCCAGCCTTCCGAGGCGCGTTCCACGCCGTGGATGTGGCGGAAGGCTGTGTCCACCGCCTCGCGGCCGGCGCCAAGCGTTCGGACGAGGGTGAGGTCGATATCGAAGAGGACGATGCGCTGCACGCGGCCATCGTCGGGCGGGCGGAAGTTAGGCGCAGGTGGAACGATGGCCAAAGCTCACTGGTACCGGCGTTCGTCCGAAACGACATAGAAGAAGTCGCGACTCTGGGTCTTGAACCAGCGGGCCGGTGAATCGGGCATCGAATCGAGGAAGCGCTTCGACTCAAGCGAGCCATCCGGTTTCGGGAAGAACGTGCTGATCAGCACGTAGGGCGTGTTGATGTCGAGCTGCATCGCGGCACAGGCGCCCGCCGCCCAGAGCGCCTGGGCGAGCGTCGCGGCGGAGAGGCTGTTGCCCGCCGCGACCAGGAGGTTGCCGTCCTTCGTAAGGCCGACCGCGCTGCGCCAGGTGATGAACTCCGCCGAGTTCACCTGCACGTAGCCCCAGGTGTCGTTGCCTTCCGTGGTGCGCGGCGAGACCTCGCAGTCATCGACGAGGAGGACTGCGTTCTGGCGGACGGCCGCGAAATCGTCGCTCCACGAGAGCGAGCGCCCCCATTCGCCCATCGCCATCGTGCCGTCCTTGCGGATCGCGAGGGAGGCGAGGCCCTTGCGCAAGGGGCGAAACTCGCGCCCTTCGGCCCACATCCCGAAGCCGCCGTGTGTCCCCTGGAACCCTCCGTTGAAGGCGACCAAGAGCGAACTGAGGTCGGCCTGTGGGATCACGCCTGCGCCCTTGACCCCTCGGTCGCCGCCGGGGTGTTCCGTACCTGGCACCGCCGTTAGCCGGATGCGGCGCTGGTCGATGGCGAGCACGCCAACGACCGCGTAGGGCCGGCTCTTATCGGGCCGAATGAAGGTCCGAGCCATGACGAAGTCTTCCGGGGTGGTACGCGGCAGCCCGACGGGTGTCCAAACGCCCTCGCCCGACGCCAAGTTGTCGCGCAACGCGATCGTCTCTGGAAGCTGGAAGGGTCTCGGCGGGATCTTGATCGGCGCAGAAAGCAGGTCGATTGGGCCAGCAGCGGGGAGGTTCGGGCTCGTCTTCGGCGAAGAGTCGATGACGAAGACCTGCTTGGCGGGTGGCGCCGCCTTGGGGACGAACTGAACAAAGACCTGGTCATCGAACGGGTTCACCTCGCCGCCGAAGGCTCGGTACTTCAGCTTGTCGGCGCGATCCTGAAGCTTGAAGTACCAGCCTTCGAGCTGGGCCGTCTTCTCGTCGCCGATGGTGGCGCGGCTCAACTCGGCGAGGTCGTCGGTGTAGCGGTCCTTCTCTGTGTAGGCGAACGCGAGGGCGCCAACCATGACCGCGATGGGCAGGAGCAGCACGCGCCGCCGGCGCGGCTTGCGAGGGGCCGGGCCGAAGGGGGCGGTCTGCCTTTCGCTCCCATCAGGAAGGGCGACCTCCGTCGCGAGCTGTCTCGTGCCACGCTGGGGGCGAATGCGTGGGAACATCTGCTCTGTATTGTTCAGTGGCGTCCGCAGCCGGGCAATACCGGCCATATGGCGGCCGCGGTAAAGGCCCGGCGCGGCGCCAGCGCCAGCGCGAGGGCGCCGCTAAGCTCGGCCCCACACCATCCACCCGGAGCGAAGCATGGATATCCGCATCCGCCAGATCGCCCTCGTCGTCCGCGACGTGGACCAGGTCGTCGCCAACCTGCGCGCAGTCTTCGGCCTCGAGGTCGGCTACATCGAAGAGTCGATGCCCGAAAGCATCGGCCTCCAGAACCGGATCCTGCCGGTGGGCCACCAGTTTATCGAACTCGTGGCGCCCGTCCGCGACGGTGTCACGGGGGCGCGTTATCTCGAACGCCGTGGCGGCGATGGCGGCTACATGGTCATCTGCCAGACGGCCGACCGTGCCGGACGTGACGCGATGATCGCGCGCCTCGGCATCCGAACGGTCGGCGGGCGCGACACCAAAGTCTCTTCCTACATCCAGCTCCATCCGAAAGACACGGGCGGCTCGTTTCTCGAAATCGACTACCACGACGGGGCCGACGAGCCCGTCCCGCCCTGGACGCACGCCGCCGGAGATGACTGGATGAAGGCCGTCCGGACCAGCGTGATCGACGCGATCGCCGGCGTCGAAATCCAAGCCGACGACCCGGAAGCGACGGCGGCCCGCTGGTCGGAAATCATGGGCCTGCCCCTGAAGCGCGCCGCCGACGGCCGCCCGTGGATCGAGACCACCTGGGGCGGCTGCATCTGTTTCGTCCCGTGCTCGGACGGCCGGCCCGAGGGCCTTGGCGGCATGGACCTGCACGCCGTCGACCGCGACGCCGCCAAGCGCGCGGCCAGAGCCCGCGGCCTGCGCGTCGAGGGCGAGACGATCCACCTCGCAGGCACGCGGATGAAGCTCGT
>JBJXFX010000132.1:0-6277 GCA_046152925.1 Dehalococcoidia bacterium
CTTACACCGGCGCCTTGTCGAAGAGGAGGTGCAGCTCCTTGAGTCCGCGAAGGATGTAGCTCGGGGTGTGCGGCGGGTTCTGGTTGTAGGCGGGGTCGACGCGGATGTTGTCGAGGCGGCGCGTCAGCTCTTCAAACGCAACGCGAAGCTCAAGACGGGCGAGCGCGGAGCCGACGCAGTAGTGCGGCCCGGCGCTGAAGGCGAGGTGGCTCTTCGCATTGTCGCGGCAGACATCGAAAGCGCCGGAATCGGCGAACTCGTTCTCGTCGCGGTTGGCGGCCGCGAAAACGAGCATCAACACCTGGCCCTTGTTCAAGGGCACGCCGCCGAGCACGGTCTCCTTCGTCGTGACCCGGAAGAGGGCGCGGACGGGCGTCTCCACGCGGAGGCCTTCTTCGATCAGGTTCGGGATCAGGGAGGGGTCGGCCTTGACGCGCGCCATCTGCTCGGGGTTTTGGACGAGCAACTGCATCGTCATGCCGATGGAGTGCGCCGTCGTCTCTTTCCCGGCGACCTGGAACTGCTGGAGGATGCTGAGGATCTCGCCGTCGTTGAGCAGGCGAGGGCCGTCGTCGGTCTCCAGCATGGAGGTCGCGAGGACGGTGAGCATGTCGTCCTTCGGCTCCTTGCGGCGATCTTCGGCGCGCGCGATGAAGTAGCGCTGGAGCTCGATCGCGGCTCGGGCCTTGGCGAGCTCTTGGTCCGGCGGCGTCTGTGTGTCGATCCCGCCAATCGCGACGTCGGAGCGGGCTTTGAACTCCTTGAGCTGGTCGCGGGGGACGCCGATCTGGTCGGCGATGACGGCCATCGGCAGGGTGTCGGCGAATTGGGTGACGAGCTCGACCTTGCCGTCGTCGATGAACTCGTCGATGACGTTGGTGACGATTTCGCGGACATAGCCTTCCATGCCGTTGACGCGGCGGGCGGCGAAGGCCTTGTTCACGATGGAGCGATAGCGGCTGTGCCAAGGCGGGTCGGCGCTGAGGAGGGTGGCCGGCTGCTTGAGGGCTTCACGGCGGAGCTCGCGCAGCTCGGGGTCGAGGTCTTCATCTGAGCGGACGAGGTCGACGGGGCCGGTGGGGATGGCCGAGGAGTAGGTCGCCGGGTCGTGGACGACCTCTTGGATGAGCTCGTAGGTCGAGACCATGGCCATAGGGACGCCCGGGGGGAAATAGACGGGCGCTTCGGCGTGGAGCTCCTTATAGAAGGGGAAGGGGCACTCCAGGACATCTGGACTGAGCGGGTGATGATCAGCGACTGCCATGATCTGGCGGCCTCCGGGGGAGATGGAAGGATTCTCGCGTTTACCTGACCGGCTGTACAGCACAACTGGCCCGGCAACGGAGGACTCTTGGGCGGTGGTTGGGTGGCCGATAGTAGGAAGGGGAGGGATCGTTGGGAGCCACCGCATGGCACTATTTCACCCGCTACGAACGCGACCCGGCGACGGCCCTGGCCCAGCTCCGCCAAGAGGTGTTCGCGCGCGGCGAGTTCCGCACCGGCAACGCGCTCGAAGCGGCCCATGCGCAGCGCTTCGTCCATGCGCTGAAGTCCGGCTCGGACAAGAGCCTGGAGAGCCAGGAGCGCGAGTTGCTGGGCACCTTTCGGGCGTCGGTGGATTCGGCGCCGTGGTATCTGCGCTCGTTCGTGCGGCGCGCGCTTGTTAAGGACATCCTCTCGGGCGCGGTGGACACGGGGTCGGCCGCGAACATGGACGGCGCCGTCCGCCTCGCGGGCGCGAGCGGGACGCACTCGATCCTTGACATCGCCAACCTTGGGGCGCGCCGCGGAACGCGCGTCGCGTCGCCGGTCTCGGACCACGCGTTGGAGCACTACTTCGGCACGGTGAGGCCGTGCCGTTCGGACGTGGACGAGCGAGCCGCGGAGATCTGCGCGGACTTGGACCGCTGGGAGGCGGTGTACTTTGCGGTTTGGGGCGAAGGTGAAGACGGCGAGCCGCGGGAGTGGGCGTTCGTGGGCGTGTCGGGGGAGTAGGCCTGGCACGGCGGCCTTGGGGTCAGGGAGGACCGACTGTCCCGGCCGGACCATCGAAGAGAAACCTCGTGTGGTTCTGCACATCACGTCCCAGGACAGCCACGACCGGCGCACCGGCAGGGAGCACCTCGCGGAGGCCGGGCTCGAAGTCCATGGACTAATCGTCCCGGCTGGGCCTGAGGTGTCTAGCAGGCGCCACACCGGGTTCCGGATCGTCTCCCACACAGACCTCTTCGACGAAAAAAGGCCTGTCTGGGGCTGGATCCAGGTACAGAACCGACCTGCGCTCGTCGGCTGTCAGGGTAGCTCGGGCAGCCGAGACGAGGTGTTCTAGGCTGGAATCTAGCCCGATCAGGCGTCCACCGAGCACAGCGACGAACTTGCCGGGGTGTGGGCGGCCGAAATCGCCTCGGCAACGCCAAGATCTGCTTCAAGACGGGCCATCACGGTGTCCACCCCCTTACAGTAATCCGCATCGATCAGCTCGCACATCTTGAGTTCGGAAATTCCGTAGACTGGGAACGACGCTCCGGCACCGGCTATGATGGCGCCCACGCCCGGAGGTGACCAGATATGACCACGCAAGCCCGCGAGGTTGCCGAACGGATGGCCGAAACGGCCGTCGACTGGCTTAATTCGCTCAGCGCCGAGCTGCGCGCCAAGGCCAACCCGGCCTTCGCCGACCCCAAGCGCGACGTTTGGTACTACACGCCCACCGACCACGAAGGCGTCCCGATGGCGGACCTGACCGTCCGCCAGGTGCAGCTCGCCCACCGGCTGCTCGCCTCGGGCTTGAGCATGCCGGCCTACCGGCGCGCCACCCTGATTATGAACCTCGAAGCCTGGCAGGATGCGGGCGCGGGCTGGCGGACGCCCCGCGGCGCGATGCGCGGGGTCATGCACGGGCAGGACCCCGCGATGTACTTCGCCAGCGTGTTCGGCGTGCCAGGGAGCAAGGCTTGGGGCTGGCGCTTCGGCGGCCACCACGTCTCGGTCCACTACACGGTGTTGGATGGCGAGGCGGTGAACGTGACGCCGAACTTCTTCGGCGCAAACCCGCACGAGTCGCAGCTCAGCGACTACCAAACGCTGCGCCCGGTCGCTGGCGAGGAGGACATCGCGCGCGAGTTGGTGCACTTGCTCGACGGGGCCCAGCGCTCGGTCGCGGTGATTTCGAAGGCGGCGCCATTTGACATCGTCCAATCGAATCGCTCGCGCATCGAAGACGGCGCCGAGCCGGAGTGGATCTCGCGCGTGTTCAACGGCCTGCCCGACCAGGCGACGGCGGACCGGCTCCTGGTGATGCAGGCGGGCCTCGACTCCAACCAAGCGATGAACGACGCCGACCGCGCGGCGGCGAAGTATTCGCTGACGCCGAAGGGCCTGCCGGCGTCGGCGATGTCGGCGTCGCAGCTCCAGGTGCTCGATGCGCTGCTCCGCGAGTACACGGGGCGGCTGCCAGCCCCGATCGCCGAGGCAGAGCATGCGCGGCTGCGGTCGGTGCTCGGGGACATCCACTTCGCTTGGGCCGGAGGCCTCGAGCGAAAACAGCCGCATTACTACCGGCTACAGGGCCCGCGCGTGTTGATCGAGTACGACTGCGTGCAGAACGACGCGAACCACTCCCACACGGTGTGGCGCGACCCAGAGGGCGACTTCGCCCGCGACCTTCTGGCGGAGCACTACGCGAAGGCGCACTAACGCGCGCCCGGCCGCCGTTCGACGATGATCCGGTCGGCGACGATGCGGCCTTCGGCATCCTGGCGCCCGGCGACGCCGAGGGTGATGCCTGACGGGAACTCGCCCTTGCGGATGGCCGACGCGGGCACTCCCGATTGCCCGACGACGATCAGCGTGGCGGGCTTGATGACGACCTCGGCCGTCCCCTGCAGGGTGCGGAGTGTGAGGATGCGGCCATCCATCCCCGTGGGGATGCCGAGCACGCGGACGATGGGGCCGGCGAGCTTTTCGGCTGCGACGCCGTCGCCGGGCTTGGGGGCGCTGGGCGCCCCAGCGATCGTGAGGCCAAAGCCACGGCCGCCCTCGCCCGCGACCACCTCGACAGAGGTCCCGATGACACGATCGAGCTCGGCGATCTGCACGCGGGTGGCCGCATCGACGCCGACGAGCACGCGGTCGCCGTTCGCGAGGCGGAGCACGACCCACCCGGAATCGCCTGCGGGTGCGAGATTGAAGAGCACGATCACGCCGCGGAGCCCGGGCTTGAGCTTTTTCAGTTCGCGCAGGTTGGGTTTGGCGGCGGTCGCGCCGTCCGAATTCGCGAGGGAGACCGCGTTTGCGGCGATCCGCGGCTCCTTCTTGGTCGCCGCTTCGACGAGACCGGCGATGGTGACGCGCGTACCGGGGGCAATCCGGCCGCCGGGGAGGCCGACGGCGGTCAAGGCGCTGACGGCGACATCGACGGGGCCGAGGTCGGATTCGACCCGGACGAGCTGTTCGCCGCCATCGCTGGTTGCGGCCGAGACGACGCCTTCGAGCTGGACGTAGTCGCCGGGTTCGAGCGCGGCCGCCGTGCCCGCGCCGCCGCCACTGAGGGCGAGCGCGCCAATCACAGCGACGAGCAGCGCCACGCCTGCGAGCGACCCGACCATCGCCATCGGCCGGCCGCCGCCAACCATCCACCAGGCGCGGCGGGACGGCTTCGCGACCGGGCGAGCGGCTGGGACGGGGCGGTTGGCAGCAACGAAGCGTTCGAAGCGCGCCCGCGCGACCGGCAGGGCGGCCTCAGCTTCGGCCTCGATAGCAGGCGCGGCGGACCGGATCGTCTGGGCGCCCAGCGCGGCTTGGCCCAGTTCGAGACGTTCCGAAGGGCTCGCGGCCTCGGGCTCGCGGCCGTCGCGGAGGGTGGTTTCGAGGAGTTCGTCGAGGTGGCGTTCGTCCATTAGAGGCCACCCCCGAAGGCATAGGCTGTGCCCTGAAGGGCGCGCGCCATGGCGCCAAGGGCGCGGCGCTGGAGGTTCTTCACGGCGTCCTCCGACCGCTCCATGTGGCGGGACGTCTCTTCGACGGACTTGTCGAGCAGGAAGCGGAGGGTGAGCACGGTCTGTTGGTCCTCGGTCAACGATTTCATGGCGAGCAGGAGGTCGGCGCGGAGGTCGACGCTTGGGGCGGCGTCGGGTTCGGGAGGGGTCATCGTTTCCACGAGCTCCTCCTGGTAGCCGCGCCGGGCCAGCTTCTTGTACTGGTCGCGGAGCAGGTTTCGGGCGATGCCGATGAGCCAGCCTTCGATGGGCACGCCGCGGTAGTCGAAGCTTTCGGCGCGGGTGTAGGCGATTTCGAAGACCTGCGCGGCGAGGTCTTCGGCTTCGGCGGCGCCGCTGAGCCGGAAACGGAGGAAGGCGTAGACGCCGTGCCAGTTGGCCTCGAAGATGGCGCCCCAGGTTTCGGGGTCGCGCGCGACGGCCCTCCGGGCGAGGGCCTCGGGGTCATCACGGCCGGTTGCCGCCTGGTCATGGCCCTGCACCTTCCTCAACACGCTGTCTTCACCGGATCCATGGCGTGAGAGGCCGCGCAGGTGACGGCCTTGGAGGCGAATTCGTCCACGTGGGTATGGTCGCCGTTCCCGGGCCGGGCGGAAAGGATCAGCGGGATCGCGCGTCGATGTAGGCGATCGTCCGGGCGTGGGTTTGGCTATCGATGTGGCCGCGGTGGTGCAGGTGATTCGCGATCTGTTCGAGCGTCAGGATGCTGACGAGGTTGATGCCGGCCGCCTTCAGGGCCGGCCGGCCGCCCTCCATGCGATCGACCAGGGTGACCGCGTCGCGGACGGCGAGGCCGGCTTCAGCGAGGGTCGCGGCCGTCTGAAGGATGCTGCCGCCGCCGGTGATGAGGTCGTCGATCACGAGGCAGCTTTGCCCGCGGACGTAGGCGCCCTCGATGACGTCGGCCTTACTCGTGCCCGGCGGGTGGATGTAGATCATCGGCGTGGAGACGGTGAGCGAAAACGCGGTGGCGACATGGAGGCCGCCGAAGGGCACGCCCGCGACCAGCGTGAAGGGCTGGACGTGGGGGTTGCGCATGCTCATGAGGGTCTCGATCTCGTCGCGGATGATCTCAGCGCAGCGGCGGAGGGCCTTGGGGCTGGAGATGAGGCGGCGGAGATTGATGTAAATGGGCGAATGGACGGCGGTGCGGCCCATGGTGAAGTCGCCGAAGGTGATGGCGTCCAGATCCCAGAGCTCTTCGGCGAGCCAGAGGTTGCCGGGCGGTTCGGGGGAGGTGGTCAACGGCGGTGGCCTTTGGGGGATGTAGGGAGAGTGTA
>JBJXFX010000001.1:0-9459 GCA_046152925.1 Dehalococcoidia bacterium
CGGGAAGTGGTTCGAGCCCATGGAGCAGCCCTGGACCTTCTTGCCGCGCAGGAAGGCCGGTCCGTCGAGTTCGACCTTCTGGCCGACCGGGATCATGCCCACGATCGTGGCCGTGCCGCCGTCGCGGATGGCTTCGAAGGCCTGCTCCGCCGCGATCTTGAGGCCGATGCACTCGAAGGCGTAGTCGACACCACCGGGCACGATGTCCTTGATCTTCGCGATCGGGTCGCCGCTGGAGGCGTCGACGGTGTGTGTGGCGCCGAGGTCCCGCGCGGTGCGGAACTTATTCTCGTGGACATCGACGGCGATGATCGTCCGGGCGCCAGCGATCCGGGCGCCCTGGATGGCCGAGAGGCCGACGCCGCCCGCACCGAAGACGGCAACGGTGGAGCCGGGCTTCACCGCGGCGGTGTTCATCGCGGCGCCGACGCCGGTGGTGACGCCGCAGCCGATGAGGGCGGCGCCTTCGAACGGCATGTCATCGCGGATCTTGACGACCGCGTTTTCGTGCACGAGGCACTGTTCGGCGTAGGTGGAGAGGTTCGCGAATTGGCCGACCGGGTTCCCGTTCCAGGTGTACTTCGGTGGGTCGCCAGGGCCGCGCCGGATTTCGGGGCTGCGGCAAAGGAACGACTCGCCGCTGAGGCAGCGGTCGCAGCGGCCGCAGAAGACGCTGAGGCACATGATGACGTGGTCGCCCGGCTTCACGTGGCGGACCTGGTCGCCGACGGCTTCGACGATGCCGGCGCCCTCGTGCCCGAGGATCGTTGGCGCGCCCATCGGGTACAGGCCGTCGACGAAGTGCAGGTCGCTGTGGCAGACGCCGGTCGCCATGGTGCGGACGAGCACTTCGCGGGCCATGGGCTTGTCGACCTGGATCTCCTCGATCGTGAGGGGCTGGTGAGCCCCGTGGAATACTGCCGCTTTCATCTGTTCCTCCTTCGATGGCGGTGGTGGGCGGGATTCTACGCCCCCGGAGAAGAGGGATGCACCGCAGCGGAAAGAAGCCCGCCGGTCGGCGAGTTGTCGGGTCGATAGCCGTTCCGCATACTCGCGGTGATGGACTTGGCGGACAGCGAAGCACTGTTCTGGGAGCTGGCGCAGGCCATGCTCGCCCACGCCGGCGTCACGCGGTCGACGATGATGGGTTTGCCCTGTCTCCGGCTGGAGGGCGCCTTCTTCGCGTCGTTCGACCGGCGGACGGGGATGCTTGTCGTGAAGCTCCCGGAGGCACGCGTCGACGCGATGGTCGAGGCTGGCGAAGCGGACGCCTTCGCGCCGGCCGGCCGACGGTTCCGGGAGTGGGCGGCGATCCCAGCGGGCGACCGCGTGGCGTGGGAGTCGGCGCTTGCGTCGGCGTTCGAGCATGCCGCCAGTGCGCAGCCGCCGTCCCCGGCCTCGAAGTCGCGTGGCCGCCGGTCAGCCTCCTGAGGGCTTCGGCGTTGCTGGCTTGGGCTCGATGTCGTAGCAGCGCGGGCAGATCGGGATCTCGAACTTCGTCCCGCAGCGTGGGCAAACGTTCACGGGGCCAGCTTACCAGCCTCCAGGGCGGACGCGGCACGGCCAGAGGGCCTCAATCGAACCAGGCGGCCTCGCCCGGGGCCAGCTCAACTTCCGTGACGTAGCCGCGCGCCTCGACGGCGACGACGCGCGGCCGGTCGAGGTCGTTCCGGAGCTGGAGGCGTCCGCTCACAGGCCGCTGAAAGAGGCCCGCAAACCTCAGCGAGCCAGAGTCGCCGATGCAGCGGGGCGAGGGTGTGCGGCCCGTCACTTGGAGGAGGACGCCTTCGTGGGGGCGAAGGTAGAGGTCGCCCATCCCGAGCATCTTGCCCTTCCAGAAGTCGAAGGCGACCTCGCCGGGCGCGAGGTGTTCGCTCCACGTGACCCAGCGGCCCGTGTCGCTCCAGTTCAGGAAGCCGACGAGCGAGTGGTCGGCGTCGAGGGTGGCGCGCCAAGCGCTGGCGACGGGGCCGTCGCTGAGGGGGGTCGCGCGGGCGGCGACTCCGCTGGGAGGCATCAGCGCGAGGGCCATCGCGCGCCGCTCCGGGCTCAGCGCCGGCAGGTCGTCCGAAGCGACCACCATGCCGCCGGACAAGGCGATCGCGGTGGCGAGGAAGCGGACTTCTTCGGCTGAGAGCGCGGTGTCGCGCTCGCGGACGATGAGGCAATCGGGGTCGTTCGCCCACCAGCGGTTGTGCATCCAGCCGCGTTGAAGCGTGAGGCGCATCGCGTGGCGGACCGATGGGTTCGGGCCGTCGGCCCAGACCTCTTTGACGTCGGGGCCGATGCGCATCGCGTCGACGAGCCCGAGGGCGGGGCCGAAGTGGCAGGTGCACCCGAGGATGAACGTGTCGTCGCCAGCTGCTTCGCGGATGATCTCGAGGCCGCGGCGGAGGTTCGCGGGCGCGGTTGTGCCCTCCACGGCGTAGGCGACGCGAGCGGGCGATTGTGCGGCATAGGCGAGCGCATCCAGCTTCAGGTAGCTGTAGCCCCACTCCCGGACGACCGTGTGGACGACGTCGCGCAGCCAGGCTTCGGCGCCGGTGTGCGTGCAATCGAGCACGGCGCAACGCCCGAGCCAGGTGTCGACGAAGAGCGTCTCACCCTCGCGTGTCTTGAGGGCGAACTCTGGGTGCCGGCGAAGGGTCTCGCTTGATTCGTGGAGGACAAAGGGCGCGAGCCAGAGGCCGGGCCGGTATCCGGCCGCGGTGATTTGGGCGGCGAGAGCGGCCATCCCAGAGGGGAACTTGCTGTTCGGTGTGAGCCAATCGCCCGTCGCGCTCTGGAAGCCGTCGTCGATTTGGACAAACTCGGCGGGGTGCTTTGCTGCCTGCATCGCGGCGAGGTTGGCGAGCACGTCGTCTTCTGACACCCGGTTGTGGAAGTAGTACCAACTGCACCAGCCGGTCGGGGCATGGCTCGGGACGCGGGCGCCCATCTCGGTGGCGGCCTCGCGGGCGTACTGCTCCATCTGGACCTGCGGGTCGCGGCCAGTGAGGAAGAGGAGCGGCGGCAGATCCAGCGAGGCGCCCGGCGCGATGACGAGCCCATCAAGGTCGAAGACGATGGCGAGCTCTTCGATGTGGGCCTCGGACTCGTCCAGCCCGAGTTCGAAGTCGACGAAGACGCGGTGGGTTTGGAGGCTGCCGACGACCAGCGCCGGCTCGGCGCTCGCCGGGAGGAAGAGCGCGAGCTGCTCGTGAGAGCGATAGCCGTGCCCTGGTTCCGGGCGGCGATAGCGGCCCTCGTAGTCCGTCTCTTGTTCCGCGCCGAAGACGCGGACAAGCGCGTCGCGTTGCATGAAGCGGCCGTGGAGCCAGGCGTAGCCCGCCGCCGCGGCGAGCTTCGGCTTGGCGGCGAGGCGCAACTCCCGTGGGCGCGCTGGCAGGCCGGAGCCATTCCGGAGGACGACCGCGAGGCGGCCATCGAGGCCGGAAAAGTCCAGGGTGATGGCGAGGTCGGCGCCGGTGATAGTGGGCGTGAACTGGAGGCCCCAAGGGAGCGGGTCGGTCATAGGAGGCCATTGTCAGCGGCTTGGCGCGCTGCGGCGAGGGACTCGGGCGTGCCGATGTCGAACCAAGGGCCGCTCACCGGCACGGCCCGCACAGGGACGCCGCTGCCGACGAGGCTGGCGATGGCGCGAGGGAGCTCGAGCTCGCCGCGTGACGAGGGAGTGAGCGCCTCGATCGCAGGCCAGATGCGGCCGTCGAGCACGCCGAGCCCGGCGTTGTTCCAGCGCGTCGTCGAGCTGCCGGGCGCTGGTTTTTCGACGATCTGGGAGACGAGGCCGCCGGATGTGACATAAACGGCGGCACCGGCCCAGGGGTCGTCGACTTCGTTGACCGCCAACGCGGGGCCCTCTGCCCCCGCGGCTACGATGGCTGCGTAGTTGCGGGAGTGGACGACGATATCGCCCCAGCCGAAGAAGAAGGGCCCGTCGCCGAGCACGTCGCGGGCGAGTTGGACCGCCGCCGCTGTGCCACGGAGGTCGTGCTGCTCGGCCCAGGTCACGTGAAGCGGGAGGTTCGCGGCGAGCACCGCGTCGCGGACCGGGCCGCCGAGGTAGCCAGTCACGAGCGCGAGGTCGGTGATCCCGGCGGCGGCCAGGCCATCGAGGATGCGGAGGAGGATGGGCCGGCCGCCGACTTCGAGCAGCGGCTTTGGGGTCGCGGCGGTGAGCGCGCCGAGCCGTGTGCCGCGGCCCGCGGCGAGGACGACCGCGCGGGTCACCGTCATGGGCTCGGAAAGAGGCCGTCGGAGGGCTCGACGACGAAGGCTGGGCCGCCCGTCGCTTCGACGGCGGCGGCGATGACCGCTTCGGCGGTTTCTGGACGACAGGCGGCGATCGCGAAGCCGCCAAAGCCCGCGCCCGTCAGCCGCGCGCCGAGCGCGCCGGCTTTGCGCATCGCGGCGCAGACCTTGTCCAAGGCCGCCGTGCTGCAACGCATGTCTTCGCGCAGGCTGTTGTGGCTTTGGTTGAGCAGGAGGCCGAACTCTGCCAGGTTGCCGGCGCGAAGGGCGGCCTCGGCCTGCGTCACGCGGGCGGCTTCGCTCAAGACGTGCCGCGCGACCCGGCGGACGACGGCCTTCTCGTAGGCGGGCCAGGTGGCGGCCGAGAGCGCCGTAATCCGCTCGATCGGGATGCCGAGCGGGGTCGCTACTTCCTTCGCCGTGATCTTCTCGGGGAGGCCTTCGACCAGGACATCCACGACATCGACATCGATCAGGTCGCGGAGCGTCGGGGTGGGCTCGATGTCGAAGCCGATTTCGTCGGCCAGCATGACGGCGGCAAGGCGCGCGCCGACAACGCGCTCGTTGTACGCATCGCGGGCGGCCGTTGCCTTGGGCGCCGCCTCGCCGGAGCTGGCCGCGACGAAGAGGAGGCCGGCGGGCAGCGGCACGGGCGTCCGGGCCGGCGGGTCGAAGTCGATCCGGAGGGCGTGGCCGGCTTTGGCGAAGGCGATGACCGTCTGGTCCATCCCGCCGCTTTCGACGCCGGCGTGGCGCTCGGCGCGGATCGCCCGGTCGACGAGGTCGCCAGGTTCGAGGGGCTGGCCCCAGGCAGCGGCGAGCGCCGCCATCGTCGCCATGGTGAAGGCGGAAGACGAGCTGAGGCCGCCGGTCGTCGGCAGGTCGCTTTCGAGGACGAGCGTCGCTCCGCGTCCTGGCGCGAGGTCGGCGAGTTCCATGAGGACGCCTTCGAGGTAGCGGCCCCAATCGTGGCGGCGGCCGTGGCCAAGGGTCGCGCGGTGGATTTCGACGGCTTCGGCGTAGCCCGCCGAGCGCGCCCGGACGATGCCGCCGCCGGCGTCCGCGGCGCCCGCCGCGGTGCCGCGGTCGATCGCCATGGGGAGGACGGGAAGGAGGTTGTAGTCCGTGTGTTCGCCGATCAGGTTGATGCGGCCCGGCGCATGGGCCGAGGCTGAAGGTGGGGTCCCGAAGGCGGCGCGGTGTGATTCGTGGGCGGTGGTGAGCAAGGAGGCACGGGGCATTGCCCTGAGCGTAGGCGACATGCCGCGTTCGCGCAGGCTAGCGGTAGCGCGAGCGGTAGGCCCAGGTCGCGAGGCTGAGGGTGAAGACGCCGAAGCCAGCGATGGAGATGAAGGCGCGAGCCAGCTTTTCGCCCTCCCAACCGTCGAGGACCAGCGAGCGCATGCCTTCGAGCACGTAGGTGACCGGGTTGATGGTCGCGAGGAACTCCATCCATCCCGTGAACACCTCTTTGGGCGCGAACGCCGGCGAGAGGAAGAGCAGCGGGAAGAAGAGGAGGAAGCTGAGCTGGACCATCTGCGGGCTGCCCGTCTTCAAGGCGAGCGCGACGCCGATCCCGCCATAGGCCAACGCGAAGACCGCGCCCATGGCGAGGAGGAGGAATGCGCCGCCAACGCCCGATTCGATCCGGGCGCCGGCCGCGAGGCCGACAGCCATGATAATCGCGCTGAGCACCACCGCGAGGAGTGCGTCCGACGCCATCCGCCCGAGGACGAGCGAGGGCCGCGGGGTCGTCGTCAACGTCAGCTTGTCGAAATAGCCGCGCTGCATGTCTTGGACGAGCCCCTGGCCAGCGCTGGCGTTCGAGATGGCCTGAAGGATGGCCGACGGGAGCGCAAACCCGGCGTAGTCGGCGACGCCGAAACTTTGGGCGGCGACGCCTTTGAAGACGCCGAGGTTCACGAAGAAGAAGAACAGCGGGATGAAGATATTGCCGCCGAGCAGCGCTGGGTTCCGGAGCTGTTCGCGGATGGTGCGGTTCATGAGGATGGACGAGTCGCGCAGGAGCCTCATCGTCGTTCACCTCCGGCGGCAGCCGCGACGGGGGCGTCGACCTCAATGTGGTGACCCGTGCTGCGGAGGAACACGTCGTCGAGGGTCGGCCGGGCGTGGTTTACGTCGGCGAGGGCGATGCCCGCTTCGTCGAGCAGGAGCACGACGCGGGGGATCGCGCGGGCGCCGTCGCGGATGTAGACGACGACCGAGCCGGCGTCTTCGCGCACCTCTTCGGCGTCGGGGAGCCGGCGGAGCAGTTCGGCGGCGCGCGTCTGAGCGGCGATGCCGCCTTCCGGCCGCACGGTGACGACGTCCGCGCCGATGGTCGCCTTCAACGCGGCCGGCGTACCCTCTGCGACGATTTTCCCGGAGTCCATGATCGCGATTTCGTGGCAGAGCCGGTCGGCTTCTTCGAGGTACTGTGTCGTTAGGAAGACGGTGAGGCCCTGCTCTTGGTTGAGCAGTTGGACATAACGCCAGACGGACTCGCGGCTGATCGGGTCGAGGCCGGTGGTCGGCTCATCGAGGAAGAGGACCGTCGGGCGGTTGACGAGGGCGGCGGCGAGGTCGAGGCGGCGCTTCATGCCGCCCGAATAGGTCCCGACACGGCGGTCGGCCGCATCTTCGAGGTCGACCACGCGGAGGAGCTCG
This sequence comes from Dehalococcoidia bacterium, assembly GCA_046152925.1. Lineage (GTDB taxonomy): Bacteria > Chloroflexota > Dehalococcoidia > Tepidiformales > Tepidiformaceae > CAMAUF01. The sequence continues at coordinate 6,919 of JBJXFX010000001.1, forward strand.
GCGGCGCGCGCCTTGGCCTCGCGGCTCGCCATGCCGAAGAGCCTGCCCTGAAGGATGAGCAATTCGCGTCCGGTCTGGACCTCATCGAGCCCCGCTTCTTGGAGCGCGACGCCAATCCGCTGCCGGATCTCAGCGCCGTGCTTGGTGACGTCGAGGCCATCGACCTCGGCGGTGCCGGCCGTGGGGCGGAGGAGGGTGGTGAGCATTCGGACGGTCGTGGTCTTGCCCGAGCCGTTTTGGCCGAGGAAGCCGAAGACCTGCCCGGCCGCGATGTTGAGGTCGATGCCCGCGACCGCTTTGATGTCCGGGGGAAAGGTGCGGGCGAGCGCGTGGGCGCTGATGGCGGCCATCACCGGGCTCCAACGAGGAATGGCGCGCACCGTACCGTGCGCGGGCGGCGATCACCAACGGGGCCTGTCACTCTGACCCCTCGCGCGGGCCGCCCGGACGCGGCCGGCGGCCCCGGTCTTGGCGCGGCGGCCGCTCGGTGGCCTGGCCCTCGGCGGGAGGCTTGCGCTGGAAGGTCCGCGCCTTGGCCTCGGGCGGCCCCGATGGGCTGGGCTGGGGAGCGGCGGGCCGGGCCGGCCGCGGGGCCGCGGGCGTTGGTGGGCCGGGAGGGCGGCTCGACCGGTCGCGCGGAGGTGGTTCGCGACGGGGGCGGGCGGGCGCACCGCCTTGTGGTGGTGGGGCGCTGGGCCGGCCTTGCGCACGCTGGGGACGTTCCGGGGCTTCGGCTTGGGCCGCCGCGGGACGTTGCGCAGGCAGCGGGCGCGCGCGATTGGGGAGCCGCCCGCCGCCGTAGCCGCGGCCGACCGTGCCCCAATCCACGCCAGCGTGGTCGTCGCCAAGTGCGACCGCTTCTTCGTCTTCGGGGGCGATGAGGCCCTGCTCGATCGCCTCGGCGCGGGTCATGCTCGGCGGCGGCGTCCCGGACTTGCTGGCGGCGTCCCAGCGGACGACGGTCCCGAGGTCGCGGTCAGTCACGTCGATCCGTTGGCCATCAACGAGCAGCGTCACCTGTCGGCGGAGGATGTTGAGCGCGATCACCTTGCCTTCACCGGTCGGGGTGCTGCAGCGTTGGCCAAGCTTTGGGAGGGTCTTCCGCATCTCCTTGTAGCCCTCTTCTTCGTAGGAGAGACAGCAGAGGAGGCGGCCACAGAGGCCGCTGATTTTTTGCGGGTTGAGCGGGAGGTCCTGCTCCTTCGCCATCCGGATCGAGATGGAGGGGAAGGTGGAGAGCCAGTTCGAGCAGCAGAGTTCGCGGCCGCAGGCGCCATAGCCGCCGGCCAGCTTCGCACGGTCGCGGGCGCCCATTTGGCGCATGTCGACTTTGGCGGCGAAGCGGTCGCCGACGCGCCGGAGAAACTCGCGGTATTCGAGGCGCTCATCGCTCGTGAAGGAGAGTGTCAGCCGTCTTCCGTCGAGGGTGAAGTCGGCGTCGTCGATCCGGGCGGGAAACCCGGCCTCGATGGCCAACCTCCTCGCTTCCGGGAGCAAGTCGGCGGCCCGCTTGCGCAGGCCGTCCATGCGCCGGAGGTCGGCGTCGTTCGCCGGGCGGAGGATGGGCTTGAGCTCGTCGTGGTCCAACTGGTCGACGAGCACTTGGCCCGGGGCGATGACGACGCGGCCGATCTCCGGGCCGCGCACCGTTTGGACGACGACAAACTCGCCCGTGTCGAGGTACATCCCACGGGTATCGACATAAGCGATTCGGCCGGCATTTCTAAAGCGGATGCCGGCGACATGAGGTTGGCGTCGGTCAGTCATTGAGAGGGGCAGCTCCCTGGGCCGTCCCCGCCAGTGTACGGCGGGGGAAGCTGATGAGCATAAGATCGAAGACCGCCCGCGCGAGGACGTTTGCGCGAAGGTCTTCTTTCGCCTGCATGACCGCTTTTAGGGCGGCGACGGCCGGCGCCAGCTCGACGCCCCCGTGGCCGGGCTCGCGGCTCGTTTCGCGGAGGGCTTCTTCCCAGTACGCCTCCCAGAGGTCGACCTCCGCGAGGACGGCCTCGCGGTCGTTTCGCCATCGGCGGGCGAGGTCTTCGGCGTAGCGGAAGCGTTCGGCCAGGGACCCAGCGGCGACGCGGCCGCAGCGTTCGAGCAGCCGTTCGCGGTCGCCCATGAGATCTGGCTTCGCGGCGAAGGCGATCGCGCGGGCGGGACGTCCGCGGCTCTCGCTGGCCACGCGGGCGGCGAGCGATGGCTCGATGCCGCGCGCGAGGAGGCCGGCCTCGATCTCCGCGCGGGGGACGGTGCGGACGTTGATCCGCCGGCAGCGGCTGCGGATGGTCTCGATCAGGGCTTCCGGGGCCGCGGAGGCGAGCGCGAACACGGTGTGTCCGGGCGGCTCTTCCAGGGTCTTGAGCAGCGCGTTGGCCGCGGCCTCCGCCAGGCGCTCCGCCGGGTCGATCAGCAGGACACGGTAGCGGCTTTCGAAGGGGAAGCGGGCGACGGTATCGATGATCCCGCGGACTTGGCAAATGCGGATGTCGCGGGAGAGCGGGTGCTTGTCGTGGGAGCTTTCGTTGGCGCGCGGCCGGC
>JBJXFX010000002.1:0-72523 GCA_046152925.1 Dehalococcoidia bacterium
GGACGCGACCGCCGCCGCGCTCGCGGGCGGCGCCCCGGCGGTCGCCACGCCAGACGTCCGCGACGTGCTCGCCCGCATCCGGCCGGGAGACTACGTCGCGATCTGCGCCTATCTCCCGCGCGACACGGCCTCCATCACCAAGCTCCGCGCGCTGCGCCACCGCCTTCGCACCCGCTACGCGGCCGCGACGACGGTCGGCTTCGGCCCGCGCTTCCTCCACTCGACCGGCCAGCTCCATAAAGGCGGCCCGGACTCCGCGGTCGTCCTGCAGCTGGTGGACGAGCCAGTCGCGGACCTGGCGATCCCGGGTGCGGCCTACGGTTTCGCCGAGCTGCTCGCGGCGCAGGCCGCGGGCGACCTCGCGAGCCTCGTCGCGCGCGGCCGCAGGGTCGCCCGTGTGTCCCTCCAGGAGCTGGAGGCCGCCCTGGCGTAGATGGGCCCCTTCTCCCGCACACTCTGGTCAGACCGGTACGCCACCTGGCCCTCCGGCTTCCCCCGTCCAGCACGCTACGCTCCGGCCGATGCACCTCACGCTTCCGTCACCAAGCCCGCGCAACCACCCCCTGAATGAGCCAAATGAGCCAAGGCTCATGAAATCGCGATCATGAGCCTCAGGCTCATCCAGGCTCACCGGGCGGACGAGCCGGGACATCCCCGGAGTGAGGGGCACATGCGCACGCTCATGGCGCCAAACCACCACGCCAATCCAGCGCACGCTCGCAGCGCAACGGGAGCCTCCCTCCCCGGATGCACCGGTAGACCGCTGCGGCGGGCGGGCCTAGCGTGTGGCCGTGCCCGTGTCCGAATGGCGCCGGTTCGATGCCTACGAGGTGGCGAAGCTGCCACCCTCGCCGGGCGTCTTCGAGCTCGCCGACGCCGAAGGCCGCGTCCTCTTTATTGGCATCGCGGGGACGAAGACGCGCGGGGGCCTCAAGGCGGCGCTGACCAAGGAGCTCCAAGCCCCCGGCGAGGCGTATCAGTTCCGCTACGAGCCGACGCCCCGCTACCTGCCCCGCGAGCAAGAGCTGCTGACGGCGTATGCGGTGGCCAATGGTGGCCTGCCGCCGGTGAACCGGGCGCGGGCGCGGAAACGCGCCGGTTTACCGCCAAAGTAGCGCCTCGCGGCCGAAATTCCTGTCATCCCCGCCCGCCTTCTGTGTCCTTCATAACAGCGCGGGCACGGTGTTCTGCCTATGCTGCGCGCGAGTTCCCGCCGCGGACCACGGCGAAGCTGGCGGAAGGAGGGGGCGCCGTCGAATTGACTCAAAGGGGGAGTCGCGGGAAAGGCTCTTGACAGAGGTCAAATGGCCTTGACGCGGTTCCGTACTGCACGCATGATGCAAACCATTCGCGGCCTGCGGGGCGGCGCCTTTGGCGTCCGCGGGCCCAGAGGGACAGGGAGGTCCTTTATGTACAGACCCACACGCCCCCGGAGCTATGCGCTGCTCTTGGCGGGCCTCTTGGCCATCATCTCGATGGTGCCCCTAGCGCTGCGGGACCAGCAAGAGGCGAAAGCTATCGGCCCCGGCGTCGACCACAACTTCACGACGTTCAATGGGGCCGGTCTCGCGCCAGCCTACCCCGGCAACGTGACCGTCGCGGCGCAGTTCTATAGCTGCACGGGCTTCAACAACACGAACCCCTCGTGCGACACCGCGGCGAACTTTGGCGACATGCGCCGGGTTGAGATTCAGGACCAAAACCTGAGCACCGGCGGCCCAATCATCAACGACAGCAACGCCCCAGCCGGCGCCTTGGTTGAGCGCACAATCGACAGCCACTCTCGCGTCGTGTCCGGTGAAGGCCGCCACGAGATTTATACGATTGGCTGGGACAAGAACGTTGCGCTGACGGGCGACGGCGTTTCCAACGTGCAGGGGCCGTTCATCGTCTGGATCGACCTGACCGACCCCACGGGGACATGGACGACAACGCCAGCCTTCACGACGGCCAACCCAGCCTTCTCGTTCACGACGGCCAACCCCGGCTTGGACCCAACGGCCATCGTTTCGGTGGAGTGCCGAGTCAACGGCAGCCCGTTTGCAGCCTGCGTCAGCCCCTTCGCGCCAGGCCCGCTCGCCGACGGAGCCCATCTCGTCCGCCTCCGCGTGACCGACGCGGCCGGCAACTTCTCGACGACCACGCACAACTTCATCGTCGACACGACCGCCCCGCAGACCACGTTCACCGGGGGCACGGCCTTCAGCGGTGCAGCCGGCGACGCGGTAGGCCCGTTCTTCACGAACACCAACGCGCCCTACACGTTCAACCTCGCCGCGCTCGACCCGAACCTGCCGAACGCCTCGGACTCGAACTACTTCGAATGCTCGATGGATAGCGCCGTTGGCCCATGGTCGCCGTGCAACCCCGCCGAGCTCCAGGACTTCACAACCGTCCGCACGACGAGCACCCACACGCACGCTGGCGCCCTCGCCGACGGCCTCCACACGCTCTATGCGAGCGCCTGGGACCGCGCAGGCAACGGCGACGCCAGCCGCGCGACCTACCAGCTCTTCATCGACCGGGTGAAGCCGGACACCACCATCTCGTCGGGCCCTGGCGCGTACGTAAACATCCTCGGGCCCTTCAACTTCACCCTCACCGGGACCGACGCAGCCCCGTCCTCGGGCGTGGACTACTTCGAGTGCCGTCTCGATGGCGGCGCCTGGGCCCTCTGCTCGGGCGGCGGGATCAACGACAACACCGTGACCAACCCCGGCACGCACACCATCGCCGGCCCGCTTGGGCTCGGCTGCCACACCCTGGAAGCCCGCGCAGAGGACCGCGCTGGCAACCTGGAAGACACGCTCGCTTCGTGGACCTGGTGCATCGACACGACGCCTCCGCTCGTGACGATCACGGCGAACCAGCAGCACTACACCGGCCCGGCCTACACGTTTGGCACCTGGTCGAAGTACAACGTCTTCGTCCACTTCGCCTGCGCTGAAGACCTCACCGACGCCAACTACGACTCGGGCATCGGCACGAACACCTTCCCGAACGGCCCGCAGGCCTTCATCGTCGATGGCGTCTACAACATCAACGCCAACCCGGCCTGGAACTGCATCGACAAGGCGGGCAACTCCGCCGTCGGCACCAACCCCGCCCTCCCGCTGGTCGTCAAGACCGACCAGACGAACCCGGTCTGCACCGTCAAGGGCAGCCCGACGTCGGTCAAGAAGACCGGCTCGACCAACGTGACGATCTCGGCAGCTGAGAGCGACAAGACGAGTGGCATCGCCTCCGTCATCCTCAGCAAGCTCTACCTGAACGGCACGCAGATCGACACCCAGTCCGCACCAGCGACTGGTCCGCAGCAGTTCGCCTACGTCAGTGGGTCGAACATCGGCGGCTCGCTCAACGGCTCGCTGACGGGCGTGTTCAAGTTCATCGGCGCCAAGCTCCGCAGCTGGACCGCCGAGGTGATCGCGACCGACAACGCCGGGAATACCCAGCTCTGCAAGCTCAAGATCAACGCCCGCTAACCGCGGTCGAACATCACCAACACGAAGAGGCCCGCCCCGGAGCACCGGGGCGGGCCTCTTTCGTTGTCCGGGCGATGTCGAACGCAATTCGGCAATCCGCCCTTCGCCGGAGCAGGCAGTGCCCTTCCGTCTGATTGCACGCTCGGCGGGAAGCCTCACCCCGGATTCGGCCCGACGCCCGGCGGCGCGCGCCCCTGTTCGCGGCACCATGGAGTCATCCCCGAGGGGAGCAGCCCTCGGGACACTTCTTGGAGAGGTCCACCACGATGTACGAAGCCCACGCCCCGGCGATCCACCACGCACCACAAATGGTCACCCCCGACACCTACGTCATCCGGCAGCTCTTCGGCGAAGGGACCGCCCCCGTCGGCGTCTACGTCAACGCGATGGTGATCAAAGCGAAAGAGCCGGTGATCGTTGATACCGGCACGTTCAGCAACCGCGAAGCCTACCTTCGCGACATCTTCAGCCTCGTCGACCCCAAGGATGTCCGCTGGATCTTCCTCTCGCAGGACGACCACGACCACGTCGGCAACGCGGAGCTCCTGATGCAGCTCTGCCCCAACGCGACGCTGGTGACCACCTGGTTCATGCTCGAGCGCCTGGCGGGCGACTACGAGTTCCCCCTGAACCGCGTCCGTTGGATGAACGATGGCGACGCCCTGCACGTTGGGGACCGCACGCTCTACGCGGTCCGCCCGCCGGTCTATGACACGCCGACGACTCGCGGCCTGTTCGACGCCAAAACGGGCGTCTATTGGGCGAGCGACGCCTTCGGGACCCCCGTCCTTGAGGCGACCGAGGACGTCGGCGACCTCGACAAGGCGTTCTGGGACGAAGGCTTCTCGGGACTCCAGCGGATCATCTCGCCGTGGTTCGAAATCGCGGACGCGGGGAAGTTCAACAAGACGGTGGACACTGTCGCGAATCTCCAGCCTAAGGTGATCGCCACCGGCCATGGTCCGCTGATTACGGGCGCCAACGTCGCGGAGTCGATGAAGATGATGCGCGAGATCATCGGGCAGCCGGCGGCGCCGCTCCTCGGCCAAGCCGACCTGGAGGCGCTCATCGCCGCGACCATGGTGGCGCCAGCGAAGAAGGCGGCCTAACGGGGAGGGCGCAGCTCCCCAGAGGCCAGCACCCTCCCGAAGGGGCGGGGCGCACGATGCGTCCCGCCCCTTTTGGGTTGCATGAGGACGCAACGGCTCGCGCGAGCGGCTACGCCCGGATGAAGCTGCGGCCGCCCTCGCCGGCGGGGAGGACGCGGACGACACGGTCCCGCGTATCGGGTTCGACGCCAAGCGCTTCCATCGCGAGCGCGCCGAACAGGGGCCGCGCTCCTGCCGCAAGCTCGAGCACTTCGACCACGGCGCCCCGCCCTTGGAACTCCGCGCGCGCGTGTTTGAACACCCGCAATGTGACGATCCCAGTCGGCGTCTCGACCGGGACTTCGCGGTCGAGGGGGAGGCCAAGGTCGGCGATCACCGAAGCGGGCAAGCAAAGGTGCGAGGCACCAGTGTCCATCAGAACGTCATCCAACAGGGCGCTCCGCACCGTCGTCCTGTTCGCTCCATGGCTCCGGGCGACGAGGTCGTCGTCGTTCACGACTGCAAACGAAATGAAGACTTGACCCATCTCCGCCCCGGCAACCGGTGGTTGGGTGAGCACGCTCGCCATCGCACCAGTATAGCCGCTCTGGAGCCGCGGCCGACCAGGCGACGCACCGCCTCTGGCTCCGTATACTTGCCGACCATCCAGTTTTGCGGAGCACCTTCCCAATGGAATTCAAGAACATCGGCAGTTCGGGCCTTCAGGTCAGCATCGTCGGCCTCGGCTGCAACAACTTCGGCATGCGGATCGACCTCGACCAGACGAAGGTCGTCGTCAACACGGCCCTCGACGCAGGGATTAACTTCTTCGACACGGCCGACGTCTATGGCGGGAACGGCAAGAGCGAGGAGTTCCTCGGCCAGGCGCTCGGCGGCCGCCGCCACGAAGTCGTGGTCGCGACCAAGTTCGGCATGGCGATGGGCCAGGGCCAACACCTCCAGGGCGGCGCCAGCCGCCGCTACGTCATCGCCGCCACCGAGGCCAGCCTGCGGCGCCTCGGGACCGACTACATCGACCTCCTCCAGGTCCACTTCCCCGACGCGAAGACGCCAATCGAGGAGACCCTGCGCGCGCTCGACGACCTCGTCCGCGCGGGCAAAGTGCGCTACATCGGGAGCTCGAACCTGAGCGGCTGGCAGGCGCTGGAGGCCCATTTCGTCGCCAAGCAGGCCGGCCTCACGCAGTACATCTCGGCCCAGAACGAGTACAACCTTCTCCTCCGTGGGATCGAAGGCGACCTCGTGCCGGTCGCGCAGAAGTACGGCATCGGCGTCCTGCCCTACTTCCCGCTCGCCAGCGGCTTCCTGACAGGCAAGTACAAGCGCGGGGAAGAGGCCCCGGCGGGGACGCGCTTCGGCGAGTGGTTCAAGGGCCCCTACGGCGCCCGCACGATCAACGACCGGAACTTCGACATCCTCGAAAAGCTCCAGGCGTTCGCCGAAGCGCGCGGCAAGACGGTGCTCGAAGCCGCCTTGAGCTGGCTGGCGTGCAAGCCGTACATCCCCAGCGTGATCAACGGCGCCACCAAGCCGGAACAGATCAAGCAGAACGTCGAAGCAGCGAGTTGGAAGCTCAGCTCCGAAGAGATGGCCGAAATCGACGGCCTCGCGAAGTAGCAAGCACGCCCGTTCCCGCCTCGGAAGGCGCGAGAGGGGCCGTACGCCGGACCTGTACGGCCCCTCTCGGTGCCTGCGCCGCCCGCATTGGCCGCGATTGAGCGGACAAGCCGAGGACCAGGTGTAAATTCGGCTGGCCAACCAGTTTCCGGGCACGCCAGTGGCACGTATACTTCCGCCCACATCACCCGGAGGGATCCCTCGTGGCCGAAGCGCCAACCTTGAACACCGTCGCCTGCGACGTGCCGCGTCCCGCGGTCGCCCGCATCACCATGAACCGCCCTGAGCGCCGCAACGCCCAGGACACGGAGATGACCTACGAGCTCAACGAGGCGTTCGACTGGGCCAACCAGGACGACGACATCAAGGTCATCCTCCTGGCCGGCGCCGGGCCCCACTTCTCCTCGGGCCACGACATGCGCGGCGGCGGCGGCCGCACAATCGCCGACTTCAAGACGATGGGCACCTGGGCCGGCTTCAACAAGAAGGGCGCCGAGGGCATGATGGCCCGCGAGGAGGAAATCTACCTCCAGTCATGCGTGCGCTGGCGCAACCTGATGAAGCCGACGATGGCGATGGTCCAGGGCAAGTGCATCGCGGGCGGCCTGATGCTCGCCTGGGCGATGGACATCATTATCGCGAGCGAAGACGCCGCCTTCATGGACCCGACGGTCGGCTTCGGCGTGAACGGCGTGGAGTACTTCATGCACCCGTGGGAGCTCGGCGCCCGCAAGGCGAAGGAGTTCCTCTTCACCAGCGACTGGCTCACCGCGCAGGAAGCGAAGGAAGCCGGGATGGTCAACCGTGTCGTCCCCCGCGACCAGCTCGAGGAGTACACCCTGGCGATGGCCGAGCGGATCGCGAGCAAGCCGTCGTTCGCGCTCAAGGTCTCGAAGCTCTCGATCAACCAGATGCTTGAGGCCCAGGGCCAGCAGGTCGCGCTGAGCGCGGCCATGAGCCTCCAAGAGCTCGCACACAGCCACAACCACTGGGTGTTCGGCACGGGCGTCGACCCGTCGGGCATCCCGGACGCCGTGAAGCGGTAGTCCGAAGCCTGCAAAACGCGATGCGCGGCCCTCATGCCTCAGCTATGCTGGTGGGCATGAGGGCCGTTTCGTTCCGCTACGCACAAGAGAACCTGGAAACCACATTGGACCGCGTCCGCGACGATTGTGAACCCGTGATCATCACCCGCGAAGGCGACGACGCCTACATCGTGCTCACTCTGCAGGAATACAACCGCCTCGAAGAGACCGCGCACCTTCAGCGGAGCCCAGCCAACGCCGCACACCTCCAGCGTGCGCGCACACAAACGGAACGGGGCGAAGCCCGCGAGCGGGCGATTGACCTCGGGTGAGGCTCACGTTCACGGAGTCTGGCTGGAGCGACTACGGGTACTGGTTCGAGACGGACCCGGCGGTCACGCGGAGGATCCACGCGCTCCTGCGTGACGCCCTGCGAACGCCCACCTCGGGCATCGGCAAGCCAGAACGACTTCGTGGGAACCTCTCGGGCCGATGGAGCCGGCGGATCACGGGGGAGCATCGGATGGTCTATGCCATCGAGGGCGACGAGGTGGTGATCGAGTCGTTACGCTACCACTACAGGCCCGAAAGGGCGGTCACCATCCTCACGGGCGTCGACGCGTCGGGCATCCCGGACGCCGTGAAGCGGTAGTCCGAAGCCTGCAAAACGCTATGCGCGGCCCTCATGCCTCAGCTCTGCAGATGGCGTGGGGGCCGCTTCGTTTGTGGCCGCCGTCAGCCGGCCATGCTAGCCTTCGCGACGATGGACGAGCCGCTCCTCCTCCGTGTGCTGCGCGAACGACACCCGCGCGCCGAGGCATTGGCGATCCTCGCCGTCGAAGAGCTGCCCGGCGGCGCCACACGCGTCGAAGCCGAGTGGGCGGACACCTGTGAATACGTCCGGCGCGACTTTGTCTTTTCCCCTTCGCCGGAAGGCGAGGTCGTCGGGCCGGGCGGCGCGCGGTGGACCATCTCCGAGGGCGGCACCCGCCGCTCCAAGCCGCCACTCACTTAACCGTCGCGGTTCGTTGGTGCGACCGCTTGGTCCTTCTTGCTACTGTGCTAGCATACCAGCATGCAGGAGGGCAGGCCGCTTCGCCAGTTCAACGTCTACCTCACGCCGGACCTCATCCGGCGGGTGAAGCACCACGCCGTCGATGCCGAGCTCTCGCTCTCCGCGCTCGTCGGCCACGCGCTCGAGGAGTACCTCGTACGGCGCGACCCTCCCAAGGCCCCGCAACCCACGACCCAGGAGCATCCATGAGCACCACCGGATTCGTCGGCTACTACATCGAGACACGGAATTTTGGGGCGACGGCGGCGCTGTGGGCCTCGCTCGGCTTCGAGACCGTCTTCGAAACCGGACACGGCTCCGGGCAACTGCAACATCCCGCGGGCGGGCCGTACGTCTTCATCGCCGAGCAACACGATGGACCGCTGGAAGCCCACGCTATCCTCGGTGTCGCCGATGTCACGGCCTTCGCACCTGCGCGCCCACCGGAATACGCCATGCCCTTCACCGCGCAGCACTGGGGCGTCATGGAGGCGCACGTGCGCGACCCCGACGGCCGCGTCGTCAGCCTCCAGGGCCCGCTCCCGCCCGGCGTCGAGGCCCCGGACGACGACCACCACCACCACGAAGCGAAGTACGGCGCTCCCTAAACCGCTACGCCGACTCTTGGAGCTTCAACCCGATGATCCCCGCCAGCACCAGCACGACGGAGCCCACGCGCAAGAGGTTCGCTGGCTCGCGGAGAAAGAGTATGCCGACTAAGACGGTGCCGGCTGCGCCGAGCCCGGTCCAGACCGCGTAGGCCGTGCCCACGGGCAGATCCTTGAGGGCCAGCGTAAGCAGGAGGAAGCTGCTCCCGCCAAAGACGCAGACGGCGACCGACGGCCAGAGCCGCGTGAACCCGTGCGAGCCCTTGAGCGCCACCGCAAACGCGACCTCAAGCATGCCTGCCACGACCACGAGGAACCATGCCATTCCCGCCGCCTCCGCGAGACGCTAGCCGACCGCCACCCGCGTGCCGCACTTTGGGCAGAACTTGGCGGTGAGCGGCACTATAGTCTCGCAGCGCAAACAGCGCATTTCGGCGCCGGGGCTCGGGAGGAGCGCGCCGCATTCCTCGCAAAAGCGCGAACCGGGCGCGTTCCGGTGCCCACACTCCATACAGAACAGCGGAGGTGCTGCGGGTGGGGCCGGCATGCCGGCCCCACCCGCGCTGGATGCGTCCGCCCCAGCTCGATCGCGCCTCTTCTTCTTGCCACGACGCTCGAAGAGGTCTTCGAAGACGTCGAATAGCTCGTCAACCATCATCAGCCTCCGGCGAGCGCCGGTGCGAGGCCGGCCCCCCCAAGCAGGGCGCGAATCTCGCCCAGTGAGCTGTCATCGGCCGGCAAGATCGCATCCGAGGGCACGATCTCGTCGTCGGACAGCGGCAGCCCGTGTTCCCGCACGATGCGGAGCATCTCGCTGAGGTGGCCCGCAAACTCAGTCGGCGTGTCCTGTTCAAGGTCTTGGTCGAGCTCCAGGTCCAGCGCCTCAAGCTGCGTCATGATGTCCGCATCGAGCCGGTACTGTTGGTCACCGAGAATTCGGACAATCACGCGCCCACCTCCGCCAATCGGTGTCGAGCCGTCCGAGGGACGCGGCCGTGCCGTTCCAGCAAGCGCTTGAGGATCGCGTAGCGCAGGTGGAAGCGGTCCATCCGGCCGGCCCGCTGGTCTTCGATCGCGGCACGGTCCATGTCCTCAACGAACGAGGCCATCAAGGCGGGCACGGCATGCTCGCCGAGCTGCGTGACAACGGTCACTTCGTTGTTCATGATTTCGCCTCCGAAAGCAGCTTGGGCTCTGGCGCTGGGGCCAACTGCGCCTTGAGCGCGGCGAGCTCCAGCTCGATGGTGCCGGCCGCCCCAAGGCGGTCGAGCTCCCGGTCCAAGGGGTCGCTGGTGGAGAGAGGGTCGTCGAGCACGCCGCTCTCGATGAGCTCGCCGATCGCGTCGCCGCGGCTGCGGAGCTGCGCGGTCTTGTCCTCGGCGCGTTGGATCGACATGCCGACGTCCGCCATCTCCTCAGAGAGGCCGGTGACGGCCTCCCCGATCCGGACGGTGGCCTTGGCTGCCGTGTACTGGGCCTTCACGACTTCCTTCTTGGTGCGGAACGCCTCGACCTTGGCGGCCAGCCGGGCCTCCGCCTGGATGAGGCGGTCTTGCTCGCCCTTGAGCTGGGCAACCTGCGTTTCGAAGCCATCGAGCTGGCCCTGGGCGAGTTGCTTCCGTTCGAGGGCGAGGCGGGCGAGGTCTTCGCGGCCAGCAACCAACGCTTGGCGCGCCTGCCCGTCGAACTTGGCGAGCTTGGCGCGGACCTCCTCGGCCTGGAGCTCGAGGCGCCGGCGGGCCGCCGTCACCTCGACCACGCCGCGCTTCACATCGCGCAACATCTCCACCTGTTTTTCGTAGCTCAGGTCGAGCATTTCGCGTGGGTCTTCGAGCGCATCGACGGCCTTGTGAGCCTTGGCTTCGAATACCGCCTTTATCCGGCGAAGCAACATCGCGGGATTCCCCTTTCAGTTGGATGGTCCGCCAGGGCGCGGCGCCTAGTGGGCCGCGCCTGGCGCGATAGCGTGCGGGTCGCCCGGCGTGTCCTTGTCCTTACGGGCGAGCGATCCGATGACCGCGACCGTCAGGATGGTGATGATGACGCCGAGGCTGACGAGCGGGTCGATCTTGTACACGTCGATGAGGAGCATTTTGATGCCGACGAACACCAGGATGGCCGCCAACGCGGGCTTCAAGTACTTCATCCCGGCCAGGTAGCCGGAGAGCACAAAGTACAAGGCCCGCAAGCCGAGGATGGCCAAGATATTCGAGGTGAAGACGATGAACGGGTCGTCCGTCACCGCATAAATCGCGGGGATGGAGTCGACCGCAAAGACGAGGTCCGTGCTCTCCACGAGCAGAAGCACGAGGAAGAGCGGCGTCACCATGAGGACCCCCGCGCGGCGTACGAAGAACTTCTGCCCTTCGTACGCTTCCGTCACTGGGAAGAAGCGCTTCGCCACGCGGACGAGCGGGTTCTTTTCAAGCGACGGGGCGTGTTCGCCCGAGTCCCGGAGGAACTTGAGGCCCGTCAGGATGAGGAAGGCCCCGAACAAGTAGATGACCCAGTGGAGCGCCCCAAGAAGCACGCCCGCCGCGGCGATCAGGATCGCCCGCATGATGAGCGCGCCGACGATGCCCCAAAACAGGATTCGGTGCTGATACATCGCCGGGACGCCAAAGCTCGCGAAGATCAGCAGGAAGATGAAGACGTTGTCGACCGCCAGCGATTTCTCGATGAGGTAGCCAGTCGTCCATTCGATGCCGGAATCCCGGCCCTGGAACAGGTAAACGCCGACGTTGAAGCTGGCGGCAAGGCCGATCCAGACGACGCTCCAGATGAGCGATTCCTTTTTGGTGACTTCGTGGGCATTGCGGTGAAACACGCCCAAGTCGAGGGCGAGCATTGCACCGACGAGCACCAGAAATCCGATCCAGGGCAAGAGGTCCATGAACAAATGAGGGCTCCGTCAGGTAGGGATGCCGGGCCGGCCAGTGGTGGGCTGGCCGGCCCGGCGAGGAGAGGGGCAACCGGCTAACACAGGTCGGAGTCGCTCTGATAGTGGCGGCGGTGCGCAGCTGGCCGGCCTTCTTCGTCCGCCTCGCGGCCGCCGCCGAGCGCCTCTATCAGGCGAGCGGCCCACCCTCGAAACCCCTTACGGGGCTGAGCTGGCGCCGCGTCCGGATCGGTCTGGACGCGGCTTTCATCGCGATCCTCGTCGCCGCGGACGACGATATCCCAGGGGGTAAACACGTAGTCCATCACTCCTGACACCTCCGAACGCGGCCGTGCCCGGGGCACGGTTCTCGCGTAACTGTTGTGCCAGGGTCTTACCGGGCGAGGCTTGGTCGCCTCGCTGCATGGCCGGCGCGTGTGCGCGTGTTGACGGCCGATACGCTGCCGATGTGGTGGCAGCGGTTACTCCCCCGTGGTAGTTACTACAATATGCGACCCAGGAGTCGCGTGTCAAGAGTCAGACTTTGCTCGGTGGGCGGCTGGCGTCACGACACGCTGGTCGTGTAGCTTCAGGCGGATGATGCCTTTGGACGCGGCCGCGACCAACCTCACTTCGCCCCCCGTCCTCGCTTTCGCTCTGGGCGCCGCGGCCACCTTCCTACGCGGCGACCTCCGCTTCCCCGACGCGATCCACACGGCGATCACGACCTACCTGCTGCTCGCCATCGGCCTCAAAGGCGGCGCGCAGCTTTCGGAGAGCTCGCTCGGCGAGGTCTGGCTCCCGGCGGTGGTCGCCGTTGGGTTAGGCTGCTGCATCCCGCTGTGGGCCTACGCTGGCGCCCGGCAGTTCGGCAAGCTCAGCGTCGCCGACTCGGCGTCGATGGCGGCGCACTACGGCTCAGTCAGCATCGTGACGTTTACCGCCGCGACTGCCTTCGCGACCGCATCCGGGCGCGAGGCCGAAGGCTTCCTGCCGGCGCTCGTCGCGATGATGGAGATCCCGGGGATCATCGTCGCCCTGCTGGTTGCCGCCCGCTTTGGCGGGGGCGTCCAAGGCGCCGAGGCGATCCGCGAAGTGGTCTCCGGGCGCGGCGTCCTGCTCCTGGGCGGCGGTCTGATCATCGGGTTCGCCGCGGGGACCGACGGTTCGAAGGCCATTGAGCCATTCTTCGTCGCGCCCTTCTACGGGGTCCTCGTGCTCTTCTTGCTCGAAATGGGCTCGACGGCGGCGGAGCGGTTTGGCGAGGTGCGGCAAGCTGGCGCCTTCCTCCTCGGGTTCGGCCTGGCCATGCCCATCCTCAACGGCGCCCTCGGCGTCATCGCGGGCACACTGGCCGGCCTTTCGCCGGAGGGAGCGGCAATCCTCGGCGCCGTTGCGGGGAGCGCGAGCTACATCGCGGCGCCCGCAGCCGTGCGCATCGCCCTCCCGGAGGCGAACCCGGGCCTCTCGCTCACAGCCGCGCTCGCCATCACCTTCCCCTTCAACCTGATCGCCGGCATCCCCTTATTCTTCCTCTTGGCCGACGCGCTGGGCTGACCGGTGGAGCATTCGGCATCCTCGGTGACGAATGTGTGATCCGACAATCATCAGTCATTGACGAAGTATTGACGAAAATCGTACGCTAGGCCCATGGACTTGACACCCCTCGGAGTTGCCGCTGCAACCGGCATCACCGTCCACCAGCTCCGGCTCTGGGAGCGGCGTTACGGCTTTCCGACACCCCAGCGCGCACCCAGCGGCCACCGTCGCTACAACCCGGCGGACGTCGACGCCGCGCGCCTCATGCGCCAGCTCATCGCGGCAGGCGTCCCGGGGGAAGTCGCTGCGCGCACGGCGCGCGAGCGGCTGAGCGCCCCGGCGCAGGATCCGGCTGCGACGCCGGAGGGACCGCGCAGCTTGCTCACGCTGATCGCCGGGCTCGATGCTCGGGCGCTCCCCGCCGCGCTCGCCGAGGCATTCGCGGAGCGCCAGCCGGAGGCGGCCTTCGACGAGGTCGTTGCGCCGCTGCTCCGCCAGGTGGGGGATGCCTGGGAGGCTGGCGACCTCAGCCCAGCCCAGGAACACTTCGCCACACTCGCGGTGCTGCGAGCGTTTGAACGCTCCTTCGGCGGGGCCGGCGGCGCCATCTACCCTGGCCCCATCCTCATCGCTTGCCCTGCCGGCGAAGAGCACGACCTGCCGGCCGCCCTCCTCTCGATGAGCCTCGAGTGGCACGGCCACACAGTCGTCTCACTCGGCGCCAACGTCCCTGGCGACGCGTTGCTCGATGCGGCAAGGGCCGTCCGGCCGGTCGCCGCCTGCCTCGTGGTCACCGCCGACAGCAGCATCCCCGCCACCCGGTTGGCGGCTGGCGCGTTGATCCGCGCAGGGATCCGCGTCCACACGGCGGGCCGTGCGCTGTCCGCCGCGAACCCTGCCTTGCCAGGGCCACTCCTCAGCTTCACCGCCGCCCTTAGGGCGTTCGGCGTCAACCAAGGAGGTTGAAATGTCCATCCATCGTGTCCGCGAGTCCGCAATCGTCCAGGCCGATCTCGATTCGGTCTGGCGCTTCTTTTCGGACCCGCGCAACCTCGCACGCATCACGCCACCCTGGCTGGGCCTCCGCCTCACGTGCGAGCCGCCCGCCGAAATGCACCCGGGTCTCATCCTCACCTACACGGTCCGTCCGTTCGCGGGCGTGCCCCTCACGTGGGTGACCGAGATCACGCATGTCGTCGACCACCGCCTTTTCGTGGACGAGCAGCGGATGGGGCCTTACGCCTTCTGGCATCACCAGCACCACTTCCGTCCCCACGCCGACGGCGTCGCGATGGAGGACATCGTCCACTACGCGCTGCCGGGCGGGCCCGCCGGTGACCTAGTCAACCGGCTTAGCGTCGCCAAGCGCGTGGCGTCGATCTTCGCCTACCGGACGACCGTGATGCGGGAGGTCTTCCCCGTCCTGACGAGGGCTGAGGGTGCGCCTACTCCGCCCTCGGCCCTGCCCGCCTTCGGCCATGCAACGGCCTAACGAGAAAGAGGATTCGAGATGAAGATCGCGATCACCGGCAGCACCGGGTTGCTCGGCACCGCCCTGCACGACGCCTGGGGCGAAACGCATGTCATCACCCGCGTCATCCGCGGCCCAAGAGAAGAGACCGTCAGCGTTTGGGATCCGCGGCAAGATTGGGTCCGCCCCGGGGCGCTTGATGGGTACGATGTCGTTGTCCACCTTGCGGGCGCGTCGATCGGCTCTGGCCGGTGGTCGGCGGCCCGCAAGGCCGAGATCGTCGCGAGCCGCGTTGCAGGCACCCGGACACTCGTCCGGCACCTTGCCTCGCTCGAACACAAGCCTTCGTTGTTCATTTCAGCGTCCGCGGTGGGCTTCTACGGCTCGCGCGGTGACGAAGTATTGACGGAGGAAAGCGCGCTCGGCGCGGGATTCCTTGCCAACCTCTGCAAGGATTGGGAAGCGGAAGCGAGGGCCGCCGAGCAAGCCGGCATCCGCACGGCGATCCTTCGGCTCGGTGTGATCCTCTCGCGCAATGGCGGCGCGCTCGGGCGCATGCTGCTCCCGTTCAAGCTCGGCGCCGGCGGGCGGATCGGCTCCGGGAAGCAATGGATGGCCTGGGTCGGGCTCGAAGACGCGGTCCGCGCATTTGACTTCGTGGTCCGCGCGCCCGGCGCGCAGGGCGTCTACAACGTGACCGCGCCAAACCCCGCGACGAACGCCGAGTTCACCAAGGCCCTCGGCAAGACCTTGAAGCGGCCCACGCTCGTGCCCGTGCCCCCGTTCGGCCTGAAGCTCCTGTTGGGTGGCGAAATGGCCCAAGAGCTGATCCTCGCGTCGCAGCGCGTCGTCCCTCAGCGACTGGGCGAGGCCGGCTTCCAGTTCCGCCAGCCACGGATCGCGGATGGCCTGGCCGCCGCGCTCGGCCGGGGAGGCGGCTAATGGCGGTCGCAATCGCCCAACGCCAAGCCGGCGCCGCGCGTCTTCGCCAGTGGAACCTCGCCATGGGGGCCCTCCACTTCATCCAGGGCGTTGGTATGCTTGCCCTGGCGAGCAGCTTCGCCCTTCCGGTGACCGCCGCCTTCGTCGTCATGGACCCGGAGAGCGGCGGCCTCGAACCGGACCTCCGGACGCTGTTCGATGTCCGGCTCGGTCCGGTAATCGCGAGCTTCCTCTTCCTCTCCGCCGTGGCCCATCTGGCGGTCTCCCTGCCGCGCACGTACCGCTGGTACACCTCCAACCTCGCGAAGGGGATCAACTACGCCCGCTGGGTCGAGTACTCGCTCAGTTCGTCGGTCATGATCGTCGCCATCGGGATGATCGTCGGGATCTACGACGTCGCCGCGCTCATCGGGCTGTTCGGCCTGAACGCGATGATGATCTTCTGCGGTTGGATGATGGAGCGTCACAACCAGCTCACCGCGCGCGTCGATTGGACGTCGTACGTGTTTGGCTGCTTCGCTGGGGCGCTGCCCTGGGTCGCGATCTTCATCTACCTGATCGGCGCTGGGGGCCAAGACGGCGGCCCGCCAACCTTCGTCTACGCGATCTTCGTGTCGATCTTCGCCTTCTTCAACGTGTTTGCGCTGAACATGTTCCTTCAATACCGCAAACTCGGCCCTTGGCGGTCGTATCTCTTCGGCGAAAAGGCGTATCTGATCCTCAGCCTCACGGCGAAATCGGCGCTCGCGTGGCAGGTCTACGCCGGCACCTTGCAGCCGAGCTAAGCCTCGCGAGTGAGATGTTGATAGCCTTAGTCAACTATCGTACGCTCGCAGGGCAATCATCCCAAAAGGAGCCCGCCCCATGTCCGCAATCGCCGACCGCGGCTATGCCAACCCCGACGTCCTCGTCTCGACCGACTGGGTCGCCAGCCATCTGAGCGACCCGTCGGTGCGGATCGTTGAGTCCAACGAAGACCAGCTGCTCTACCCCTCGGGCCACATCCCGGGCGCCATCCAGATCGACTGGGCGGCCGACCTCAACGACCAGGTCCGCCGCGACTACCTGGACAAGGCCGGGTTCGAAGCCCTGATGTCGAAGAGCGGCATCAGCCGCGACACGACCGTCGTCTTCTACGGCGACAAGAACAACTGGTGGGCCTGCTACGCCTACTGGATCTTCCAACTTTTCGGCCACACCAAGGCGAAGGTGATGGACGGCGGACGCCTCAAGTGGGAAAAGGAGAGCCGGACGCTGACCCGCGAAGCCCCGAGCTACGCGGCCACCAGCTACACCGCCCCCGAGCGCGACGACAGCGCGATCCGCGCCTTCCGGGAAGAGGTGAAGGCCCACTCGGCCGCCGGCAAGCCGCTCGTCGATGTGCGCAGCAACCCCGAGTACACGGGCGAGCGCACGCACATGCCCGAGTACCCGCAAGAGGGCGTGCTCCGCGGCGGCCACATTCCCGGCGCGAAGAACGTGCCCTGGGCGCGCGCGGCGAACCCCGAGGACGGCACCTTTAAGTCGGCCGCCGACCTCCGCGCGATCTACGAGCAGGAGCAGGGGCTGAAGGCGTCCGACGACATCGTCGCCTACTGCCGGATCGGCGAGCGCTCCAGCCACACCTGGTTCGTGCTCACGAACCTGCTCGGCTACAAGAACGTCCGCAATTACGACGGTTCGTGGACCGAGTGGGGCAACAGCGTCGGCCTGCCGATCGAGAAGCCGTAACCCGACCAGCAGCAGCAACACCACCACCGCGGGGTTGCGACGTGGACGTCGCAACCCCGTTTCTGTCGCCAAGGAGTTCCCGCGGACCGTTCAGGCCCGCGGCCGCGCGCCCTTCGCTGGCAACGTCGCCGTGAACGCCAATCCGCGGGCCAGCCACGCGCGGAGGTCCGCGTCGGAGGCAACCGCGGCCGCCGCGACGTACACCCAGCCCCGCATCGGTTTCCCTGGGTAGTCGAACGGCCGCGCGCCGGGCAGCGACTGCGCCTCGGGATAGGCGAGCACCCCCACCCGCACGACCAGCTCCGTGCCGATGACGCCCGCAAAGAGGTGCCCGCGGTCGAAGAATCCCAAGCCGCCAAACAGGTGCTGCTCGACGGCGCCTTCGCCTGCCGTGAGCGCCCGGACGCGCAGCGCCAGGCCGTGGTCGAACGCCATAGCGTCGAGCCTAACCGGCCGCTGCCCGGTTCGCCATCACCGTGCACAATAGCGCCATGACTGATCCCGGCCTCTTCCAGACCCTCTATACCACCCGCGCGTTGCGCCGGTTCAAGCCGGACCCGATCCCCGATGATGTGCTCTTTCAGGTGCTCGACGCCGGGATCCGGGCGTCGAGCGGGCAGAATGCCCAAGACTGGCGCTTCCTCGTGATCACGGACCCGGCGGTCAAGGCGAAGCTCCAAGAGTGGGCGCTCGAAGGCTGGGCGCGCTATCAGGCGCGCTTCGGGACCCAGGAAGCGATCGACGCCCTGCCACGCAGTCAGCGTCTCTCGCTCAACAGCGTCCGCGACCTCTCCCACACAATCGGGAAGGTGCCGGTCGTCCTCGGGGTGCTCGGCCTCAAGGGACGCCACTCCACGCCAGGCGGGAGCGTTTTTCCCGCTGTTCAGAACATCCAGATTGCGGCGCGGGCCTTGGGACTCGGCAGCTCGATCTTCAACCTTCCGTTCGGCCACAAGGACGAACTCCTCACGATGCTCAACATCCCGGAGAACAACGAGCTCTATTGCCTCTTGCCGATGGGCTACCCGACGGACAAGCAGGGGCCGGTGAAGCGGAAGCCACTGCGCGATGTCGTGTATTGGGAGAAATTCGGCGAGCGCTGGCCCTTCGCGGAACAGCAGCCGGCCACCGGCTATCAGGACAAGTGGGTGCCGCCTCAATCGTAGCTCGGCACCAACTCCAGGTGCCCCGAGCCGATCTCCACGATTTCCGACGGGATCGTCTCGCCAAATGCGACCGTCACGGGCGGGCCATCTGCCCAACGCAGTTCGACGACGCGCTTGTCGACGTCCACCAGCCAGACTTCGCGCACGCCATAGTGGAAATACGATGGCAGCTTCACACCCCGGTCGTACTCGGCCGTGCTCGGCGAGAGCACTTCCACGATCAAGTCGGGCGGGCCGTTCACGCCGTGCCGGCCGCGGCGGAACATGCTCTCTGGGGCGAGATACATGATGTCGGGCTGGAACCCGATGCGTTCGGCGAAGTCGACGTTCTGCGGCGCGGTCCGCACCCAGCCGCCTCGGCTGCGCGCGAGCATCGCCAGATCCGTCGCAATGTTGGTCACGGCATCCTGATGGACGCCGGATGGCGCTGCACACATGATCAGCATCCCGTGGAGAAGTTCGTACTGGTTCGGGTCGTCGTCCGGGAGGTTATGCCAGTCCTCGACCGTCATCGGAAACGGCGGCTCGATCACGAGCATCCCGTGGAGGAGCTCCTTGACACGCGGGTCACGATTCTGAATCTCGCGGAAGTTCTCCACCGTAATGACTTGTCCGGGTTCGAGCAGTGGTGCGCGCGTGAGGTTGGACGTCGCTGTCATGGCCCCATTCTACGCCGTCACGATCGCCCTCGCGTGTCCTGACGGCTATCCTTCGCCCACCCCGCCCTCCGGAGGCCTCCCGTGCGCTTTGGCATCGTCACAGCCGACCAGAAGTGGGTCACGCGCGAGGCGCTGGCCGCGATCGACGCCACCCGCTTCACCACCCTGAGCGTCGTCGACCATCCGTCGTTCGCCATCCCGGACCCGTGGACCTGGCTCGCCTGGGCGGCAGGCCAGACGCAGCGGATACGGCTGGGCACCCACGTCACGGGGGCGCCCTTCCACCACCCGCAGAACCTCGCGCGGCAGGTCGCGACGGTGGACATCGTCAGCGGCGGGCGGGCGTTGCTGGGCATCGGCACGGCCTACGAACACGCCGACTTCCACCCCTTCGGCTACGCCATGCCGCGCTTTTCGGAACGGGTCGCGATGCTCGAAGAGTGTGTCACCGTGCTTAGGTCGTTCTGGACGCAAGCCTCGACCACGTTCGCCGGCCGCTTCTACCACCTTGAAGGGGGCGCCGCCTTCAACCCGAAGCCACTCCAGCAGCCGCACCCGCCGATCTGGGTCGGCCTCAACACCGATGGGTTGGCCCTCAAGGCTGCCGTCCGGGTCGCCGATGGCCTGAATACCTGGCAACTCGGGCCAGGGCAGCTCCGCGACCTGATCCCCGCCGCGCGGGCCCACTGCGAAGCTGCCGGCCGCGACCCCGCGACCTTCGCCATCACCGCGGATGTCGTCTTCCTGCGCGATGGCGATGCCGCGGCCGCCGACGCGATGGCCCGGCGCATCTCCGGGATGGCCCGCAGCTGGGGCCGCTCCGAGCGCGTCACGGAGTGGGATGCCGGCGGCGTGCTCCACGGCGACGCCGCCCAGATGCGCGACCAGGCCGCCGCCTTCCACCTACTCGGGGTAGAGGAGCTCTCCGTCTCGCTCTCGAACCTCGAGGACATTCGCTGGTTCAGCGACGAGGTGATCGCCAAGGCCGGGCTGAGCTGAGGCGATTCCGGCGCTCCGGCGGGCCGCGCCCCTTCTCCGCGCGCCTTCGCCTGCCGATGGTACTAGTGCCGACCCCTTGATCCTCGGCGGAGCACCATGGCAAGTAGCAACGTCTCCCCGTCGAGCGGCCAAACCCCGAGCTGGCGTGCCTGGGCACAGCCCGTCCTCGTGATCGGCTGGGTCGCGGTCCTCGCCTACCTGGCGTACGCCACCGTAACGAGCCCAGGGCTCCTCACGATCGTCGCCTTCGCGGGTTCCGTCGTGCTCTTTGGGCTGTTTTGGGCCCAGGTCTGGGCTTCGCGCTGGGTCGGACGCCGCCAGTGGCGCAGCCTCATCGCCAAAGCCCACGGCTCCGCCTACATCAGCGACATCGACGGGATCCCCAACCGGAACTACCTCCTCTCTGAATTGCGCCGCGAAATGCCGCGCGCACGCGCGGCGGACACGCCGTTTGTGCTCGTCATCCTTTCGCTCGAGGCGTACGACGAAGTCGTCGACCGCCGCGGGGCCGAATTCGGCCAACGCGCGATCCGCGGGCTCGGAGAGGTCCTTCGCCGCTTCACGCGCACCTCGGACTTCGTCGCGCATCTCGATGGCTCCCGTTTCTGCGCCATGTTGAACGAATGCACGTTGGAAGACTCGTTTATCTACCTCCAGCGCGTGCCCGGCACGATCGCGGTGAGCGACGGCCACCGGATGCTCGAAGTTCCGGTCGCCGCGCGTCTTTTCCAATACGACCTCGAGGGTCTCTACGCGACCGACGTCCTGCGGGATGCCGAAGAAGCGCCGGCCCTGCGCCGACGCGTATCCAAACAGTTCGGCACCGAAGCGGCCTAAAGCTCCCCACCACGGCAACCAAAACAGAGCCCTGAGCGACAGCCAGGGCTACGGACGCCTTCTCCTGATGCCCCACCCACGCCAGTCTCATCAGCCACTCCGAGCCACAGCCGCCCTTGCCTACTCGCCCATCGGCCCCCACGCACGGCAACCAAAACAGAGCCCTGAGCGACAGCGATGGGTACGGACGCCTTCTCCTGATTCCTCAGCACGTCAGTGCGCGTACTCCGCGGATTCCCCCACCCGGTGAAGCTTCAGGAAGTTGGTGGCCCCGCGCGCCTGCACCGGCAGGCTGGCGACCACGACCACCTCTTCGCCAGCGACCATGAGGCCCTCTGCCTGAAGCCGTGCATCGACCACCCCCAGCAACTCCTCCGACGTCGCGACCATCGGCACGACCATCGGCACCACGCCGCGGACCAGGGCGAGCCGCCGCGCCGTCGCCGCGTGGGGAGTGAAGGCCAAGATCGGCACACCGGGCCTCGCCTTGCTCAGGAGCAGGGCCGTCCGCCCGCTGATTGTGAAACAGACGACGCTCCGGATCGCTCGGTCGGCTTCGACGATGCGCCGAGCGGCCTGAGCGACCACCCAGCTATGGTTGTCCGTCTCTGGCGCCAGCATCTCGACCGGGACGCCGGGCAGCGACTCGGCCCGGCGGATGATCCGGTCCATCATCTCCACGGACTGGACAGGGTAGGCTCCGGCCGCGGTCTCGCCGGAGAGCATCAGGGCATCCGAAAGGTCCCAGACGGCGTGGGCGACGTCGCTGCTTTCGGCCCGCGTGGGGCGGGGCGACACGGTCATCGATTCCAGCATCTGCGTCGCCGTAATTACCGGGATCATGTGGCGGCTCGCGGCCGCGATGATCCTGCGCTGCTGGAGCGGCACTTCCTCCGGCGGGAGCTCCACGCCGAGGTCGCCGCGGGCCACCATCAGGCCGTCGGCCTCGGCGGCGATGGCGTCGAGCGTCTCCAGCGCCTGGCGCCGCTCGATCTTCGCGATCACCGGCGTCTCGCCGCCGGCGGCGCGGATCAGGGTGCGCGCAAGGCGAAGGTCCTCCGCATCGGCCACGAAGCTCAGGGCAAAGTAGTCCACGCCGGCGGCCACACCGGCGGCGATCGCCTCCCGGTCGCGCGCGGTGATTGGGCGCAGCGAGAGCTTCGAATCGGGAAACGCCACGCCCTTCCGGGAGCTGACCGGCCCACCATCGACGACCCGGCAGCGCAGCCCGGCCCCTTCGTGGGCAACCACCAGCAGCTCCACGGCGCCGTCGTCGATGAGCACCCGGTGGCTGGGGAGGACGTCGGTGGTGAGCTGCGGGTAGGCCACCGCGAGACGCCCGGCCACCGTCTCCGCCCCTCCATCGACGAGCAGCACTTCGGCGCCAGTCGAGAACTCGACGGCCCCACCGCCGGCCACCATCCCGGTCCGCAGTTTTGGACCGCCGAGGTCCATCAAAACGCCTGTCGGTCGCCCGAGGCGCTCCGCCGTCGCCCGCACAAGCGCGGCGACCGTGACATGGCCTGCGACTTCGCCGTGGCTCGTGTTCAGGCGGGCGAGGTCCATCCCGGCGAGGATGAGGCGCTCGACCACCTCCGGGCTGTCCGAGGCGGGGCCAAGCGTCGCGACGATCTTCGTCGCGCGTCCGGGACTGCTGTGTCTCCGCTGGGTCGCTGCCACCATACTCGTCAGTCTACCCTGGCACGGTTATCGGGCCGTGGTCACGTACACTGGTGCGAGTGGCGTCACACCTGAAAGCCCGTGAGTTCCTCTTCCTGTGTGAAGAGCTCGCCTTCGAGCCCCCTGCAGGCCCGCCGCGAGGGCTCACCCGGAAACTGATGTGGACGATTCTGCAGTATCAGTACCCGAACCCCGCCGTGCACTTCGAGTTGCAGCCCCAACCGTCGCGCGGCCTCGTGGAGCTTGGCCTCCACTTCGAAGGGCCCGTCGAGACCAACGACGCGCTGGCCGCTGTCGTTGCCGCGGCCTCGGGCGAGCTGCTCCCGGCGCTCGGCGAGGGTTGGGAGCTCGAAGCCTGGACGGCGAGCTGGCGGCGGCTGCACCGCCCCTTCCCCTTCGAGACCCTCACACGAGAGCTCGCGGCCGACGTCTCCCATGGCCTCTCATCCGTGATCGCGACACTCGACCCGCTGATCCGCGACCTCCCGGAAACGCAGAACGCTCCGCCCCGGCGTGCGGCAACACCGGTCACACGGTCCCGAAGACGGGTGGCAGCCAGCCGCTAAGCGAAGGCCGTCTCGACCTTGGCGGCCATGTCGAAGTAGTCCTGGAGCGTCTGGTTGAAGCGGTAAAACGCGTCGCGGCGGTGGTAGTCCTTGCCGCGCGCGAACTCTGCGTCACTCCGGAGGTCCAGCGAGTTCAGCGTGAAGTCATGGGTCGCGCGGCCGTTGTCGCGGATGTCCTGGATCATCGCCTGCCAGGCGTCGGGCTCTTGGACGAGCGTGAAGTCCAGCTCGGCGGCGCGATTGGCGTCGATCTCCTTGACCTTGGTCACCTCGAACGCTTCGAAGTCGACCTCCCAAATGCGGGAACCAACCTGCACGCCCATCTCACAGTCGCACGTCCCGAGCCGCCGGAAGCTGTCGGACTCGTTGAGAAGCTTCGCTAGCGATTGAAAGTACTCGGTCGAGGGAAACTGCGGCATGGGAGGCACTCCTCACGGTTCTGGGGCGACGGATAACGAGTCACGAGTCTACTGGAGCCATCGATACCGCGGAACGGGCGTACGGTCGTTCCTTACCGCCGGGTGCTTTCGACCGTCACCACCACCGAGTTCGACGGCCCACTCACGCGGACCGTCGCGGAATAGGCGCCCGGCTCGGCTGGCGGGTCGGCGACGACGCTGATCTGCGTGCTCGTCCCGGCGGCCAGCGTCCCGCTCGGGGGCCCCGCCGATAGCCAGCCGTCGCTCGCTTCGACGACGAACGTCGCCGCTCCACAGAATCCGTTGAAGAGCACGAAGAACGTCTGCTGCCCCGGGGGCGCCGTCAGCCGGGAGACGTTCGCTTGCAGCACCGGGAGGCAGGCCGTCGCAGTCGGCGTCGGCGTCGCGGTGGGGTTGGCCGTGCCGGTAGCTGTCGGCGTGGGAGTCGGGACCGGTGTGGGGCTGGCGCCCAGCGTGGCCGTGGCGGTTGGCGTCGGCGTGGGCGAGCGCGCTGGCGTGGCGGTCGCGGTGGACACGATCGGCGTCGCAGTCAAGCCCGCCGCCGCTGTCCGCGTCGGGCCGGCCGAAGGCGTCGCAGTCGCGCGGGGAGAGGCGGACGGCGTCGCCCTCACGGGCGTGCGGGTCGGCGTCCGAGTGGCGGACGGCGTGCCCGAAGGTGGGGCCCCGCTCCCGGGCGTGGCTGTCGGGGCGGCGGAGAAGACCCGGTCGCCCGCGCCACGCGTGAGGGCCACTGGGCTGCCAGGGATGAACAAGAGCGCCGCCAGCCCTGCGACGGCCCCTGCCAACGCCGCGCCCCAAAGCCAGCGCTGGCCCCAGCGTGGCGCACCTACAGTGGGCGTCGGTGTCGCCGGTCCGCTGGGACGACCGCCCCCGTACCAGCGCTCTGCGTCGCGCACCCAGCCAGAGGCCACACCCGCAGGCAAGACGGCGGGCTCAGTCTCTGCGGCGTAGCGCTCCGCGAAGCCGGGGGGCATCGACGCCGGCAGCCGGGCAAGGAGCGAGGCCGCGCTCGACCGCGAAATCCCCGCCGCCTGGGCAAGCTCATGTTCGCCAAACCGCTGCCGAAGCCCGAGATCCAGGTAGGCGTGGCGCTCCCAGCCCCCGGCCGCAGCCTCGCAGGCCAGCCCCGCGCGGGCCTCCGAGGGGACGACCTCGCCACGCGCCGCCGCCACGCCGAGCAAGGGCCACGCTTGCGAAACGAGCCAGGCCCGGGCGCTCGCGCCCACCGGCGCAGCTCCCGCGTTCTCCGCGGCTCGGCGGATCGCTTCCCCGGTGAGCACCATCGCCCGGCCCGCGTGGCCGACCACCTGAAACAGCACGTCGTAGAGCAGCGGGACGTGCTCGGCGACGAGCGCCAGGAACGCCTCCCGGTCGCCGGAGCGAGCGCCGTCGAGGAGCGCCCCGTCATCGCCTGCGTCCACCATCAGGGCTCAGTATAGGGGCAGCCACCGCGAAGCCAGGCGCCTCAGCGCCCGCCCCGCTCCGCCCGTCGTGGCCGGCCCAGGGCGAACAGCCAGACAAGCAGCGCGCCAAACACAAAACCGCCGATGTGCGCGAAGAACGCCACACCCGAGTTCGGCGCCGCTGGGCTGAGCGAGGCGACGCCGGAGAGCAGGTTCTGCACGAACCAGAGGCCAATCATCACCACGCCGGGCACGGGAAGCGGCAAGAACAAGAGCAGCGGCACCAGCACCGTGACGCGCGCCTTCGGATAGAGCACCAAGTACGCCCCGAGCACCGCCGCGACTGCCCCGCTCGCGCCGACCACCGGCACCACGCTCGATGGCTCGACCAGCCCCTGCGCAAGCGCGGCGACAACGCCGCCAGCCAGGTAGAACACCAAGTACCGCAGGTGGCCCAATCGGTCCTCGACGTTATCGCCGAACACCCAGAGAAAGAGCATGTTGCCAATGAGGTGGATCCAGCCGGCGTGGAGAAACGTTGAGGTCAGGATGGAGAGGAGCACCTCGAGTCGCCGCGGCTCCTGCGCCTTCGATTCGCCCCGTGCTGCGTCGAACCACTCCTCCGGCTGGAAGGACCATCGACAGTAGAACGCGTCGATGTCAGTCGGGGCGGGGACGAAGCCATAACAGGTCCCAGTCGCCAACTCGCGCTGGACGCGGACCGCCTCCGCGCGAGAGGACGGGACTTGGCTGTCCAATACCATCACCCAGAGCAGCACGGCGAGATTCGCGGCGATCAGCGCCATCGTCACGAACGGCGTGCTCCGCGAGCGCGGGCTATCACCGATCGGGATCAACGCCCGAGCCCGTCGAGGTGCGTGGTGTCGTTGACGAGCGCGAGGTACACCTTGCCGCCGTGCACCTCGAGCCTCGAGAGCCCGCAGTTAGCCGTCCCGAAACGCAACGAATGCGCTGGCGAAGCCCCAGCGGCCTCGGCGAACAGGCAGCTCAACGCCGTCCCATGGGAGATCACGAGGACGTCGCCGCCCTTGTGCGCCTGGATCACCCGGTCGAAGGCCGCCCACATCCGAGACCGGACCGCCGCCAAGCCCTCCCCACCGGGAGGGAGCCAGTCCGGCGACTCCGCCCGCATGAGGGCGTACTGGGCCGGGTCCTCTTTGCGGATTTCCGCTTCGCGACGGCCTTCCCAGGCCCCGTAGTGAATCTCCCGCCAATCCGGGTCGACGCCGGGCGTCAGCCCGCGCCCCTCCGCCGCCAATGCGGCGGTCGCCAGCGCGCGGGAGAGGTCGCTCGTGACTACGGCGGTGACCGGGACCGCCGCCAGCCGCTTCCCGAGCGCCCGCGCCTGCTCCTCGCCCTTCGACGTCAACTTCGTCTCGTGGTGGCCACAAAACACGCCAGCCCGGTTCGTCTCCGTCTCTCCGTGCCGCGCAAGCCAGACCCGAAGCCCCGACGCCGCCATCGCGGCAGGATACCATCGCCCGACGAACACGCCCCGGCGCCCCTGCCGCTCCACTTATCCCCCAGGGGCGTGTTATGTTGGGCGAGCGTCCCGTCTTGGCGGGGGGGACGTGTGGTCCTATGCAACTGAAACCGATGCTGGCCGCCGGGCTTCTCGGCGCTGGCCTGATCTCCGCGACGGTGATCGCCGCCGCGCAGGGAACGCCCGTCGCGGCCATCGCGAACTGCGACACCGCGACCGGCGACCTCGACCAGCGCGAGCTCGACATGCTCGCCCTGATGAACGCGGCCCGTGCGACCGAGGGCCGCGCCGCCCTCATCCCCTCCCCGACGCTCAACCGCTCGTCGGCGTGGAAAAGCGAAGACGCCGCCAAAACGGGCCTCGCGCACACCGACTCGCTCGGCCGCGACCCCTTTGTCCGGATGAAAGACTGCGGCTACCCGCGGCCCCTCGGGGAAAACGTGGGCATGGGCACCACGAGCGCCCAAGCGATCTTCGGGGCCTTCATGGCGTCGCCAGGCCACCGCGCCAACATCCTCCACGCGAGCGGGGTCGCGGTCGGCATCGGCCACGCGAACGGCCACTGGACGCTCACCTTCGGCCTGATCGACGACTCCTCCGGCTCCCCGCCGCCCACCGCCGCCGCCCCGACCGCGACGCCAACCCGAACGGCCACGCCGAGCCCCACGCCGACCCGGACGCCAACGCCCCAAATCTTCCGCGTCCAAATCCCCATGGTCGGCACTGGCCAGTAAGCCCAGACGTCGGTTTCCCGGACGAGACACAAAGAAAAGGCCCCCGGTCTCCCGGGGGCCTTCGCTCTTGCGTGTGAACGCGATCGGCTTACCGGCTGCGCCGGGCCGCCACCGCTCCACCAGCCGCGAACGCGAGGACGCCGAGGCCGATGAGGCCAAAGAGCACTGCGTTCGAGCCGCTGCCGCTGTCGAGACCGTTACCGGTCGCGGGCGGCCGCGGGGTGGCGCCACCACCGCCGCCGCCGCCACCGGAGGTGGGGGTGGCCGACGGCGAGGCCGTCGCGGTGGCAGTCGGAGGCGTGGTGTAGGTGAGGTTGACCGGGTTGAGGTCGAAGTTCTTCCACGACCCGGTCTCTTTCGCCTGCTTATCGCCGATGAAGAAAGTCACGACTGCGCCGTCCGTGCCACAGTTCGGGGAAGACCCCGGGTCCAGTGCCGGGACATCGAGCACGTAGCGGCTCTCAGCTCCGGTGTTGAACGTGACCGTGACGCCGCAGGTGGCGCTCACGATGCGCGCCTCGATGCGGGTGCCCGCTGGCGGGGCCGCGCCATCAACCTTTACCGACCCGGCGAACCGGGCGGGCGGGTTGGGCGGGGATTCCGCCTGGGCTTCATGGGCCCCGAAGGAACCCGTGAAGCCAAGTACGATCGCCCCGAGCACCGCAGCAAGACCGCTACCGGCGAGCATCCTCTTAAGGTTGGTCATGCTTGCTAGCTCCATTCCTATCTGTACGGCCGTTGTCGTTATGGGACCCCGTGTCAGGCGGGTGGCCCCCCTTGCGGGAGGCCACCAACCCTTCTTGGGACTTAGCCGACGTTAGTCGCGATAGTCCATTCGACTGCGGCCGGGCCCTTGATGGCGATCCAG
This sequence comes from Dehalococcoidia bacterium, assembly GCA_046152925.1. GTDB lineage: Bacteria > Chloroflexota > Dehalococcoidia > Tepidiformales > Tepidiformaceae > CAMAUF01. The sequence goes on from JBJXFX010000002.1 coordinate 28,316, forward strand.
TAGGCCGAGCCCTTCTTGAGGTTGACAAGGTCGTTCGCACCCGGGACAGAGACGCCGGCCGGGAAGTAGCCGAGCCAGTCCTGGGCCGCTGCGTCCCAGCCATAGATGGCCGTGACTTCAGCGCTGATGTCGTTGCCGGCATCGTTGGCGCCGGTGCCCGCGAGGGCATCGGAGACCTTGATGTTGTCCGCACCGCTCCACGTGACCAGCGACCAGCGGAAGTTCAGGGTGAGCTTCGTGGTGGTCTGCAGGTCGATGACGCGGTCGAAGCCAATCGTGCCCTCGTCATCCTTCGCGAAGACGAGGACGTTGACGACGGAGAGGAGGCTGTTCGAAACCTTGATCCAGGCCTGGCATTCGTCGGTCGCACCGGCGGCAGCGAGGCTGGACAGCGGGAATTCCTTGATGCCGGTCACCGCCGGGTTGTTCTCCGACACCGAGTAGGTGCGGAGGCCCGTCGCGAACTGGCGGTTGCCGTCCAGGTTCAGCGAACCACCATCGGCGCGGCCGATGATGATGCCCTGGCCCGAATCGATCAGGAAGTCGACCGTTTCAACCGGGTCGTTGGTCCCGATCGTCGTCTTCTCGTCCACGCGGCTGTAGACCGAGTGGAGGTGGACGCTGGACGGGGTCGCCGAGCCGCCGATTGGGGCGCAGTAGCCATCGCGGTCCATGGCATGGAACACGACGTACTTGAACTGCGGGTCCTCGCCAGCTTCAACGGTCACGTCCTTGTAGCCGCCCCAGGTCCAGTTGACCGTGGCGGAGTTGGACTGAACCGGGAAGTGCTTGCCGCGGAAGTCCGGGTAGTCAGCGGTGGCCGTGATGGTGGCCTTGCCGACGACATCGCCAGGCTTGCAGTGCTTGCCACCGCCAAGGACGTTGGCAGCGCACGCGGTCAGGTCGGTCTTGAAGTCACCATTGGCGGTGACCATGGCCTCGCCGTGGTTGTCGGTGTAGACAACCGCATCGCGGCCGATGGACTGGTCGCCGTAGGCATCGCGGATGGCCTGAAGCTCGGCCCGGTCCGTGGTGGAGAGGGCTTCGCCGATGCCTTCCGCATTGCTGTCGCGGCGGACGAACTGCCAGAAGTGGTACGGACCATCGCCATCAGCGCCGCGGGTGACCGCCTGAAGGTCGGAACCGAGGCCGTTGCGGGCGGCTGGGCCGTCATCGCCCCAGCTATCCCAGAGGTAGCCACCACCAGCCACGACGGCCGGGATGTATGGCGAATCCGGGATGTTGCTGTAGTAGAACGGGTTCGGGTAGGTCTGCGACGTGGAGTTGGCCGTCCCGTTGTAGTAGACGTCTTCCTTCCACACCTGCTTCATGAAGCCGGTGCCGCGGAGCTTGACCGACACGAGGGCCGGAGGCATGGGAGCATCCCACCGGTCCACGTCGCCGTCCTTGAGGATGGTGTCGCGGACGAACGAGTTGCTCGTGCCAGCGAAGTTGCTCAGGGCCGCGCCGCAGCTGCCGAGGGCGCAAAGGCCAGGCAGGTCGACGAGGCTGAACGGACCCTCGAACGGCGTGCTGTTCACCACGAAGATCGCGGTGCCAGCGGCCGGGACGGCCGGGAGCGACGGCGAGATGGCGAGGAAGCCAGTCACCGGGTCGAACGCCGTCACCGTGTAGTTCACGGTGCTCGCGCCGATGAAGATGCTCGTGCCCACCGGGAGGCCAGCCGTCACGAGGAACGCCGAGGTGGAGTTCCCAGCGCTGCTGCCAACGTTGGACGCGAGGACGTTCGTGGCGCCCGTCGGCGTGGTCAGCGCAATGCCGGCCGCGTTGTTCGGGGCGATCATGATGTCGTACTGCGGGCGGAATTCCTCGGCAGTGCCGCGGGCATCCGTGCCATCAGCCGGGTCGGCCGGGCCGCCCGCGAGGAGCGCCCAGTCGTCGGGCATCACCCAGCGGTTCGCCGGGAGGACGTTGAGCGGGTTGGAGGTGTCGGCCGCGCGGCCCGACGGGTTCTCATTGATGAACCAGCCGGTCACCCGGATGCGGACAAGGATGTCCTTCGACACGTTCCAGTCAGCGGCGTTGTCGGCGTCGTCCTTCGTGGCATCCCATGGGTTGCCAGGCGCGTAGTCCGACACGACGCTGCCGTTGTGGCTCGGCTTGCTGACCTGGGTCACGAGCGAGGTCGTCACCGTGTTCAGCTTCATGTAGTAGACGACGAACGCAACCTTCGTCTGGTCAGGGGTGAACAGGCCGCGGTAGCGCCAGTCCCACCACTGGTCGAAGTCGCTCTCGTAGTACTGATCGAGGTTGAGATCCGGGCCGTGAATCGAGCCCGCGAAGAGCTCGATGTCGACCTGGCCAGGCTGCTCCGACTCGTAGAGCACGCGCGTGATGCAGGCGCTCTGCGGGCGGCCGGGGGCGTCGTTCACCTGGGATTCCAGGTTGAGGTTGTCCCCGTAGTAGTCGGTGCCGATGTGGCCGAGAAGCGCCGTGAACGCCTCATCCGGAGCAACGGCGGCGCCGAGGCCCGAGATGAAGTTGCCAGGTCCGCCACCCTTCACCCAGTGGGCGAGCCAAATGGGAACCTCGCGCGTCGCCGCCGCGGACGGATCCTGGCGCACGTCGAGGTCGTAGAACGGGCAGAAGCCAGCCGGCTCGCCGTTCTGGAAGTCGCCCGGCGGGATCCGCCAGTCGTGCTCGAGGATGATGCGCTGGCCGGCCCACGCCAGGAAGACTTGCTTCTGGGCGGGCTGGTTGACCCAGCGGACCTTGATGGTCTCCGGCGCCGGGCGCGGCGGGTTGCCGCTGCCGAGGTAGTTCGGGTACTTCGCATGGAAGGTAACCCAGGACTCGCTGCCCGACTGGTCGCAGTCGCGCGCGCCACTGGTGTGGCCATCGTAGAAGCTGGCGCCGCTGAGGCCGCCGGAGCCAGCGATGGCGCCGTCCATGGTCGTGAAGAACTGGAACTCGATCGCGCGGCTGAGGGTCTCAACCGTGATCGAGGTGCCAGGCGTCAGCAGGAGCCAGCCGCTCCAGTCGTCGTACACGGGATGCGTGAAGTCGCGCAGGTTGAGCGCGAGGACGCCGCAGCCCTTGAACTCGATGTCGACGAGGGCGCCATACACCTGGTAGAAGCCCTTGCCGTTGCCATCAGCGTGGCTGGCGATGACGTTCTCATACCACTTCGGGCTCGAGGCACGAAGGTCGCCCGTCGCCGGGTTGAACGTCGCCGGGACCGTGACGACCGTCCCCTGGACATCGCCAGCGGTCAGGGCGTCGTAGTCGACCTTGTCGAACTCACCAACGGCCGGGCGGCTCTTGGTGATCCGCGTCGGCTCAAGCGTGTTCCACTCTTTGACGAGCGGCGTGAAGCTCGAGATGTACTTGCCGAAAACGGCGACGTCATCACCGCCGCCGTTCGCCCAGTCCGCGACAACGCGGCCCTCCGGGTCAACGACAACGATGTTCTGCTCGCCGGGGCCGGTCGAATACCAGCGGACGCAGTCCACGTCCTCGGCGTTCGAGTACTTGAGGTAGGTGCCGTTGTCGCTATAGACACGGGGGCCCATGTCGATGATGTCGGTCGCGGTGCCCTGGACGTTCGCCGTGCCAGAGACCGTCGTGATCCACCAGCGGTAGCCGGTGGTCGAAGGCGGCTGGACACCGAGCGGTTCCGGGTCTTCGGTCCGCGGCCTCAACGGGCCGACGAGGCAGGCCCAGTGGTCCGCGCCAATCACGTTGCTCGTGAAGTCGCGCGGGGCCGCCGGGGTGCAGGCGCCCTTGCTGTCCGAACCCGAGCCGTCAGGCCCGGTGAGGAGACCAAGGGTGTCGTTGCCGTTGCCATCCCGGACGTAACCCACATGGAAGATGCCTTCGCAAAGGCGTCCCTGGGTGATCGGGGCGGGCGGCACGGTGACCTCGAAGTCCTGCGTGGCCGTGGCCGTCGCAGTCGCAGTCGCAGTCGCCGCGGCATTAACGTCGCCGCGGTCGCAGTCGAGGTCACCGAAGACCTCTTCGTTGAGGCCGTCGGTCGAGCACTCAGGCTCGCCGTCGAGGCTGTCCCACTCAGCCGTCACCGTGTTGGTGAAGCCGGCGGTGCTGCCCCAGCCGATGGTCGTGGCGAGGGTCGCCGCGTCTTTGAGGACGGCGACGATCGTGATTTCGACCGAATCGCCAGCCGCGAAGTCCACGGGACCGCAGGAGACGGTCAGCCCGCTCTTCGAGCAGGTGACATCGTCGCCAGTGTTCCCGCTGTTGTCGACGGAGACACTCGTGATGCTCGCGAAGACCGACGGGAGGGTGTCCTCGAACGTCAGGTCGACGGCGTCGACGTTATCAGTGTCATCAGCGAGCTCGAAGTAGATCGTGAAGGTAAGCGTCTGACCCGCGGTAGCCGTGGTGTCGTTGACGTCCTTCGTGAACTCGTAGTCTTCGGCGCCGTAGAAGGTGGAGTCGCTGGTGTGGTTGATACCACCGACTTCGCCGTCGTTGCTCGAACCGTCTTGCGCGGTGAACTCATCGACGGGGTTCGTCTCGTCGACCCCAGTCACGATCGCACCGAAGTAGAGGGTGCTCTGGGTGTTCGCCCCGAGCGGCCCATCGAAGGTGCACGTGAGGATGTGGTCTTGCGCCCCGGAAACGGCGCAGATCGCGTCGTCGCCGCCGAGCTCCTCGGCATCCACGGCCTGGATGTCGCCGAGGACACTGTCGTTGAGCTGGACCTTGACAATCAGGTCGCCAGCGGTCGGCTGCGTGAGGTCCACAACGATGGCGAAGACACAGAGGTCTCCAACCGTGGAACCAGTCACAGTCGGGCAGCCGCCATACAGCTGGACATCCTGACCATCAACGTCAGCTCGCGCGTTTTCGGCCTTCAGGCCGATTCCTGCATACGCGGCGAACACAGCAAGGACGGCAAAGATCGCGAAGATCCCTGCCTTCTTCGTGCCCGCCACATGCGCGAGTAGCGTACTCAAATTTCCTACCTCTCCAGTCGTACTGACTGTTCCCTCCACTTCCCGGAGGGCCGCCCACGTTGGGGCGGGGGGTTCGTTGTATCCGGACTCGCCCGGATTTGCGGGCGATTGCTTCGTCGGGGCCCAAAGGCCCCTGCGTTGCTGGTGAGGTCGCCCGCTCGTCTGCCGCCATCCCCGGCGCAGGGTCCGGACGGGTCCGGGCTTTTCCTCATGTCGGTGATTGGGTCTCAGGTCTTTCTGGCTCGCGGTCCAAGGCCCCCCTCGTCCTCCCGCTCAGCGGAAGGACCGCGCCGGGGGCGTTAACGGCGCGTGCCTGGCATTCCTCCCTTCTCGTTGAACTCCGCGGACGGGTTTCCCCGCTCAACGCAAACGCGGGTTCCCTTCCGCACTGGAAGGGAACCCGGTTGAACGGACATGCCAACGGGAGCCGCAAAGGCGACCAGGCCAAGGCCGGGCTGCTTCATCGTCCCCCCCTTCGCGATGCGCGCAGACGACCAGACCGAACCCCGTTCAGGGGCCCGGTAAAGTCCTGCGAAAGGTACGCACCACGTCTTCAACGGTCAATGCCTTTCCGCCCACCTCGCGGCGGGCGTGACGAAGGTCTACTCGCAGGTGAGAACGCCTCTGGCACACGCAGGGTTAACGTTCTTTCACATCGAATGCGACGGTTATGGGGAGAAGAGGAAAGAGGAAAGGCGAAAGAGGAAAGATGCGGCTCCGTCGCGGCGAGAAGGAGGCTTCTCGGGGCGCGCCGGCGCTTTCCTCGTTCCTCTTGTTCCTTTCCTCTCCATAACTCATGAAGGTGGGAACGAGGAAGGATAGAGAGGAAAGCGCGTCATGGCGGCCAGCCACGGATCGAGGTGCTCGCCGCGGCAAGCTTTCCTCGTTTCCCTTTTGCCTTTCCTCTGCCTCAATCATCCGCAGTCAGCATCCCCATAATGTTGTAACCGCTGTCGACGTAGAGCACTTCGCCGGTGATGCCGCGGGCGCCATCGCCACAGAGGAAGGCGGCGGTGTTGCCGACATCGTCGATCGTGACGTTGCGGCGGAGGGGGGCGACGCCGGCGAAGCTCTTCTGGTAGTCGCGGAAGCCGGAGATGCCCATCGCCGCGAGCGTCCGGATCGGCCCGGCGCTGATCGCGTTGACGCGGACGCCTTGGGGGCCGAGGTCGCTCGCGAGGTAGCGGACGGTGGCTTCGAGGCTCGCCTTCGCCACGCCCATGATGTTGTATTTCGGGACGACCTTTTCGGCGCCGTAATAGGTCAGCGTGAGGACGGAGCCGCCGCCTTCGGGGAAGAGTGGCAAGCAGCCGCGGGTGAGGCCGATCAAGGAATAGACGGAGATGTCGTGTGCGAGGGCGAAGCCGGCGCGGCTCGTCTCGTGGAATCGGCCGGCGAGGTCCTCACGGTTCGCAAACGCGATCGAGTGGACGAGGATGTCGACCGTCCCGAAGGCGTCTTTCGCCTTGGCGAACACTCCCGCGATGTCCTCGTCCGAGGAAACGTCGCAGGGCTCGACGAAGGTCGCGCCGAGGCTCTCGGCGAGCGGCCGGACGCGCTTTTCGAGCGTGGCGCCGGCATACGAGAAGCCGAGCCGCGCCCCCTCGCGGTGCAGCGCCTGGCTGATGCCCCAAGCGATCGAGTGGTCGTTCGCGACCCCAAAGATGAGCGCGGTCTTGCCTTCGAGACTTCCCATTCGATTAGGTTAAAGGAGAAAGAGGAAAGAGGAACGCGCGGTGGTCGCGCAGCGCCGTGCTTTCCTCCTTCACCTTTCCTCTTTCCTCTGCCAGACAAACCCCCACTCCCGGCTCTGCCAGGGGTCCGGCGCGTAGCGAAAGCGGTGGCGGCGGAAGCCGAGGCGCTCGTAGAGCCGGTGGGCGTCGCGAAAGGCGATGTCGCTGTAAAGGACGACCTCGCGGGCGCCGCGACGGGAGGCTTCGGCCAACACCCATTCGACGAGGCGCTGCCCGAGCCCGCCCCGGCGCGCCTCGGGAAGGACGTAGAGGCGGTGGAGCTCGAAGCGCCCGCCGCCTTCATCGGTCAGGCCCACGCAGCCGGCGACGCGGCCGCCGGCGTCCTCGGCGACGATGAAGCCGCCTTCGGGGTAGTGGGTGGCGGGGTCGAGGAGGTCGTTGTCGTAGCCGTCCTCGGAAAGCGGGAAGCCATATTCCTCGAAGACGGTCCGGACGACGCGCCAAGGGCCGTCGCCGTGCCGGGCGGGGTCATAGGGGACGAGGTTCGTGGTCATGGCGTCACGCGCGCGTCGAAGGCGTCAGCGATGTCGACGGCTTCGCGGAGGAAGTCGTCGAGGCGGGGGATGTGGTCGATGTCGAGGTCCTCGACGTACTCGCCGGCGACGGCGTCGAACCGGTGGACGTGCATTCGTCCGTGGGCCTGGTCATATCGGACGAGAGGCGCCGACGGTCCGGACTCCGCGACGCGCCACGCTTGGTACTGGTAGAAGACGGTCAACACCTCGATGCCGCTAAGTCCATCCCGGACCGCCATCCACTTCAAGACACGTGCGCGGACGCCGCTACGACACTGGATGAGGTCAGCACTCAGCTTGATCTGAATAGGAGACTGGCGGTCGCCCTGCCGCTCAAAGACGAGGTCATCAGATTCGAGGAGGCCCTCGCGGTAGAGCGCATCTAGCCGCTGGTCGTGGACGAGGAGGTACGATTCGAAGCTGAGCCAACCTCGCGGCCAGGCGCTCGGCGAGCGTCGCGGAGCCGGCGGAGGGCCTGGTAGTTCCCCATCCATTCGTTTACCTCTGCTGTCTCACACACCGCGCCCGTCCCATAGGCAGCCGCCATCGCGGCCGAATCGACGCCATGGGCGCTTTCGACGACCGCGATCTCTCGCTCTAGCCGCTCGATGGCGAGATCACCATCCACGACAATGACGGGAGTCCTGTGCTCGCGAACCATGAACTTCTCCTCTCTCCGAGCATAGCAGAGCCAGCCGGGCTTCAGTCGCGAAGCAGTCTGCGCCCCAACAGCTCCGAGGGCGAAGGCTCAGGCGCGCCGCCCTCATACAAGAAATACCCGGCGACCGCCGCCAGCTTGTCGAGCGCCGTCAGCAGCCAGAACGCCCCTCGGCGCGGCACGCGCGTGATCACACGCTGTGCGAGCGCGCCGGCGCCAATCAGGCCGCGGGCAAGCGCCGCGCCCGCCGCCCGTCGAAACGGGCAGACCCGCGCGACAGCGACCACCACCTTCACGAGCCGCGGGTGGCCCCCATTCCAGGCGATCCCGGGATAGGTCACCTCGATCCGCCGCGAACCCCACCCGTGGCAGACCTGCTTCGCCAAAAAGAGCGGGATGTCGAGGTCGTTGGCGTGGTCCACGGCCATCTTCGGCGCAAACGCGACGCGATGGCCGTGCAGCTCCGCCACCAGTCCGAACTCCGTATCGGCCGCGCGCCGGAAGCGCTCGTTGAAGCGCTCGGTGTCGAACACCCGCCGGGCGACGGCGCAATTCTTCGTGTCGACCTGCGTCGGCGCACCCTCGGGGACCGGCCAGGTGTGCGCCTCGTGGCGGTCTTGCATGATCTGCGCAAGCGGCCCCGCGCCAAGCCCGCCGGCGAACCCCTGGACGATGCCCGCCCCCGCCACCAGCTGCGCCAGCCCCGCCGCGAACCACCCCGGCCGGACGAGGCAATCCGCGTCCGTAAAGAAAATGGCGTCGCCCGTCGCGACCTCGACGGCCCGGTTGCGGGCCGCGTAGGCGCCGATCGAACCGTCTTCCGTCAGCAGTGTGACCTCCGCGGGCAGTTCGGCGCGGAGCCGGGCGCGGAACGCCGGCGGCGAGTCGTTGTCCACGATGAGCACCTGCAAGGCGCCCGGCACCTCGCCACGGATGGCGTCGATCGACGCGAGACACGCGAAAATGCGGTCGTCGGCTCGGACCGGGATGACCACGCTGACGTCCCGAAACTGCTCCACCGGCGCCATCGGCATCATCCTATCGGCTCGGGGAACTTTGCGGCCTGGCTGTGCGTTTTTATCCGTAGAGGAGGCCTTCTTGGGGAAGCTTCTCGGGCTTGTCGCTGCCCTCGTCGTGATCGCGGTCGCGGTCGCGATGGTGGTGCTCACCTCTGGCAACGGCGGCGACGCCGGACCCGCGCCCGCCGAGCCGCCGCAGCGGAGCACCTTGCCGGGCGTCCCGGCGCTCCACGCGGCTCGCCTGTTCGCAGCCGAAGCGCTCAACCGTCCCGTGTCCGACACACCCCTCACGAGCCTGAGCGCCGCGGGTTGGGACGGCTGCTACGGTGTCCATCGCGCTGGCGGCGTGTGCACGCTCCAGTTCACCGCCGGCCTCGTCGCCATCTTCGCTGGCGAACCCGAAAAGGCACGGTTCCACGTCGTCGGCGACCTCGTCATTGGCCCCGTCGTCCCGGGGCCGGGCATATCTATAGATAGCGGCGGCCCGGTCCCGCCGGAAATCGCGCCCGATCTTACGAGGCTCCTTGCGGAGTACGCGAGGGCGGACCTCGCACTCCGCCAGCGGTTGGACGCCGCGACCATCGTGACGGCCTCGATCGTGCCAGCGACCTTCGATAGCTGCCTCGGGTTTCAATACGCAGCCCGGACCATCGCCTGTCGCGAAGTCGCCTTGCGCGGGGCCATTGTCACGTTCGAATCCGGAGCAAGGTCGTACCGGTACCACGTCTCGACGGAGGGGATCGTCGCGGTCAGCCTCGAACAGGGCGTCGCGACGGTGGAGCCCGACGCAGCGGTCGTCGCCCTCCACGGGCGCCTCCGCGACGACCTCGCTCGCCGGGCGAACGCCGGCCTCGGCGACATCTCGATCGTCAGCTTCCAGGAGGTGACGTGGCCGAGCGGCTGCCTCGGAGTAACGAAGCCCGGGGATGTCTGCACGCAGGCCCTGGTTGAAGGCTGGCTCGCGATCCTGACGGCGGGCGGGCGCGAATACCGTTATCACGGCGCCGGCGAGCGCTTCATCGCCGCAAGCTTCGAACCGGGCGCGCGCCTCGCGGAACCCGTGCGGAGGTAACGCGGGGCGGCGACTGGGAAGGCACGCCTCATCCCGCGCTGCATCCGAGCGAACCACGGCCGCGGGCTACCCTGAATCAGCGTCAGCGCGGCACATGGATACTGGACTGATACCGTATGCTACTGACCCAGGAGGAGGCCCATGACCTCGGACGCAGCATCCATCCGCACGAGGGTCGCGCAGAGTAACGGCAAGCTCGACCCGGCCGACATCATTGACGAGGCCCCCGATCCGGCGTCGACGCGGAACGCCGTGCTCGAACTCCTGCTTTCTGGCTCGGTGGTATTGGATTGGCACGGAAAACTCCGAACAGCGCAGTCCTAAGGGCCCGGGCCGAGCGATTTCGTGATGGCGACCGACCCGATGACAACCGCAGCCCCTTCCAGCGCGACAGGGATCGGATTCTGTACACCACGGCCTTCCGCCGCCTTGCCGGAGTGACTCAAGTCGCAGCCGCGGGCGAGACCCAGGTTCTCCACAACCGGCTCACACATACGCTTGAGGTCGCCCAGATTGCGCGCCGCCTTGCCGAGTATCTCATCGACCGGCCGCCGGTGGTCGTGCCTATCGAGCCAGATGTCGTCGAGGCCGCAGCTCTCGCCCACGATCTGGGGCATCCGCCGTTCGGCCACGAAGGCGAGTCCGAACTCGATCGTCTGGTCACACCCATGGACCCGGACGGATTCGAGGGCAACGCCCAGACGTTCCGCATCGTAAACCGGCTCGCCATCCGGCATCCGGACTTTGCGGGACTAAATTTGACCCGGGCGACGCTCAACGCGACCTTGAAATACCCCTGGCGCAGAGCGACCTCCGGGAAGCACCACACAAAGTACGGAGCCTATGCCCCGGAACAGGAGTTCCTCGAGTTCGCCCGAAAAGGCATCAGTGGCGATTCACAGGGCGTGGAAGCGGCAATCATGGACTGGGCCGACGACATCGCTTACTCAGTCCACGACCTGTACGACTTCGCCCGGGCGGGCCTCATCCCTCTGGATCGGCTTTCCGATCGGGCCTCGTCTGCACTGAACGAATCCCTTGACAGCCTGGAAGCGAAATGGCAGCAGGGCGGCGTACCGGACGAGGAAGTCCGGCTCCGACGCGAACGCGCACGAACGCTACTCCACACGTTCACACTCGACCGCCCCTTCGACGGAACCCGCAAGCACCGGGCGGCGCTCAGAGCTTGGACCAGTCACCTCATCAACCGGTACATCAGGGGGACAGAGACACCGGACGTCGGGCCTCCCGTCCAAGTAGCCGGATCCGATCCGTCGTCGGCGACGTTGACAGTCGAGCCCGGTGCGCGGGCGGAGGTTGAGGTGCTCAAGGGCCTCACGCAGCACTTCGTGATTGGATCCCCGCGACTTGCGACGCTGCAGTACGGGCAGCGCGAGGTGATCCGCGCGATCTTCCGTGCCTATTTAGACGATGCGCTGGAACCGAGACCACGCCTCTTCGTTCTGGGCTGGGCGGAGGCACTCGCAAGTCAATTGGCGCAGTCCAAGGACGACAAAGACAGGAGGGTCCTGGCTGCCCGCGTGGTAGCAGATTTCATCGCCGGTCTGACTGAACCGCAGGCGCTCGCTCTCCACGCTCGCCTAACGGGCAGTCCAGTGGCGTCATTGTTCGACCCAGTCCACTAAGCCCTTCCGCTCGGCCCCACTCCGCGCCTATAATCCCTCAACGGGCCGGCCCAAAGGGCGGCCCGTCCGTCTGTGCCTCGCAGGTCGCGGGCGCCAGGACAGAAAGAGACCCAGGATGCCCATCGTCGTCGTTGTCGGCGGGCAGTGGGGCGACGAAGGCAAGGGCCGCATCGTCGACCTCCTCGCCCGGAAGGCGCGGGTTGTTGCCCGCTATTCCGCCGGAAATAACGCCGGCCATACCATCGTGAACGACCGTGGAGAGTTCAAGCTCCACGTCGTCCCGGCGGGCATCTTCTATAGCGACAAAACGTGCGTTATCGGCAACGGCGTCGCTGTCGACCCCGAGGTCCTTCTCGGCGAAATCGACCACCTCGAAGCACGTGGCGTCAGCACCTCCAGGCTCGTCCTCAGCGATAGGGCCAACCTCATCATGCCCTGGCACCGCCAGCTCGATGTCCTGGATGAACAAATGCGCGGCAATGCCGCCATCGGCACCACCGGCAAGGGCGTCGGGCCCTGCTTCATCGATAAGGTCGCGCGCCGCGGCATCCGCGTCGGCGACCTCCTCCGCGCCGAAGACCTGGCCGAACGCGTGCACACGACGCTTGCCTACCAGAACCGGGTGATCACCGGCGTCTATGGCGGGGAGCCGCTCGAGGCCGAGCCGATCATCGAGGCCTATCGCAAGTTCGGCCAACGCCTCCAGACGTACGTCGGCGACGTCCAGAGCGTGGTGCTCGATGCGCACCGCCGCAGCGACTACGTCCTCCTCGAAGGCGCGCAGGGCGCCCTGCTCGACCTCGACCACGGCACCTACCCCTACGTCACCTCGAGCGTCCCCAGCAGTTCGAGCAGCGGCGCCGCCCTTGGCGTCGGCATCGGGCCGACCGATATCTCGCGCGTTGTCGGCGTATTCAAGAGCTACTGCACGCGCGTGGGCAACGGCCCCTTCCCGACCGAGCTCCACGACGCCATGGCCGACCAGATCCGCGACCACGGCAAAGAAGATGGGCGCGGCGAATACGGCACGACCACCGGCCGAGCCCGCCGGATCGGCTGGCTCGATTCCGTCGCCGCACGCTACAGCGTCCGCTTCAATGGCCTTTCCGCCGTGGCCCTGACGCGTTTGGACGTCCTCGATGAGCTTGCGAGCATCAAGATCTGCACGGGCTACGAGCTCGACGGCGAGATCCTCGAGACCTTCCCGGCGCGGGAGTCGGTGCTCAACCGCGTCACCCCGATCTACGAAGAGCTCCCCGGCTGGCAGTCGCCGACAACCGATGTCCGCAATTTCGACGACCTCCCCAAGCAAGCGCAAGCGTTCATCCGGCGCGTCGAAGAGCTCCTTCAATGCCCGGTGGACCTGATCTCCGTCGGTCCGGAGCGCGAGCAAGCGATCATCGTCAACCCGATCTTCTGAGGGTTGGCCGCTGCCCAGGAGCGATCCTGCTTATCCGCTACCGACCCACAGTCACGGGGCGTTTGCGCCCGTTGCGGACGCCCCAGCCCTCGGCTTGGCAAGAATCACAGAGGCGCTCGTCCGCCTCGACGACGCCCGTCCCGAAGCAGGCCGTGCACTGCGACTGAATCGTCCGGATTGCCCAGGAACCATCCGTGCGCCGGATGAGGAGTGCCCGATAGGGAAACCGCGCCTCATCCGCCCACTGGTTCATGCGCGTGAACGGGACGCGGCCGCGTTCAACATTCGGTCGACATCCTCATCCGAATGGATTCGCCCGGCCGCCACGTCCGCCAACGCTCGACGTAACGAGGCGTGTTCCTTCGGACTGAGATCCTCGTCCTCGATTGGATAGGATTCGCGCATGACGCCCGCCAGGGCCGCGAGTGCTGCCGCAAGGGAGCCTTCCGGGAGCGCCTCGATCAGGGCATGCGCCGATTCGCGTGTCGTCATCTCACTATCAATCCTACCTGACCATCCTGTGGATCAGCCATCGGCCGTGTACTGGGCATCGACGCCGATCGCCTCTTGACCATCCGGGGTGATGTTAAACATCCGGATGCTCAACGCCCCATCCGTGCGCTCAAGCTCGATGCGCCAGCCCCAATCGGGGCCGGGCGGCGCGGGATACGAGCCTCGCAGCCGGGTGATCCCGGCATCGTCCGTCTCGCCCAGAAGGAACATGAGCCGATCGCCTTGGTGGAACGTGTCACCCCAGGCAGCGGTCGCGCCGGCGCCAGACGCTGGGTCGCCGCGATGGACAAGCAGCGAACCGTCTTGCGGCTGCCCTTCGAAGGTCCAACCGTAGCGGATCAGCCAAAGCCCCGCTGAGAGGTCGTCGCCGGTCGCCGAGGACGGTGAGAGTTGGGCCTCCGCCGGGGGCGGGCCCAGGTAGAGCGCTTTCGTGCCGGTGTACTGCTGCCTGGTCACGCGAGTCAGTCTAGCCCCGCTCCGCACCCGTGAAAACGGCAGCCCTGACCGCACTGTCACTCCTTCGCCACCACACGTCTACCGAGAATTCACCCAGCCTGCACACTCTGGACCGGTACGCGAGGAGGTTCCGGTGCGGGGCTCGATCCGGCGCATCCATGACCGGGTGGTCAAGTACGTCCTCGCCTTGAGCGCGGCCTACGTGGTTTTGTGCCACGTCTGGGGGCTGGCCCCGGCCGAGCGGATCCCTTCGCCCCTGGCGTCGAAACTCGAAACGGTCTTCGGCTACGGCGACCAAGGGCTCGGCATCCTCGTCGCTTTGACAGGCTTCGCGCTGGTGCTTCGGGCCGGACGGGAACCACGCCTCCGCGCCCTCGCCAGACGCGGCGGACGCGTTTCCGGCAGGTGGAGGCGCCCCGCACCATCCGATCCGCTACCGGATCTCACACCGGTGTACCATCCGGACGACTGGATCGCGTGGACGCCGAAGATGCACGAGCGGTTGGTCGCCCAGACAGGCATCCTCCGCGGGCGTGAGCCAGAGCTCGCCTGGCACGTGCAGCCGGTGGAGCCGCCTCACGAGCGCGTCCCTGGGCCATTCGCTCCGCGGCCTGCCCGCCAAGCCTTCGTCCGGACAGCCCAACCGCCCCCCTCGCGCCCGCCCTCAGCGCCGCGCCGGGGCGCGCTCTCTCGCGGCCCGGGGTAGGTCAAACCTCGGCTACCCCCGCCGGATCAGGCCCCGCTGGTCGGCCGCGACAAGCACGTCGACCACGTTCGCCGCCGCACCCTTGCGGATCGAGTCCGTCAACGTCCAAAACGTGATCGCACCCGGCTTCGAAGTGTCCGCCCGCAGGCGCCCGACGAGCACCCTGTCCGTGCCAGCCACGTCCATCGGCGTGGGGTAAACCTCCGCCGCTGGGTCGTCCATCAGCGTGATGGCCGGGTACGCCGCCATCAACCGGCGCGCTTCGCCAGCATCGACCGGCCGTTCGAACTCGGCCCAGACGTTCATCGCGTGGCCAAAGAAGGTCGGAATACGGACGCAGGTGGCGCTGATCGCGATTTCCGGCGCATGGAGGATCTTCCGCGTCTCGTTGGCCATCTTGATCTCTTCCTTCGTGTAACCGTCGTCCGCGAAGAGGTCGATCTGGGGCACCGCGTTGAAGGCGATCTCGCGCTTTTGCGTCCCGGAGGGCTCGTGCCGGCCCGCCAAGGCGGCCTCGCTTTCGGCGCGAAGGCCATCCACGGCTGCGCCACCGGCCCCCGCGACCGCCTGGTACGTGCTCACGATGATCCGCCGCAACGGGTTGACGCGATGGATTGGCTGGAGCGCCAGGACCATCGGCGTCGTCGTGCAGTTCGGCTGGCTCACGATCCCGGTGTGCCACTCGAGGTCCTCCGCGTTGATTTCGGGGATGACCAGCGGCACCGCCGGGTCTTGGCGATAGGCGCTCGAGTCGTCGATCACGAACGACCCGTTCGCCGCCGCGATCGGCGCGAAGCGCTTCGACGCGGCGCCCGAAGCCGAAAGAAAGACCACGTGGTCGTCTCTCCCGAAGCTTTCGTCGGCCGTCTCCTCTACGGTGACCGTCGTCCCCCGGAAAGTGACCTGCTTGCCGGCGGAGCGCGCCGTCGCCAGCAGCCGGAGCCGCCCGACTGGGATCTGGCGCTCGTCGAGGATCTTCAGGAATTCGCGGCCGACGATGCCAGCGCCGCCCACCACCGTGATGTTGTAGGCCTCCACAGAGGGCTCCAGGACAGAAGAGATAGGACGATGGTATCCCAGTCTCGCGGGCGGCGTCACGAGCCGCCGCACAGGCACAGCATGCCCGGCGGCAGCTTCAGCCGGCCCGCGGGCGCCCCTCCGGCCTCGCCCGTGGGCGCGAACGCGCCAAAGCGGGCCGCGAAGTCCGCCGCGTCGCCGCGCACGCCGCGCCGCCGCTCGTTCACCAGCAGTTCCATCTTCGTCAGTTGGGCGAGCCCTTTGCGCGTGTCGCTCGCAACGCGGGCCTTGTCCTGCCACTTCATCCGGTAGCGGAAGAGCCAATACGTGAACGACTTCCATTCCGTCAGGCTCACGCGCTCCCGAAGCATCGTGCCGGTCGCCTCGTAGTAGAGCGCCTGGAGCTCCTGACGGTCCTTCGAATAGACCCGTTCGTACATGGATTCGTCGATCCGCGGGTCGAGCCCCCAGGCCCGGCTGAAGGCCTCTTTCCACATCTCTTCTTCGACGTGGAGCTGGAGCGCTTCTTCGACCTGCACGCCGTACAGGTAGTTGAGGTGGGCCGAGAACTTCGCCGGCCCGACACGCTCCGCGAACTCCGCATCGTCGATCGCGAGCGGCCATTTCCCGTCGAAGAGCAGCGCGTCGACCTCCCCTGCGGGGACCAAATCCTGAAGCTCTAGCGCCAGCCGTTCGGCCAACAGCAGCCAGTCGAAGGCCTCGCCCGCTATCAGGTAACGAAAGTGCCGGTCGCCGACCCACTCCTCAGCGGCCCGCCAATCACGTACGGCGTCCAAGACGCAATCGAACCAATGCCGCCCGCTCTGCACAGCCTGCCGCAGCCGGAAAAGGGTGTCTTCGACGGCGGGGAGCCCGGCATCGGGGGCGCCACTTGGCTCCGCTTCGCGTGTCATCGTCTCGGGCATACGTCTCCATGGTACCAACGGCCGACCGATCGGGCTTCACAAGGGGATTGGGAGCCCGTTCTCGCGAAGGCGCGTAGTCTAGGTGGATGACATTGCGCCAGCGGGTCATCGCGGCCGCCGCCGTCCTCATCCTCCTCGGCATCGCCGGCCTCGCGCTCATCGTGCTTCGCGAGATGAACCCAGAAGACCTTGTCTCGGCGGTGGGCTACCCGGGCCTCTTCCTGATCATCTTCGCCGAAACCGGTCTCCTCATCGGCTTCTTCCTCCCGGGCGATACGCTCCTCCTCACGGTTGGCGTCCTCTGTTCGCGGGGACAGCTCGAAGTCGCAGACCAGAACGGCCTCTGGTTCGTGATACCCACCATGATCGCGGCCGCGATCATCGGCGACGCCGTGGGCTATCAGATCGGCAGGCACTTGGGCCCACGCCTCTTCACCCGCGACGACTCGTTCTTCTTCAACCGACGCCATATCGAGCGCGCGAAGGCGTTTTATGATCAGCACGGGGGCAAGACGATCGTGTTTGCGCGGTTCCTCGCCTTCGTGCGGACCTTCGCCCCGACCGTCGCCGGCGCGGCCGAGATGCCATACTCGCGGTTCGCCTTCTACAACATCTCGGGCGGCGTCATCTGGGTTGTCTCGCTGACACTCGCGGGTTACCTCGTCGGCGAGGCGGTGCCGAACCTCGAGGCGCTGTTCACCGTCATGATCGTCGGGATGGTTGGGCTGTCCGTGGCCCCCGCTGCCTGGCACGTCGCCCGCAGCCGGATGGCCGCCCGCCGGCTGGCGCGCTCAGGGAAATGACCAACGCGTTTACACCGGCGACATCACGGCTCCCTACGATGGACAGCGTGACTCGTCCCGAACGCCTGCGACTCCGCCGGATGACGGCCACCGACCTGCCTGCGGTCCGCGAGGTCGAAGCCCGCGCCTATGGGACGGGGTTCGCGCCCGGCGCGCTCGAACACGAACTCGAAAGCAATAGCGTCGCCCGCTATGTCCTCCTGGAACGCCGGCTCGCGCCCGGATCTCCCTGGCAGGTGGCGGGGGTTGCCGGCCTCTGGCTCCAGTTCGACCAAGCCCACGTCGTCACTTGCGCCGTGGACCCCATACACCAACGGCGTGGCTTCGGGGGGCTGCTCGTCCATGCGCTGCTCGGCCTCGCCGAAGCGAACGGCATGGAAGACGCGACGCTGGAGGTCCGGGTCTCGAACATCCCGGCCCGCGCCCTCTACCGGCGCTACGGCTTTTGGGAAGTCGGCGAGCGGCGCCGCTATTACGCCGACAACGGCGAGGACGCGGTGATCATGACGACGGAGGCTTTCGCCAGCGCGCCTTTCCAGGCGCTCCAGGCCCAGCGAGCAGGCGAACTCGAAGCGCTCGGGCTGGGCTGGCCAGGCCTCGTGGAAGCGTTCCTCTCGGGCGAAAATCCGCGCTCGGTCGCAGGTCGCGAAGCCTAAGGCCGCGGACTACTTCGCGAAGACCTTGCCTTCGGCGATGGCCTTCACCGCCGGCTCCATGATGTTTCGCGCGACCGGGCCTTCGAAGCGGTCGTAGATCACGCCATCTTTGCCGATCATGTAGATGTACGGCTCGCTCATCCCGCCGTCCGGGCGCAGGAGCCACTCCTGCGCTGTCGGATTGAAAACGTTCTTCTGCCGGTCGCGCCAGATCTCGATGTGCACGAAGTCGACCTTCTCTTTGTAGACGTCGTGCAGCGCTTCGACCTCTTCGTTGACCGGCCCACAGAAGCGCGACGTGCAGTACGCGGGCGTCGAGAAGACCACGACCAGGGGCCGGCCCGCCGCGATGGCGTCCTTGATCTTCACGTCGTGCATATCGTTCGGTGGCGTCCCGGAGTCGATCTCCTCGATCTTGGCGACGTCGTTTTTCGTCAGGTTGTCCGACTTGTGGGCTGGCTGCCCGGGGGCGAGGATCGCAGACTTCTCCGCGACCGCGAAGCCCACGCTCGCGATCCCGCGCGTCCCATCCTTGAGGATGGCCTCGACTGCGAGGCCCCAGGGGCCGGCGTGGTCGAGGTTCGCCCGGATGAAGTAGCCGACGCGATTGTCGTCTTCGCCACCGTGGACGTGCTTTGCGCCACCTTCGTGGACGTGCGTGACCTCCGGGCCGACGCCCGGGGCGCTCTGCACCGCTTCGGCCTGGCAAACCGGCTTGGGGTTGCCCGGGTCGCGCAGGTCGTAAAGGGTCGCGCGCGTCTTCGCCCCACCCTGGGGCTCATCGAGCTTGTCGGTCACGCCGAAGACGAAGTTGTTCTGGCCGACGTAGAGGTCCGCCGCGGCGACCACAAGGTTGATCTTGTTCCGCTGCGCCTCGGGGATGTTCTTCGCCGGATTGCTCGACTCGGGGAAGTCCTTCGACTTCGGCGCCGCAGCCGCCCCGACCGGGAGGCACAGTGGCACGCCCGCGACGGCCGGGTTCCCGCCGACGGGAGCCGGCGTACTCGCGGTGTCGTCGTCATCCCCGCCACAGGCAAACGCCACCATGGGCGTGACGAGCAAGAGGGCGGCAGCGATGGTCCGGACGGCGATTGTGCGAGGCATCACAAGCAGCATAGCGTGCCGACCGCGGATAAAGGGCCCCCGCGGAAAGACCGTCCGGTCGCAGTTCTCGGCGCGGTTAGCCCCCGGTTAACGGGTGGGATGGGCGCGGCCTACGCTACGCCACCGTCCAAGTCGTGCCCTCTGGGCCGTCCTTGAGCTCGACGCCGAGCTCCTTCAGGCCGTCGCGGATCCGGTCGCTGAGCGCCCACTGCTTCGCCACCCGCAGCTCCCGCCGGACCTCGATCAGCAGCCCGATGAACGGGTCGGCCGCCTGGCCGTCGCGGCGCGCCGCTTCGAGGGCGAATCCCAGCACGCCGGCCAGATCCCGAAGGAGCGCCTGGAGGGCCCCGAAGGGCAGCCCGCCGTCCCGCGCCCGGTTCACCTCGCGCGCCACTTCGAACAAGACGGCCACGGCCTGCGGCGTATTCAGGTCGTTATCCATCGCCGCCTCGAAGCGCGTACGCACCGTGGGGTCGAGGTCGTCGCCTTCGAGCGGCGCCCCCGGCTTGGGTGGTGCGAACGCGGCCTCGCGCAGGCGCTGGGCGCCCGTCCGCGCGGCGTCGAGCGCTTCTTCGCTGAAGGTTAGCGGGCTGCGGTAGTGGCTCTGGAGGATGAACATCCGGATTGCGTCGCCGCCCCAGCGCGCCACCGCGTCGTCGAGCGCGATGATGTTGCCGAGCGACTTGGACATCTTTTCGTCGCCCATTTTGAGCAGCGCGTTGTGCATCCAGATCGAGGCGAACGGCGCGACGCCGGTGAAGCCCTCGGTCTGGGCGATTTCGTTTTCATGGTGCGGGAAGATCAGGTCCGCGCCGCCGCCGTGGATGTCGATCTGCGCTCCGAGATGGCCGAAGCTCATGGCCGAGCACTCGATGTGCCAGCCGGGCCGGCCCGGGCCCCAGGGTGACTCCCAGGCGGGCTCGCCGGGCTTTGCGCCCTTCCAAAGGGCGAAGTCCAGCGGGTCCTCCTTACGCTCCGTCGGGTCGACCCGCGCGCCGCTGAGCAGGTCGTCGACGTTCCGGTGGCTCAGCTTTCCGTAGTCCGCCTTGCGTCGCACGCGGTAGTACACGTCGCCCTCGCTGGCATAGGCGTAGCCACGGTCGATCAGGCCCTGAGTGATCTCCACGATCCGCGGGATCTCCTCGGTCGCCCGTGGGTAGGTGGTCGCCGGCAAGACGTTCAACAGCTTGAGGCTCGCCATGTACTGGTTGGAGTACTGGTCGGCGAGCGCTTTGACGGTCGTCCCGGTGGCGTTCGCACGGTCGATCAGCTTGTCGTCGATGTCGGTGAAGTTCTGGACGTGCTTCACGGTGTAGCCGCGATAGGCGAGGTAGCGCCGCAGCGCGTCGAACACGATCGCGGGCACGGCGTGGCCAATGTGCGACCCCGAATACGGCGTGATCCCGCAGACATAGAGCTTCACTTCATAGGGCGCGGGCGGGAGTGGGACGCTCGCCTGAGAGAGCGTGTCGGAAAGGCGCACGGACATAGCACGGAACCCCTGAACAAGAACATGTGGGCGTGGGAGGATGCGGAAACGGGCGCCGCTAACGGCGCTCCATACACAGGCAACGGCCCAGAGATCGCGGGGCGTCCATCGTCAGAGAATAGCACACTCGCGTGGCGCGCTTGGGGCGATTAGGCGGCCAACGCCGGCGCGGCCACGGTGGACGAGTGCAGCCGGCCAGGACGCCCGACATGGTGGCCCTGCGCGTAGTCGACCCCGAAGCGCTGCAGCAAGATGACGGACTCAGCATCCGACACGAACTCGGCGATCGTCTGCTTGCCCAGCGCGCGGGCCATCTGCGCGATCGCCCGGACGAGCTGCTGATCGGTGGTGTCGGTCGAAAGGTTGCGGATGAAGCTCCCGTCGATCTTCAAATAGTCCACCGGCAGCTGCTTGAGCAGGGAGAGCGAGGAGAACCCTGTCCCGAAGTCATCCAGCGCGAAGAGGCAGCCCAGCGCCTTCAGCTTTCCGATGAAGGCGCGCGCCTCTTCGATGTCCGCGATCGCCGCCGTCTCCGTGATCTCCAGGATGAGCTGGCGCGGGTCGATCCTGGCTGATGCGAGCAAGTCCTCGATCAGCGAAACGAGCGCTGGGTCCGCAAACGCCCGCCCCGAGAGGTTAACCTCCAGCCGGAGCTGGCGGCCAGCGGCGTTCTCCTCCGCAATCAGCTCGATCGCCCGGCGGACGACCCAGCGGTCGATCGCCTGGATCAGGCCCGATCGCTCGGCCGTGGGCAAGAACGCTCCAGGCGGGATCAACTCGCCATCCTCGCCTTGCATGCGGATCAGCGCTTCCCATTGCTGGATGACGCCATCACGGTCGGAGATCGGCTGAAACTCCAAAACGAACCCGTCGCTTTCGAGAGCATCGCGGATCTTCTGCTCCCACGGCCGTTGCAGGCTCATGCTGCCATCGTCGGCGCCGGGCGAGTACATCTGCCAACGGTCCCGGTGGTCCTTCGCCCGGTACATCGCCTTGTCGGCGCGCACCTGGAGCTCCGCCGATGTCTGGGCGTGCTCGGGATAGAGCGCGATCCCGATGCTCGCCGTCACGCTGATGGCCTGCGCCTGGATTTCGACACGACGCCCCCGGAACGCGGCCAGCAAGCGCTCCGCCAACCCCTGCACTGCGGCCCCGTCCGCGTCTGGGACGAGCACCGCGAACTCATCGCCGCCGAGGCGGGCCACGAGCGCCTCCGGGCCTACAGCGCTACGCAAGAGGCTCGCGACCGAGACAAGCAGGTCGTCGCCCGAACGATGGCCGAGGTTGTCGTTCACCCCTTTGAAGTGGTCGAGGTCAATGATCAGGAGGGCCCCGCTCGCGCCAGATTGGCGCATCCGCGCCATCTCGCGCTCTAGCTCGCGTTCCAATCGCCGCCGGTTCATGAGGCCCGTGAGCGCGTCCGACTCCGCGTAATAGCGAAGCTGCTCTTCGTGGCGCCGCCGGTCGCTCACATCCCGCATGACAGCGCCGTAGAACTGGCCCTCATCCGTCTGCCAGTGCGAGAGCGAGACTTCCAGCGGGACCAAGTGCCCGTTCGACCGCGTCCCCATCACCTCAACGGGCGTACTCTGGCCCACCGAGGCGGAAACCAGTGCGGCCCACGAGGTGATCCGTTCGACGGTCCCCGCGCGGGGGAACGCGGGGAGTTTCGAGAAGAAGTCGCGACCGACGATCTCTTGCTCTCCCAGTCCGAACATGCGGACGGCGCCGGGGTTCCAGGAGACCACCCGGCCGGCGGCGTCGGTCACCAGCATCGCGTCGGGAGCCGACTCGTTCAGCAGCCGGAACTTCGCTTCCGCGTTCACCACGTCGCGCGTCCGTTCGAGCACGCGGCGCTCTAGCTCGTCGCGCGCCCGCCCCAGGAGCCCATTCAACCTGCTGTTGTCGATGATCACGAGCGCCGGCTCGACCGTCACCGCAACGCTGATGAAGAGGACGAGTACCACGAGCGTCGGGTCGGACGCGAGCTCGCCCCTGAGCGCGACGAACAGCGCGAAGCCGACCGCAAACGGGATCATGACCAACGGCAGCGCCATCCGTGCGACGGGAGGCAGCGCCGTCGAGCTCGGCGTCGATGCCGACTTCGGCCGCAAGATGGCGTGGTATACCCCAGCGAGCGCGACCAGAAGCAGCCCGCCCATCCAGCCGTAGTCGACCAAATGGCCCTGATAGAACGAGTCGTGGAGCGCCAGAAAGGTGTAGACCACGTCGGACGCCATGATAAGTCCCAGGCCGCTGGCCAAGATCAGCTGACCCGTCCAGGCCGGCGACCGGCGGTTGCCCCAGACCGTGAGGAGCGCGGTCCCGAAGACAACGAGATCGGCCGCAGGGTAGGCGCAGCCGACGATCCGCTCGATGACGCTCGCCTCGCCATCGCGGAAGACGGGCATCATCACGAAGTGCCAGACGACGGCCATGATCGCAAGGAGCAACGCCATTGGCTCGAAGGTGCGCCGTGTCCGGCGCTGCCAAACATCTCCGCCATTCAGCTTGGTCAGCCCGATGACCAACGGGGGCACCATGGCGAGGTAGCCGATGTCGGGGATCCCCGGGTAGGGCGGCGGGTCCTGCCCAGCGAGGCCGTAAGCCGTCCAAGCGAAGTCGCCGAGTGTCCAGCAGCCGAAGCCAAGCGCGATGAAGGCCCAGCCGTGCCGGTCCTTTCCTTGGAGCCGTGTGGCGGCGGCCGCCGCCGCTGCCGTCGCCGTCGCGGCGGCACCGTTGGAAAAGAGGTTCAACCAGAGACTGATCTGCGCCTCCGTGCCGGGGCGAGTCTCGACCAAAATGACGTAGGCCAAGAACACCGCGACAGCAGCAAGGACCGCGATCGCCAAAGGCCGGCGCCGCGTCCCCAGCGGGCCAGCCGCCGGCAGGCTCGCCTGTGACGGAGAGAGCGTCGTTCCCAGGCTGGTCGTCCTCCGGAGTATCACGTCATTGGTCCGATAGCATGTGTGCGCGCCTTCACCGTTTGCACTATGAAGTTCGCGCGAAACAGGCCTCCCGAACCGGGGACGGGAGGTGACGAACCGGTGGATAGGTGACCAGAGGGCCGCTCATCCATCGGTTGTCCGCCGTGCCAGCGCCCTCCACAATCCGCGCACCAGCAGGAGGCGCGAACATGACCTGGCAACCCGAAGTCGACGAGCTCCACCACCGCCAGGGCCTCGCCGCCCAGATGGGCGGCCACGACCGCATCGCGCGCCAGCATGCCGCCGGCAAGCTCACCATCCGCGAGCGGTTCGACGCCTTCTGCGACCCGGGCAGCTTTCAAGAGGTCGGCAGCACCTCCGGCGTCGGCCGCTACGACGACAACGGCACACTCGTCGAGTTCATGGCCGCGAACTTCCTCTGCGGCGTCGCCGATGTCGATGGGCGGCCCGTCATGGTCAGTGGCGACGACTTCACCATCCGTGGCGGCTCTTCGGAAGCCACGATCCCCGGCAAGCGCCAGTTCGCCGAGCGGATCGCCCTCGAGCTCCGCTTGCCGCACGTCCGCCTCGTCGACGGCATGGGCGGGGGCGGATCCGTGAAGTCCATAGAGTTGAAAGGGCGCACGCTCATCCCCGGCGTCCAAGACTGGGAGACGGTCGTGGGCCATCTCGGTGTCGCCCCGTCGGTCGCCCTCGCGCTCGGCTCCGTCGCGGGGATCGGAGCGGCGCGCGTGGCCACCGCGCATTACTCCGTGATCGTCGCCGAAACGGCCCAGATGATGATCGCGGGCCCCGCCCTCGTCGAGCAGGCGACGCTCGGCGACGTCAGCAAAGAAGAGCTGGGCCACGCCCGGATCCACACCGCCAACGGCAGCATCGACGACATGGTGACCACCGAGGCCGAGGCCTTCGACCGTGCGCGGCGCTTCCTTTCGTATCTCCCCCAGAACGTCGACGAACTCCCCGCGCGCGGCCCCATCACCGATGACCCCGCCCGCCGCGAGGAGCGCCTGCTCTCGATCGTGCCGCGGGACCCGAAGCGCGCCTACAAGATGCGCGACGTGATCAACGCCGTTGTCGATAGCGGCTCGTTCTTCGAGATGGGGCGCAACTGGGGCCGCTCGGTGATTACGGGGTTCGCGAGGCTCGATGGCTGGCCCGTCGCGCTCATGGCCGAAGACCCGTACATCTATGGGGGCGCCTGGACCGCCGACGCCTCGAAGAAGGTCGCCCGCTTCTTGGACCTGGCCTCGACCTTCCACCTGCCGTTCATCCACCTCGAAGATTGCCCAGGCTTCCTCATCGGCAAGCAGTCCGAAGAGTCCGGCACCATCCGTGCCGGCGCGTTGGCCCTGGCCGCGCTCGGCCAATCGACGTCGCCGTTCTGTTGCATCGTCATCCGCAAAGCGTTCGGCGTCGCCGGGGCGGCCAACCGGAAGCCCGGCAGCACCCACTTCCGGTATAGCTGGCCATCGGGCGACTGGGGTTCCCTGCCGATCGAAGGCGGGCTCGAAGTCGCCTATAAGGCCGAGCTCAACGAACTCCCCGAAGACGCAAGGCCGGACGCCATCGCCAAGATCCGCGACCGCCTCAACCGCTACCGCAGCCCCTTCCGCAGCGCCGAAGTGTTCGAAATCGAGGAAGTCATCGACCCGCGGGAGACGCGCTCCATCCTCTGCCGTTGGGCGAACCTCGTCGCCCCAGCGCGGCGCCCAGGGCGCATGGCCTGGACGTTCCGGCCTTAAGTTGGGCAAACGGACCGGTACTGCTTGTAACGGGGGCCACCGGCTAGCTACAATCCGGCGCGTCCCACTTATGGCGGAGGTTTCCCATGAGCTCGTTGGAAGAGTCGCTGGCCCGTGTGCCGATGTTCCAGGACTTGAACAAGAAGTCCCTCGACCGCATTGCCAAGTTCGCCCGGCAGCGCTCTTTCCGCGCGGGCGACACGATTTTCAAAGAAGGCGAAGAGGGCGTCGGCTTCTTCCTCGTGACCAGCGGGAAGGTCGATATCTCCCGCGCCGGTTCCCACCTCGCCACGATGGACGACGGTGGCTTCTTCGGCGAGATGGCCCTGCTCGATAACCACCGCCGCAGCGCCACCGTCAAGGCCGTCTCCGACACCGAATGCCTCGCGATCATGCGCTCCGACTTTCTCGCAGAGCTCCGGAATAACGCCGACCTCGCCATCGAGATGCTCGGCGTCATGTCGCGCCGCGTCCGCGACCTCGACGAGAAGCTCAGCCACAGTTAGCGCTCGGATTCCCGCTCCAGCCGAATCGAAACCAAGACGGGCGCCATCGTGAGATGGCGCCCGTCGCGTTCCGTGCGCGGCGTGGCGGCTGTTAGTCGTTGTCCTTCTTGCGGCCAAAGAGGCCGCCAAGCTTCTCTTTCACGTCGTCCATGATGCCACCGTCATCATCGCCGCCGAGCAACCCGCGGATCTCGTCCGGGTTCTCCTTCAAGAACCCGAAGACCGTGTCGACCGCGGCCGACGCCGCAGCCGCCGGAATGCCGGCCTTTTCGACGACCAGTTCGATCAACTTCTCTTTCACAGCTAGTCACCTCTGCCGGCCAATCTGCGCCCGCTGAAGGCGGCCGGCCTCTCCATCCTACGACTCTTGGGTGACCAGCAAATTACGGATGACTCGCATCACGCCTTTTACGGTCGAAGCTCCTTCCGCCAAACGAGGCGGAGGCCCGACCAGGTCGCGTCGATCGCGCAGACCTTGTTGTCGACGAGCCCCGAGGGAAGGCAGACCTCGCGGATCACGTCCTCCGTGATATCGGTCGGGAGCTTGCTCGCCCGTTTTGGCCAGGCGACCCAGAGGCCGCCGGCCGGCTGGAGCGCCCTGCCAAATTCGAGGAAGCCCGCCTCAAGCTCCACGCGCTCGGTCACGAACCAGACGATCACGTCGATTCCGCCCTCGGCGACCGGCGCCGCCACGCCACCGGCGGCGGCGACCTCCGCAGCGACGGCGCTCGGCCCCCCGAGCATGGCGACACGTGAGCCTTCCTTCACGCCGAGCTTCTTCGGCAACGGTGCCCCTGAATATCCGGCCAAAATGCACCTCGCGGCAATTGCCAGTTCCTAGGTTGTTTGATTGATGCTACCAATCGTTGCAATCCAGTGAAACGTACTGTTCAATGACACCGCCTTTACTGGCGATAACGCCAGGCGGCAACTTGCAGGGGGACCACAGTGGAACACAAGGACAACTACTGGCTGAGGAGCCGCACGGGACGGCGGCGCTTCCTCTACGGCGGCGGCGTCGCTGCCGTGGGCTCGGCCGCGATCCTCGCCGGCTGCGGCGATGACGACGACGAAGACAGCGGCAGTTCGCCAACTAGCGCCGCGACGACCGCCGCAAGCGGTGGCAACACCGCAACCGCCTCGGCAACCGCTGCTGCCACCACCGCGGCGGCGGCAGCCGGCGTCAAGGGCGGCACGCTGCGCCTTAGCAAGAGCGAGAAAGACGACGGCCTGGATCCGGCCGGCCGCGTCGTCAACCAGGACTGGATTCAGAGCAAGACCTACAGCTGGACACACGTCTACCGCACGTCCGACGGCAAGGTGCTGCTTGATGCGGCCGAGAAGATCGAGACGCCCGACGCCCTGACGATGATCGTCACGCTCAACAAGGGCATCAACTTCCACGACAACGTGGCCAACGGCCGCGAAATGACGGCCGACGACCTCAAGTTCTCGATCGACCGCATCCCGGCTATTCGCAAGGAAAAAGGCGGCAACTCGCCCGAGATCGTCTTCGACTGGATCCAGAGTGTCGAAGTCGTGGACAAGTACACCGCCCGGATCAAGCAGCGCATCCCCTTCGCCTCGCGCTTCATCGCCCTCGGCTCGCGCAACCCGTTCGCGATCGTCGGCAAGGAAGTCGTCGAGAAGGAAGGCGGCGTCATCGACAACGTGACCGCCGGCTCCGGCCCCTACCTCCTTACCAAGCGCGACGCCACCGGAATCACGCTCGAGCGCAACCCGAAGTACTTCAAGCGGTCGGCTCCGAACGACGGCTTCCCCGCCGAGGTCTTCATCGACAAGATCGAAGAGCGGATCATCGTGGACGCAGCCGCTACCAAGGCTGCCTTCCTTGATGGCCAGACGGACTTCCTCAACCAGGGTTCCGTGCCCGTCGACCGGTTGAGCTTCCCGGAGTACCAGAAGGACAGCAAGTTCGTCGCCGAGAAAATCAAGTCGTTCGGCCAGCTCCTCCTCTTCCAGGACATGCTCGCGCTGACCGACCCGCGCGTCCGCCAGGCCATCGCCATGGCGATCAACTACGACGAGTTCATCGCCACGCTGTTCGCTGGCGAAGGCCGCTACCAGGGCCACGTCAGCGGCGGCTTCGGGCCGCTCGCGCTTGACCCGAAAGAAGCCAAAGAGCTGCACCCGTTCAACCCGGCGGAAGCGAAGAAGCTCTGGGAAGCGGCTGGCAAGCCGTTCAACAACACCATCCGGATGATCACGCCGACCGTGCTCAAGCTCCTCGCCGACTCCACCGACTTCATCAAGGGCCAGCTGCAGAAGAACCTCGGCGTCACCGTGGACGTCAACGCCTCGGACATCGGCACCTTCGTCCAAGGGGCCACCAAGGTGGGCCGCAAGGACTGGGAGATCTTCGTGAGCTTCTTCCCGCAGGTCCAATTCCTGCCGGAGTACAACGCGCTCGCCGGCGTCATGCCGACGGCCTTCGGCTCGAACACCTCGAACTGGAAGCTGGACCACCCGCATCCGGAGACCAAGGCCGCGGCCGAGCAAGCTGTGAAGCTCTACGACGCCCAGGCCGCCGCTCTCGACCCGAAGGAACGCGAGCAGAAGATGCACGAGCTCGAGCGCTTCATCATGAAGGGCTACTGGGGCGGCATCTCCCTCCCGGTCGCTGAGAACGACTTCGTCATCTACAACAAGCGCGTCCAGAACGTGCCGTTCAAGGATGCGAACCTCGGCCTCGTCGCCCGCTACCAGTCGCTCTGGCTCAAGGCCTAACCGGGCCTCCGGCATACCACCCCTCGGGCGCCAGGGCTTAACCCCTGGCGCCCGAATCACTTCCGGCGGAGGTCTTTCGCATGCGGAACTACATCATCCGCAGGCTGCTCCTCATCCCGTTCATGCTCCTGGCGATGTCGATCCTGCTGTTCATTCTCTTGCAGGTGCAGCCGGGCGATGCCGCCCTCCTCAAGATCGGGGCGACGGGCTCGTGCCAGGAATGCCTGGACCGCGTCCGCGAAGACCTCGGCCTGGACCGGCCCTGGATCGCGCAGTACGGCGAGTGGCTCTGGGGCGCCATCCAATTCGACTTCGGCCGCACCCTCGGGACCAACGACCCGATCGGCCCGGAGATCCAACAGGCGTTCCCCAAGACGCTCGAACTAGGCATCTTCACAATCGTGCTGACGCTCCTGATCGGCATCCCTGTCGGCGTCTTCTCCGCCGTGAAACAGGGCACGATCGTCGATTATCTCCTCCGGTTCGTGACGATCTTCGGCCTCTCGATCCCAGTCTTCTGGCTCGGGACGCTGATCGTCCTCCTCCCGAGCATTTGGTGGGGGTGGACGCCGTTCGCGCGCGACCAGCCCGGCTTCTTCCAGGACCCGATCACCAACGTGCGCATCTACTTCTGGCCAGCACTGACGATCGCGGTCTCGAGCGCTGCCTATGTGGCGCGCCTCCTTCGTTCGAGCATGCTGGAGACCCTCTACTCCGACCACGTCCGCACGGCGCGGTCCAAGGGCCTGCAAGAGCGAGCCGTGGTTATCCGCCACGTCTTGCGCGCCTCGCTAGTCACCCTGCTCACGTTGATCGGCATCCAGTTCGGCGCCGCGCTTGGCGGGTCGGTGCTTGTCGAGCAGATCTACGGGATCCCGGGCATGGGCTCGCTCGTCCTCCAGGCGGTCAACAAGCAAGACTACCGTCAGACGCTCGCCGTGATCATGGTCTTCGCGACCCTCTTCATCCTCGTTCAACTCGTGGTCGACGTCCTCTACGCCTACGTCGACCCGCGGATTAGGTACTAACGCCATGGCACAAGCGACAACCGTAGCCTCTCCCATCTACGCTCCGGCGCCGAGCCTGGCCCAACGCCAGCTCCGCTGGCTCATGCGCTTCATCCGGACCCAGCCGCTTGGCGTGCTAGGCGCGGTGATCATCCTGCTGATCGTGCTCGCCGCCATCTTCGCGAGCACCTTGACCTCCAAGGACCCGGTGGCAACCAGCACGGACATCCTGCAGGCCCCGTCGTCGGAACACTATTTCGGCACGACGCGGCAGGGCAAAGATGTTTACGCCCGGATCCTCTATGGCGCCCGTGTCTCGCTCCAGGTCGGCCTCTTCACGGTCCTCCTCAGCGTCATCGGCGGCACGGTCCTCGCCCTCGTCGCTGGCTACTTCGGCGGCCTCGCCGACCAGGTCATCAGCCGGATCGCCGATGTCCTGATCGCGTTCCCCAGCATCCTCTTTGCCCTCACCTTAGCGACCGCGCTCGGGAAGGGATTAACCACCGTCGTGGTTGCGATATCGATCATATTCACCCCGCTGATCATGCGGATCATGCGTGGCGCCGTCCTCCAACAACGGGGGGCCCAATATGTGGAGGCCGCGCGCGTCCTCGGGGCGACGGAGTGGCGGATCATCTTCCGGCACATCCTGCCGAACCTGATGGGCATCGCGATCATCACGGCGAGCTCCACCTTACCCGCGGCGATCCTCACGGAATCGGGCCTCAGCTTCCTCGGCATCGGCGTTGCGCTCGGCGAACCGAGTTGGGGTGGAGACTTGAGCGGCGATTCGCGCCAGTTCTTCCAGATCGCCTGGTGGATGGCCATCTTCCCGGGCGCGGCCCTCAGCCTCACGGTGCTCGCCTTCAACCTGCTCGGCGATTCGCTGCGAGACACGCTCGACCCGCGCCTCCGAGGAGTCCGCTAGCTCGCCCGTCCATCAATGCGTTCAATCCTTGCAATCGACGCGCACGTAGTGTTGAATGCGGGCGCTTGGCCGACCAGCCAATGATTCATTCGGTTGGCCCAGGCCCGACATGCAGGGGGATACGAGATGGATCCACGAGACAACTACTGGACGCGCGCCCGCGCGAGCGGCCTCAGCCGCCGGCGGTTCCTCTATGGTTCGGGCGTCCTCGCCGCCGGTTCGGCCGCTGTCCTCGCCGGCTGCGGCGATGACGACGACGACGGTGGCGAGGCCACCCCATCGACGGGCGGCACGCAGGCGACCAGCGCCTCCACCGGGACGCCGCAAGCGGCAAGCACCACGGCGGCGGCCTCGGCCGGCAAGCGCGGCGGCACGATCATCACGAGCAAGGCCTCGCCCGATACCGGCCTCGACCCGGCGATCACCGTCACCAACCCACTCCACCCGGCCAAGGCGTATAGCCACATCCTTCAGTACAACCTCAGCGAGAATAAGTTCTACTTGGACCTCGCTGAGAAGTTCGAGCAGGCCGACCCGACCACGATGGTCTTCACGCTCCGGCCCGGCCTGAAGTTCGCCCCGCAGGTCGCCAACGGCCGCGCCCTCACCGCCGCCGACGTCGCCTTCAGCTACGGCCGCTTCCCCGGCACGCTCAAAAACTTCGGCTCCGAAGTGAACGGCCTCCAGTGGAACTGGATGGACTCCTTCGAAACGCCCGACGAGCGCACGCTCAAGATCAAGCTCAAGGCGCCCTATGCGTCGGCCATCCCCACGATGGGATCGAGCGCCTTCGCCGTAGTCGCCAAGGAGCTCGTCGAAGCCAACGGCGGCAAGCTCAGCGACGTGATGAACGCCGGCGCCGGCCCGTACGTCATGACCAAGCGCGACAGCTCGGGCACCCGCTACGAGCGCAACCCGAACTACTACAAGCATTCACCAGCGGTCGGCACGTTCGTCGAAGACGGCCCCTACATCGACGTTTGGGACGAGGTCATCATTCAGGACCTCGCGGCCGTCGAAGCGCGCTTCCTCGCTGGCGACACGCACATCTACACCCAGGCTGTCGACAAGCTCAAGGCCGAGGAATTCAAGTCCAATAAGAACGTCAGCGTCGTCAAGGCGACGTTCCCGGGCAACCTCCAGATGCAGCTCGACAACGAAAAGTGGGCTGCCCACCCCAAGCTTCGCGAAGCCCTCTCCCTCTCGATCGACCGGAACAAGTACATCCAGAGCATCCACCTCGGCGAAGGCCAGCTTGGCTCGCCGGTCGGCCCGATCTTCGATTCGGTCCTCACTCAGGCGGAGCTCAAGGACCTCCAGAAGTTCGACCCCGCCCGCGCCAAGCAGCTCTGGGCCGAGGGCAACGGCAACACGGTCTTCCCCAACGGCCTCCGGACGATCGCCGCGACCTTCGCTCCCTCGACGAACGTCGACTTCCTGAAGCGCGAGATCGAGGCGAACCTCGGCGTCAAAGTGACCGTCTCGCCGGCGGACCTCGCCGCTTATGTCTCTATCGCCACCGCGCGGGACAAGCAGTGGGAGATCTTCGTCGCAAGCGAGTTCTCGCTCGTCACCATCCCGGACTACAACGCGCTCACCTTCTACATCCCGACCGGCTACGGGGCGATCTTCGGCAACCAGCGCCTCGACTCGCAGACGAAGGAGAACGCCGACTTCGCGAAGACGGCGCTCGACAAGTTCAACCAGCAGGCCCAGGAGCTGGACCCGGCCAAGCGGAAGCAGCTGCTCAAGGACATGCAGACCTACTTCCTCAAGGAGTTCCGCCCGGCGCTCCCGATGCCCGTCGCGCAGTTCCAGTACGCCGCTCACAGCAACAAGCTGAAGAACTACCCGGAGAAGGAATTCCCCTACGGCAACGCCGGCAGCGGGGCCTACCGGGTCCACAACCTCTCGCTCGCCTAACCAGCGGTCGGCCCGCACACAACCGGCCCCGCCTCCAACTCTGGAGGCGGGGCCGCTGACCATTTGGGGGGGACACGATGCGCAACTACGTCCTGCGCCGCGTCATGCTCTTTCCGTTCCTTGTCTTCGCCGTCTCCGTGATCACCTTCTTCATGATCCGGGCGCTGCCAGGCGATGCCGCCGTCGCCCGCCTCGGCGCCGCCGGAGCTCAATGCGATAGCTGCTTCGACCAAGTCCGCCGCGAGCTCGGCCTCGATAAGTCCAAGCCCGAGCAGTATTGGATCTGGTTCCGGGACGCCATCCGCGGGGACTTCGGCCTCTCGACGTCGACCCGCCAGGATGTCTCGCCCGAACTTCGCGACCGCGTTTGGAACACCCTCCAAGTCGGCATCCTGACGATCTTCTTTACCCTGATCATCGGCATCCCCATCGGGATCATCTCGGCCGTCAGAGCAGGAAAACCGATCGACTACGCCTTACGCTTCCTCGCCATCCTCGGCCTCTCGATACCCAGCTTCTGGGTCGCCACGCTCGTCATTTTCATGCCGGTGATCTGGTGGGGCTGGACGCCGTTGGATGACTTCGTCGGCTGGGGAGACCCAATCAAGCACCTCCGGCTGCTCGCACTTCCAGCGCTGATCCTCTCCATCGGCGGCGCGGCCTACATCGCGCGCTTCACGCGTTCCGCGATGCTGGAAACGATGAGCAGCGACTTCGTCCGCACCGCGCGGGCGAAGGGGCTCTGGGAACGCGTCGTCATCTTCCGCCACGTGCTCCGCAACTCAATGCTCACGCTCCTCACCGTCGTCGGCCTCCAGTTCGCGGCCGTGCTCGGCGGGTCCGTCGTGCTCGAGACGATTTTCGGCATCCCGGGCATGGGCGCCTGGCTCGTCTTCGCCGTCAGCAACCGCGATTACCAGATCGTCCAGGGCGTGACCGTCGTCTTCGCCATCTGGTTCGTCGCCATCACCCTGGTAACCGACGTGCTCTACGCGTGGGTCGACCCGCGGATCCGGTACTAAGGAGGCCCACCGTGGCAGCGCAAACCCCCACTACTGAGCTCGAAGGCGCATTCGTCTGGGATTCCGGCCGCAGCTTCGCCGCCCGCTGGCGCCGCGGCATCCTCCGCTTCATCCGCACGCAGCCGCTCGGCACGGCAGCCCTGGTCATCATCCTGGGCATGCTCTTCCTCGCCGTCTTCGCCGCACAAGTGAACACCGAAGACCCCACGGAGTTCGGTCAGGACATCCTCGCTTCCCCGGGCAGCGACCACTGGCTGGGCACGAACCGCCAGGGACAGGATGTCTGGTCGCGCGTCGTTTATGGGGCGCGACCCGCACTCCAGATCGGGGTCGGCGCCGTGGCGGTCAGCCTCGTCGTCGCGACAGTCTTGGCGCTGCTCGCGGGCTTCCTCGGCGGCATTGTGGACATGATCATCTCCCGGGCGATCGACATTCTGATCTGCCTGCCAGCGATCCTCTGGGCGCTCGTCATCCAGACGTCCGCGAACGACATCCCCGGCCTGGAAGCCCGTGGCGTCCGGACGTTGATCATCGCGATCAGCATCGGCTTCGTGCCGATCATCGCCCGAATCCTGCGCGGGAACGTCTTGCAAGAGCGGTCGCGGCCGTACATTGAATCGGCCCGCGTGATCGGCGCGAGTGAATGGCGGATCATGTTCGCCCACATCCTCCCGAACCTCGCCCCGCTCCTGATCATCGTCGCGACTGCAACGCTGCCGGCGGCGATTGCTGCCGAGGCTGGGCTCTCGTTCCTCGGGCTCGGCCTCGAGCCCGGCGCGGCCTCGTGGGGCGCGGACCTCGGCGGCCAAAACCGGACGCTCTTCCGGACGTATTGGTGGCTCCCGGTCTTCCCCGGCATCGCGCTCAGCCTCGCCGTCCTCGCCTTCAACCTGCTGGGCGACTCGCTGCGCGATACGCTCGACCCGCGCCTCCGGGGGGTCCGCTAAGCGGGGCCGAACGCCCACATCCTTGCCAACCCCCCTGGCGTAGTGTTGAATGCACCCGATCGCGATCCGGTTGGCCAGTCAGCCAGCCGTGGACACGCTTGAGATTCGGGACCACCACGGAGGGACACATGGCAGACAGGGACAACTATTGGCTGCGCACAGCGGGCCGGATGAGCCGGCGGCGGTTCGTCGCGGGTTCCGGCGTCGCGGCAGTCGGCACGGCCGCGCTCCTCGCTGGCTGCGGCGATGACGACGACGAGGAAGGCAGCCCGACAGCGGCGGCAACCACAGCCGCCGCCACTGGCACTGCCGCCGCGACCGGCACGGCGGCCGCCACCACCGCGGCCGCCAACGCACCCGTCAAGGGCGGCACGCTCAAGCTCGCCAAGCCTCAGGTCGACGAAGGCCTCGACCCGGGCCTCAAAGTCGTCAACAACCTGGAGTTCCTGCCCAGCCTCTACAACTGGACACACGTCTACCAGGTCTCGAAGAACGAGTTCGTGCTCGACGCCGCGACCAAGATGGAAACGCCGGACGCCACGACGATCCGCTTCACCATCCGCCAGGGCATGAAGTTCCACAACGGCGACCCACTCACCGCCGAAGACGTGGCGTATAGCTGGTCGCGCTTCCCGGATCTCCTGAAGAACCAGGGCAGCCAGGTGAATGCTGCCAACTGGGGCTTCATTAAGTCAGCTACCGCGCCGGACGCCACCACGGTGGTCGTCACGCTCAACGCCCCGACGGCCTCGGCGCCCGTGCTCATGTCCAGCACCGCCTATGGCATCGTCAACAAGAAGCAGGTCGAAGCCAGCGACAAGAAGAACGTCCAGAACGAGGACGCCGGCGCCGGCCCCTATAAACTCGACAAGCGCGACGCGACCGGCACCAAGGTCAGCCGCTTCGCCAACTACTACAAGCGCGAGGCGGCCAACGCCCTCTTCAGCCCCGACAGCCCCTTCATCGACTCGTGGGAGACCTCGATCATCGTCGATGCCGCCGCGGCCAAGTCGGCCTTCCTCGCGGGCAACCTCGACATTTACCCGCAGCTCGGCGTCACCATCAACGACAGGCTCGAGTTCGACTCGCTCAAGGGCAAGAACGGGGTCACGGCGAAAGAAGTCGACCCCATCGGCACCGGTATGTTCGTCGCCTTCGACAACGTCCGCTTCACCGACAAGCGCGCCCGCCAGGCGATCTCGGAAGCGATCAACTACGACGCACTGATCGCGACGATCTACGCCGGCAGCGCCGTCTACGATGGCCCCGTCGGCGTCGCGCTCTCCGGCTTCGTGCTGGACCAGGCGACCCTCAAGAGCTACCGGAAGTTCGACCCGGGCAACGCCAAGAAGCTCTGGGAAGCAGCCGGTAAGCCCTTCCAGACGATCCGGATCGAACTCAACCAGGCCCCGATTTCGACGCAGTACGCCGACTTCCTCAAGAGCCAGCTCGAACCGAACCTCGGCGTCAAGGTCGAGCTCCTGCAACACGACACGACGACCTGGGTCGCCCGCGCCCGCGAGCCGCAGAAGCAGTGGGAGCTGTTCTTGGTCCCCACCGGCTTCACCTCGACGGTTGAGGGCGGCAACATGAACCTCATGGCCCCAGGCGCCTTCGCGGGCGTCTCCTGGAGCTTCGCGATGGACCAGGCTGGGTCGCCCCAGGTCCAGGAAGACGCGAAGAAGCTTCAGGCCTTCGTCCAAGCGCAGTCCGAAGAGATCGACCCCGCCAAGCGCAAGCAGAAGGTTGCCGACCTCCAAAAGGCCTACCTCGATGCGATCCAGCCCGGCTTCGTCTTCCCGGCGGCCGGCAAGAGCTACCTCGCCTACAACAGCCGCCTCCAAGGCGTGCTCGAAAACGACTACCTCAAGGGCCTCGGCATCCGCAACCACAATCTCTGGCTCAAGGGCTAACCAGCCTCGAAACCAACGAAGGGGGGTGGCTTCTGCCACCCCCTTCCTTCTTTCACGGGAGGCCGTTATGTGGAGATATATCGTCCGGCGCCTCATCGCTGTGCCGTTCATGCTCCTTGGCATGTCGGCGCTGCTCTTCTGGCTCCTCTACCTTCAGCCCGGCGATGCCGCGCTCGCCAACTTCGGCCTCGTCTCTCCCGACCAGAACAAGGACGCGCTCGAAAACCTCGAGAAGGACCTCGGCCTCGATCGACCGGCAATCGTCCAATACCTCGATTGGGCCGGTGGTGCGATTCAGGGTGACTTCGGCACCTCCCTCAAGTCCCGTCGCTCGATCGGCGACCAGATCTGGGATCGCCTGCCAAACACGCTCGAAATCGGCCTCCTCACTATCCTCCTCACGACGCTGATCGGCATCCCCGTCGGGATCCTCTCCGCAGTGAAGGCGGGCACCTGGATCGACTACCTAATGAGGATAGTGACCATCGCCGGCATCTCTATCCCCGGCTTTTGGATGGGTACGCTCCTCCTCATCCTCCCCGTGATTTGGTGGCGATGGACGCCCCTGCATGACGGTGGATTCGTGAAGTTCACGGAGGACCCGATCGAAAACCTCAAGATCGTGATCTGGCCGGCACTGGTGCTCGCCGTATCCAGCGCGGCCTACGTCGCCCGCATCGTCCGCTCGTCGATGATGGAGACCCTCTATTCGGACCACGTTCGGACCGCCCGCGCCAAGGGCCTGCGCGAGCGCGTCGTGGTGTTGCGCCACGTGTTCCGTAGTTCGATGGTCACGCTGCTGACCGTTATCGGCCTCCAGCTCGGCGCGGTGCTCGGCGGGTCTGTCGTCGCCGAGCAGCTCTTCGCCATCCCCGGCATTGGGCTGCTCACCTACGAAGCAGTGTTCAACGTCGACTACACGATGGTCCTGGGCGTGAGCATGGTGTTCGCCCTCATGTTCGTCCTCATCAACTTGTTGATCGACCTCCTCTACACCGTGGTCGACCCGCGGATCCGGTACTAGCCAATGGCACAAGCAACCGCAACCTCGCCCGCCGTCGCCGGCCCTGAATTCCGCCGGTCGTCGCGCCAGATCGCCTGGATCAAGCGCTTTGTCCGGCGCGAACCCCTCGGCGCGATCGGCTTCGTGATCGTCTCGCTCATGGTCTTTGGGGCGATCGCCGCGCCGCTCCTCAATACCACCGACCCCAAGGGCTTCAGCGCCGACATCCTCCACAGCCCAAGCTGGGACCACTTCTTTGGCACCAACCGCGAGGGCAAAGACATCTGGTCGCGTGTGCTCTATGGCGGACGCGTCTCGCTCAAAGTCGGGCTGGCCACCGTCGCGATCAGCGTCGTCGGTGGCACGGTGCTCGCACTCCTCGCCGGCTACTTCGGCGGCATCGTCGACTTCATTTTCGGCCGGATCTCCGACGTCCTGATCGCCTTCCCGGCGATCCTCTTCGCGCTCACGTTGCGCACAGCGCTCGGCCAGCGGCTCTGGGACATCCAGATCCTTTCGCGGGGCGAGTTCCTCCTCGTCATCGCCATTTGCGCCGTGTTCACGCCCGCCATCTTCCGGATCATGCGCGGCGCCGTGCTCGAACAGCGCGGCTCGGTCTATGTCGACGCGGCACGCGTGATCGGCGCCAGCGAGTCGCGGATCATGTTCCGCCACCTCTTGCCAAACCTCGCGGGCCTCATGATCGTCGTGACCAGCACCTCGCTCCCGGCGGCCATCCTAACCGAATCGGCCCTGAGCTTCCTCGGCGTCGGCGTCGAACTGGGGACGCCCTCCTGGGGCGCCGACCTCAGCGGAAACGCCCGCAACTTCTTCGTCGATGCGCCCTGGATCGCCATCTTCCCGGGCCTCGCCCTGAGCATGACAGTCCTCGCCTTCAACCTCCTCGGCGACTCACTCCGGGACACCCTCGACCCGCGTCTCCGTGGCAAGCGTTAAGCAAGCCAGCGGGCCCGGCCCCACTGCGAAGGAATCGCGTAGGATGCCCCCACCACAACTGGGGGCATCTTCATGCTCGGCACACCCGAACAGGACGCGTTCATCACGGCGATGAAGTGGGGCACCGCCACCACGCTCCGCAAAGACGGCAGCCCGACGAACTCCGTCGTCTTCTACTATCGCGAAGGCGACACGCTCGCCTTCAGCACTACGGCCGACCGCCTCAAAGCCAAGACGCTGCGCAACGACAACCGCATCGCCTTCACCGTCCTCGATGAAGGCGCCCCCTACCGCTTTGTCTCCCTCGAAGGCACCGCCACGATCGAAGACGGCGATGGCATCGGCCCTGCGCACGTCACGCTCAACCGTGTGATGCGCGGCGACCCGAACTGGCAGCCACCCGAAAACTTCGTCGCAGGCCTCAAGGCCGCGGGCCGCGTCATCAACCGCGTCCACGCCGAGCGCGTCTCTGGCGTTGTCAACCGCGGCTAGCGAAAAAGGGAGGCCACGAATGGCAACCGTCGAAACCGTCCTCGGCCCCGTGGATTCGTCGAAGCTCGGCGTCACCCTGAGCCACGAACACGTCCTCGTCGCCATGGGCCAGGAGAACTACTGGTACCCCTGGCGCTTCGATTGGCCCGCCACCAAAGCGCGCGCCACCGCCGAGCTGAGCGAAGCGAAGCAGGGCGGCGTCTCCACGATCATCGACCTCACCACGCCCGACCTCGGCCGCGACGTGGGCTACGTCCGCGAAGTCGCCGCAGCCTCCGGGATGAACATCGTCGTCGCGACCGGCATCTGGCGCGACGTCCCGCGCTCCTTCTGGACACGCGACCTCGACGAAATCGCCGACATCTTCGTCCGCGAGATCGAGGTCGGCATCGGCGAGACGGCGGTCAAAGCCGGCTGCATCAAGGTCGCCAACGACGTGGGCGGCGTCACGCCTGAAGGCGAACGCATCCTCCGCGGCGCAGCCCGCGCCTCCAAGCGCACAGGCTGCCCGATTTCGACGCACCACTGGGCGCCCGAGCAGGTCGGCCGCCGCCAAGTCGAAATCTTCGCCCAGGAAGGCGTCCAGATGGACCGCGTCGCGATCGGCCACAGCGCCGACTCGACGGACATTGGCTACCTCGAAACGCTGCTCAACACCGGCGTCTACCTTTCGATGGACCGCTATCCCGGCGGCCCGGGCCGCGCCGTCTGGCAGCAACGCAACGAGACGGTGAAAGCGCTCATCGACCGCGGATGGGCAGCGAAGCTCATGCTCGGGCACGACCACGCCCCGGCGCCGATCCTCACCGGCAAGCCTGCGCCCGCGTCCAGCGGGCCGACGCGGTACCTCTTCGTCAGTATGGTCGCCGTCCCGGACCTCCAGGCGCGCGGTGTGGACCAAGCGACCATCGACCTCATGCTCCGCGAGGTGCCCCGTCGCTTCCTCACCGGCGAGGCGTGACGCGCCCGTGCCGCCGCCGAGCGTCCTCGGGCGAGACCCGGTAGGCTGCAGCGGTTCCGGCTCCGCTTCTAAACGGCCGCGAGGCGCTCGATCTCCTGGGCGACGAATGCCGGGTCCTCCATCGGGATGAAGTGCGTGTAATGGTAGACCGGCAGGTCGATTGCGTTGCGGAAGTACGTCGCCAGCTCCGGATTCGTCGGCGAGCCGCTCATCCCCGCTGAGGGGTCCTCCGCTTGCGGCCGCGCCCGGAGAATGCGCACCGGAATGTCGATCGTAGCGACCGCGTCGTAGATTGCGCCCGAGCCGGCGCTCCCCGCGTAGGTCGCGGCTTCGACTTCCGGCGGGCAGGCGAGCACGAAACCATCGCCCGCAGCCGCCGGGACGAGGCCGTAGCGGCAGTAGTCCCGTAGCACCTCTGGCTTCCAGCGGTTAAACGGGGGCCGGCTGGCGAACCGCTCGAACATCTCCTCCGGGCTCGACCACTCGTTTCGGCGGCGGGCGGCGAAGTGCTCCTCACCATTCTGCTCACGGCCGTAGGCCCCTTTCGGCAAGATGACGGGGTCGACCAACAGCAGCGCCCGGAACGCTTCGGGCACCTTCGCCGCCGCCCAAGTCACTGCGAACCCGCCCTTCGAATGGCCAACGCCAATCGCCCCGCGGACGCCAAGCACGCGAAGCACCTCCGCCGTGTCTTCGCCGAAATCGACCCAGCGGTACGGTGGTGGCGGCTTGCTGCTCAGCCCGTGGCCGCGCATATCGATCGCGATGCAGCGCCGCCCGCCGAGCTGTGAAACCACTTGGTCCCAGCACCGCGCGTGGAACCCCGTCGCGTGCGCCAGGAACGCGGCCGGCTCAAAGCCGGGCCATTCGTAGACTTGGATCTCGACGCCGTTGATGGCGAGGCGGGTCTCGGTCGGTGCGTTCACCCGCCGATGATGCCCGACGCGTCCGTTAGGCCCTACCGTGCCTCGGTACCGCGACCACACGGGAGCGGTCGAAGAGCCGTCAGCGACGGGTGCCTCCATCCAGGGCCCAACGTTCGCGGCACTCCATGTCGCGACCTCGCTGCCGCTTCCGGTACGGTCGCCAGCAGCCCCCCAGGAAGTGTGAGCGAGACGCCGTCACTGGCGGCTGCGCGACCGCTCCCGAGTACCGCGGAA
This sequence comes from Dehalococcoidia bacterium, assembly GCA_046152925.1. GTDB lineage: Bacteria > Chloroflexota > Dehalococcoidia > Tepidiformales > Tepidiformaceae > CAMAUF01. The sequence continues at coordinate 69,270 of JBJXFX010000002.1, forward strand.
CGGCGGGCGCACGAGTGCTGGCTAATGCGGCGTGAGCCGTCGCTCGCCTCTCCTCGGCCGTCGGAGTTAGTGCCGCGCGAATTTTCACCGAGTAAGGCTAGGGCACGGCTAGGTGACATGGATGGACTCGGCGAAAAGCTCCAGGCCGAGCTTCGCCGCCACGGACTGCGAGGCCAGGTTCTCCCAGGTCGTGCCATAGAACGGGATCCGGCCGCCCTTGCGCACCTCGGCCGCCCAGGCCTCCGTCGCCAGCGCGGCGAATCCGCGGCCCCGAAACGCCGCCACCGTCTCCACCCCCGCAGCCGCCGCCTGCTGGCCGTTGCGCGACGAGCAACAGATCGCGACCGCTTGGCCCGCCTGGAAGACCGCGAAACAGGGCTTCCGCTCGCGGAGCTCCAACGCCCACGAGACGAGCTCCGGGTGGAGCAGCGCTCCCTGCGACGGGTAGATTTGCATCGCGCCGGCCGGGAACAGCGGCCGCGAGAAGACGAAGCTCGGCCCGGCGTATGCCCGGTTCGCGTCTCCAAGCAACGACTGGAGCGCCTCGACCGCGCCGCCGGTCGCCCCGCCGGCCCACGCTGGCAAGGTAGCGACGAGCTCCCGCACGCGGGTGCGCACCGTGGATGCCACGTCCCCGCGGAACCAGACACGGTCACCCTCGCGGGTCCGCCCGAGAAACACGCGCGGCGCCGGCCGGAGCGGGAACTCGTTAATCGACTCCAGGTCGCCGGCCGCGTCCATCGTGTACGAGGTCGCGACCTCGAGCGCGAGCAGGTCCAGCGGGATCCGCCGCGCGCCTTCCTTATTACTACTCATACCGCCGCAGTTCGCCACGCTCGACGATCGTGATCGCGCCGCGCGAAACCCGGATCCAGCCTTCCTTCGCGAAGATGCCGAGCTGCTTGTTCACGCTCTCGCGGCTCACGCCGACCGCGTCGGCGAGTTCCTGCTGCGTCACTTCGAGCTTCAGGAGGCCGGTCTCGCCCGCGGACTCCAGGTCGTGCATCGCGGCGAGCTTCAGCAACTGCTTCGCGATCCGGTGTTCCAAGTCGAGCGTCTGGATCTCCACGATCGTCTGGTTCGTGCGCCGCAACCGCTGGCTCAGGGTCGCCATGATTGCCATCGCCGCGTGGGGCCGCCGGTCCAGCCAGCTGACGAACGCTTCGCGGGTCAACTGCATCGTCCGCGTCTCGGTCACCGCGAACGCCGATGCCGAGCGCGGGAGCCCGTCGAAAAGCGCCATTTCGCCGAGGATCTCGCCGGGATACAGCGTCGCGACCTGAGTTTGTTCGCCGTTGCCGTTCGTCACGACGATCCGGATGCGGCCTTTGGTCACGATGTGCATCGAATCGCCAGGCTCGCCTTCGCGCACGATTTCCGCGCCGATCGGGAACCGTCGCGGGACCGCGTGGTCGCCGAGGGTCACGCGATCGTCGGACTCAAGGCGGACCAAAAGCGGCACTTCCGCCAAATAGCGGTCCGACTTCACCTCTCGCGGCATCGCGTTTGCTCCAGACCCGCTCCAGAATTGGCGGATTGTACACCGAATGTGAACTAGTTCATGGAAGGGCGGCCAGTCGCGCGCTACCGTAGCAACTACAGACATCGCCCCGCAGGGCAGAAAGGAGCAAGGAGATGCGGTTCGGAAAACTCGGAAAGATCGCGATGGCCGTCATCCGCCGCCCGCTCGAGCCCGGCATGCCCTACGCCGACGTCGAGTTCAAGAAGCGGCCCTAAACGGCCCACCAACCAAGGCGTTTACGGCGGCCCCAACTTCCCCCCTTGCCGCCGTAACCAATGAGGCCCGGATGCCGTGGGGACTCGGCATCCGGGCCTCATTTTGTCTCCGGGACTGGCGGAAGGCGCTACTTCTTCTCGGCCGGGAACTGTTCAGGGAGCGCCACGCGAGTCACCACGGCGACAGCGCCACCGAAGCCGACCGCCATCGTGACGACGACCACCAACGCCGAGGCTTGGAGCTTGTTCGTTCCCGGGCTACGGGCGCGTCGCGGGCGCCTCGCGCGGCGTCGGCGGCTTAATCTTCGCGTAGCAGGCGCTGCAGTACACGGGCCGCTCGCCGCGGGGCACGAACGGGACCTCCGTCATCTGGCCACAGTCCGCGCAGGCCGCAGGGTGCATTTGGCGGGGCGTCTTGCCGCCGAAGCTCGCGAAGTTGCCGTAGCGGATGAAGCCGTCCGACTCCTGGAGTGAGCTCTGGCTCGCCCGACGCGCCGTGCGACAGCTCGGGCAGCGCGTCGGCTCGTTCATGAGCCCCTTGTTCGCGTAGAACTCCTGCTCCCCGGCCGTGAACACGAAGTGGACGCCGCAATCGCGGCAACTGATTTGCTTGTCGGCGAACGCCAAAGACCAACTCCCAGGTGACGTGAGGCGCTTTATGTACGCCTCTACCTTCTACTATAGCACTTCCGCGAAGCGCTCTCGTCCGGTGGTAGACTACCCGTCATGAGCACCGCGACCGAATCCCCCCGGACTGACGCAGGAGCGGAGATGGGCCAGGTCTTCGTCGATTTCGATGTCGTGAACTCAGAGGACCTCGACCGCGCCGAGGACGGCAGCCTCGCACCGGGCCGCGAAGGCACCCTCAAGCTCCGCGGCGTCCGTGCAGACACGGGCGCGAGCCTCCTTTGCCTGGCCAGACACCTCGTCACCGAACTGGGCCTGCGCGAGATGGCAACCGTGCCTGTGCATACCGCCGCTGGCTATCGCGAAGCGAGGCTCTTCCGCAACGCCGTTAGCCGCTTTGAGGGCCGGGATGCTGTCGTCGACGTCCTGGAGCTACCGGATGACGCAGCTCCGCTCCTCGGTGCTCTCCCCATGGAGCGTCTCGGCATTGAGCTCGACCTCCAAGCCCGGAGCGTCCGCCTGCTACCGCTCGGGCCGCGAAACACCTTCCTCACTGCCTGACGCCCGTCGCCCGTTCTCCCGCCGCGGGCTATCGTGGATCCGATGGCAGAACAGTACGTCGCCACCGACAAGCGCTCCTCGCTCGAAGTCGCCGTCACTGGCGACTTTCCGCCACACCCCGACGACCGCGTCCGCATCGCCCGGACGGTCAACCTCTTCGCCCGCCTCCTTGCGACCATCCTCCTCACCGAGAACCAGGCCGAGCGCCGCGAACGGTTCGTCGCTATCGAAACCCAGCTCGAAATGGCCGACGCCCTCATCCGCCAAGACCTCCCGGAAGTGCAGCGCCTCCTGCAATCGACCATGGAGCGGATGGGCGTCTCGAAAGA
>JBJXFX010000003.1:0-4905 GCA_046152925.1 Dehalococcoidia bacterium
TTGATGAACTCTTCGTCGTCGAAGAAACGCGTAAATCGTCCCGCCGCGATGTCCTCGTCGGCTTCACGCTCGCCAGCTTGCCATGCATCCGTCCAGAACCACCACTGGTCGGGGTCGCGGTCGACGGGCCGGATGAGGATGCCCTCCGGCGTGTTCTCCACGCAGAATCGCTGGCCGACGGCCAGCGCAGCGCGCACCAGGTTCGCCTTGGGGATCACGAGGACGCCACCCTCGCCCACGACGGGATACGTGTTCTCCATTCGGACAGTATGCCACGCGCACGCGGCGTGGTTGGCCTACGCCTCGCCCCGGAGAAATCCGTACTTGGCGCGCGCCTTCTCACGCAGGGTCGGGCGGTAGCCCGTCGGGAACACCTCGTCCGCACCCTGATAGTCGCGCAGGACCTGGCGCGCGACGGTGACCTTGTGCACCTCGGTCGGGCCATCGGCGAGCCCCACGTGGTACGAGTTGATGATCAGGTCCGTGACTGGCATGTCGGTCGAGATGCAGAGCGAGCCATGCACCTGGAGCGCGCACGATGCGACATCGTGCAGCACCTTCGGCATCGTCGCCTTCACCGCCGAGATGTTCTTCCGCACCTTCAAATAGTTCTGGTGATGGTCGATCAGCCAGGCCGTCTCGATCACCAGGAGGCGGAATTGGCGGAGCTGCGTCCAGGAATCGGAAATCATCTGCTGGACGAGCTGTTTTTCGCCGAGCATCTCCCCCTTCGTCGTCCGCGAAAGGGCGCGTTCGCACATCAGGTCGAAGCACTTCTGCGCCTGCGCCACGGTGCGCATCGCGTGATGGATGCGGCCGCCGCTCAGCCGGGTCTGCGCAACTTTGAAGGCGTCACCCTGGCCGCCGAGCATGTTCTGCCGCGGGATGCGGACGTCGTTGTAGCGCATGTAGGCGTGGCTCGGGTCCGCTTCGCCATGGAAGCCGAGGTTGTGGATGATCTCGATGCCCGGCGTCTCGGCGGGGATGATGAACATCGACATCCGCCGATGAGGCGCGGCCTCCGGGTCGGTGACCGCCATCGTGATGAAGAAGCTTGCGTGCTTCGCGTTCGAGGAGAACCACTTGTAGCCGTTGACGACCCAGTCATCGCCGTCAGCAACCGCCGTCGTGCGGAACTGGGTGGGGTCAGCCCCGCCTTGGGGCTCGGTCATCGAAAAGCAGGAGACGATCTGGTTATCGAGCAGCGGCTGGAGATAACGCTCCTTCTGCTCGGGCGTACCGTAGTGGGCGAGGATCTCGGAATTGCCGGTGTCGGGCGCCTGAGCCCCGAAGACGGTAGGCCCGAAGCGGGTGCGGCCGAAAATCTCGTTCATCAGCGCGAGCTTGACTTGTCCATAGCCTTTGCCGCCGAGCTCCGGCCCGAGGTGGCAGGCCCAGAGGCCGCGGCGCTTCACTTCGGCCTGGAGTGGGCGGACGAGCTTCTCGAAGTTCGGCTGCTTGAGGTTCGCCGCGGCTTCAAGGACGAACTCGAGCGGCTCGACCTCCTCCTTGACGAACGTCTCGATCCAGTCGAGCTCGTTCTGGAAGTCCGGGTCGGTCATGAATCCCCAGGCCATGGTGGGCACCCTCACGGTCGCGCGGCCGGAGCCGCAGAAGTGCATCGATCTGTACACGAGCGCACTGCTAGGGACACGGCGGCGGATAGCCTCTTCGTCACGCGCGCTCGTCTGCCGGACACGGGAAAGTCCATCCACTGCCGCCTGGGACCAATCAACGACCGGCACGGGTGAGCGCGTCCAGAGCCGCGTCCAAGTCCTCGTCGTGGATGATGCGGCCCGCGTCCATGTCCGCCTCGCCTCGCGCCAGCGACTCACGTTCGTGAGGGAGAAGTTCCTCGTCCTCGGGCGGGGCGTTCTCGAATGCTCGACGGATTCGCTGGAGCTGAACCTCGCGGAGGAATGCCTCCACCTGGTCCAGGGCATCGTCGGGCAGGTAGTCGATTGTCTCGTGAATCGCCTGGCGAGTCGTCACATGCACATCGTATCACCGGGTCTGGCGACGAAGCAGGCTCAGCGATATGGAGTGCGGCCGCGTCTGGCGCCGGCGGCTACGGCCGCGGCAGGGGGATGCCCAGCGCCGCCTCGAGCTCGTCGATCAGCCCCAGGTCCGGGTTCACCTTGATCGTCGTCATCCCCAACGCGCGGGCGCCCTTCAGGTTCGCGCCGATGTCGTCCAAGAACACGCACTCTTCTGGCACCACGCCAAGGCGCTCGCAGGCAAGCTGGTAGATCCGCGGGTCCGGCTTGCGGAGCCCGACAACCGACGACTCGATCACCACCTCGAAGAGCTCGTCGAGCGAATACGAGGTCTCCCGCGGCTGCGATCCTTCACGCACGACGTTGTTCGTGATCGCCCCAAGCCGGACCTTGCCCTTGAGGTGGCGGACGACTGCGACAACCTCATCGCGGGTCGACTGGCCACCAAACGCGGCGTCCATGACGCCGCGGGCCGAGATCGTGATTCCGCGATCGTAGCCCTCGCGTTCGAAGTCGAGCATAAACTGGTCAGCGGAGATTTCGCTCCGCTCCCAGCGCGACCACGCGAGCTGCGGTTCGGCGATCATCGGCCCGAGGATCGAGTAGTCGACGCCGCGCGCAATCGCGTACTGGCGGATCGCGATCACGGGCGACGACGTAAGGACGCCGCCGAGATCGAACAGGGCGGCCTTGAGGTTCGGCATGATCGTTGGGTCTCCGAGCGTGTTTCGAGGAGGATACGGGCGGTCCGTGTGCCGCGCACTCAACGGCTACTCGCCTGGATGGAGCCGAGCCCAAAGACGATGCGCCTCAAGCCCTTCGTCCTCCAGGAGCGGGCCTGCCAAGAGAATCGGCGGGTTCAGGCTCTCAAGGATCAGCCGGGATAGCCCCATCGCGGTGAACCGCGGCTTAGCCTCGGGCCACACCGTGTACATCCGCGCCTGGCTCAGGCCGAAGACAACACGCCCGATCCCGCTCCACCCGATTGAGCCTGCGCACATCGGGCAGGGCTCGGTGCTGGAGTAGAGCGTGCTCGAAGCCAGTAGGTCGCGCGGCCAACGAATTGACGCCTCGCGCACAAGAGTGGTCTCCGCATGGCTCGTGCAGTCACCAGTGCGCGTCCTCGTTTGGTGAGCTCGCAACAACACCAGCCCGTCGGGCGCGGCCAGCAACGCTCCAAAGCCCTGGTCACCCGCTTCGACACTCTCCACGGCCAACGCGAACGCCTGGCGCAGAAACTCGAGGTCGGCATCCTCCGGCACTTGAAGCAAGGTCGAGCCCTCCCACGCCACGATCCTAATGCGCTGGCACGCCAAGCTCGCTACGGATCAGGTTGGCGATCGCCATCGTCGGGCCCTCACCTTGGAGCACCATCTGGAGCTGGTTGTTCGTCACCGCGATCGAGAGGCCGTACTCCGGGTCGGCGAAGGCCGTCGACCCGCCGAGGCCCGAGTGACCGAACGCCGTCCGGCGGGGCCCGAAGATGGAGGTGACAAGCGAACCGCCCATCCAAAGGCCCACGCCCTTCGGGATGTTGTCCATCAGCGCCCGGTCGGGCAGCTCGCAATAGACCTTCTGGATCGCCGCGATGCGTTCAGCCGAGACGAGCCGGGCGCCATCGACCTCGCCCCCATTCGCGAGCGCGCCGTACATCTTCGCGAGGGCGCGGGCGCTGAAGTGCCCGTTCACCGAAGGCAGACAGGCCCGCCGTACCCGGATGTCGTTGAAGCGCCCGGCGTTGCCGCGCTGGCCGAAGCGCCGCGCCAGGTGGCCCTCCGGCAACGTGTTCACGTCCACGGTGTAATCGTTGAGCTCCGTGAGCCGCGCGGGGTCGAGGTCGTCGGGGATGCCGATGTAGAGCTCCCCTTCGATCCCGAGTGGCCGGGCGATCAGTTCGACCACCAGCTCTTTCGGGTCGCGGCCGGTGGCGTGTTGGATGATGCCTCCGCAGATCCAGGCGTAGGTGAGGCCGTGGTAGCCGGTCGCGGTGCCCGGTTCCCATTCGGGCGCCTTCTCTTCGATGTACTTCAGGTTGGCGTCCCAATCGATCAGCGCCTCGACGCTGTTCGGGAGGCGCGGCGTCATCAGGCCGGCCTGATGGCTCATCGCCTGGGCGACCGTGATTGCCGCCTTGCCGTTCTGGGCGAACGCCCGCCAGTACTTGGCCACGGGCGCGTCGTAGTCGATCACGCCCTGGTCCGCGAGGATGTGGACGAGGACGGCGGCGACACCCTTCGTCGTGGAGAAGCAACTCACAAGGCTGTCGGGCTGGATCGTCCGGGAGTCGCCGGGCCCCATCGTCCCGGCGCAGACATCGACGACGGGCTTTCCGTGTTGGTATGCCGCGACTTGCACGCCAAGCTGCGTGCCCTCGGCGATCTGACGTTTGAGCAGCTCCAGGACCTTGGCGTTGATGTCCGGCACGAGTCCCACCTCAGCGAGCGATACTGCAGGACTCTACTCGGCGAACAGCCGGGCGGCACGCCGGGGTAAGGGCTTAGCTGGTGAGGACGCGCACCTGGTCGTCGGGTTGCAGCGGCGGGACCGAGATGTTGGCGACGACCGCCGGCCCGTAGGCGGCCCGCACTCCGTGGGTTGCGCCACGCGGGACGTAAAACAGCCGGTATGGCTCAAGGATCTCCTGATGCCCATCGCAATCGACGAGCACCTCGCCTTCAAGCGCGATGTAGATCTGGGCGCTGTGCTCGTGCGTGTGGGCGTCGACCTGCTCGGTCGCGGTCTCCAAGGAGATGACCCGGACGCTCGCCTCTTTGCAGACGAAATCCTGGAGAAGGGTGTAGTCGCCGGCGAGGGTGGGGCGAGCGGACATGGGGAACCTCCGGAGCGGTATCCCACAACGCTACCGCGACACGTTGGGCGTTCCCATGGCCGGTCGGCCCGACTTCGC
>JBJXFX010000018.1:0-14851 GCA_046152925.1 Dehalococcoidia bacterium
CAGCGACGCCGACAATCGCGTAGTGGGAGGCCTTCTGGTGGAGCTTGGCGTACGCCGCCGACTGCACCGGCGCGAATTGGACGCCGACGATCACCTCGTCTTCGGCAAGGTCGACGGTGAAGAGGCCCTGGAAGAAGTCGGCGGCCTTCACGGTCCGCCAACCACCGGCGCCCTTGAGGTGGATGTCCGCGTCAAGCGCGACCATCACGGCGGGCATATCGGCCGCCGGGTCGCTGTGGGCGAGGCTGCCGCCGAGCGTGCCGCGATTGCGTACCTGGGGGTCGCCGATTTCCGCCGCCGCCTCAGCGACAACGGGAGCGAGCCGCTTGAGGAGGTCCGAAGACTCGACTGCGTGGTGCGTCGTCGTCGAACCTACTTCTACCTTGCCGTCCTTCTCGCGGATCCCCGCGAGCATCGGGATGCGGGCGATGTCGATCAGCTTGCCAGGCTCGCTGAGGCGAAGCTTCATCAACGGGACGAGGCTGTGCCCGCCAGCGAGGAGCTTGGCTTCGCCACCCGCAGCCTGAAGCCGGGCAATGGCGTCGTCGAGCGAGGTGGCGCGTTCGTATTCGAACTCGGTCGGGATCATTGCTGGCCTCCTGTGCCGTGGATGATGGCCCAGAGCTTCTCGGGCCGAAGCATCATGTCGATGTGTGCGACGCCGAAGCCCCGCAGCGCGTCGACGGTCGCGTTGACGATGCAGGGGGTCGAACCGATCGTACCGGCCTCGCCGATCCCCTTGGTGCCCAAGGGCGTGTGCGGCGAGCGGGTGACGGTGTTGTCGAGCTCGAACCAGGGAAAATCGGTCGCGCGGGGGATGGCGTAGTCCATAAACGAGCCGGTGATCGGCTGGCCGTCGGCGTCATAGACGACCTCTTCGATCATCGCTTGGCCGATGCCCTGGGCGAGCCCGCCATGGACCTGGCCCTCAACGATCAGCGGGTTCACGATCGTCCCCGCGTCGTCGACGGCGAGCATCTTGAGGAGCTGAAGCTCGCCCGTCTCGCGGTCGACTTCGACCATCGCGATGTGGCAGCCGAATGGGAAGGTGGCGCCTCCCGGCTCCCAGAAGGCCTCTTGGGAAAGGCCAGCATCGAGCTCCGCGGGCCAGCTTCCACCCGCCTGGGCAACAGCCGTGCCTGCATAGGCAAAGCCGGCGACCTCGGCGAAGCTCTTGCCCGACCCCGGGGATCCCTTGACGCGGATTTCGCCGTCCAAGAACTCGAGGTCGTCCGGGTTGGCGTCCATCAGGTGCGACGCGAACTTGGCCATCTTCGAGCGGACCTTTTCGCCCGCGTTCATCATCGCCGTGCCGCCGGCGACCTGTGAGCGACTCCCAAACGTGCCCGTGCCATGGCGGGCGACCGCGGTATCGCCGTGCTGGATGGTGATCAGCTCCATCGGGACGCCGAGTTGGGCGCTGAGGAGCTGGGCGAAGGTCGTCTCGTGGCCCTGGCCGTGAGAGGAAGCGCCGGTGGTGGCGACGACGCGGCCGTCCTTCTGGACGGTGACGCTGGCGTGCTCCCATCCACCGATGCCGCAGATTTCAACGTAGAACGAAATGCCGAGGCCGACGAGCCGGCCGGCGGCCTGGGCGGCGTCCCGTTCGGCCTTGAGCGCCTCCCAACCCGCGTTTGCAAGGGCGCGGTCGAGGCACTTGGCGTACTCGCCGGAGTCATACATGTTCCCGGCCTGCGTGAGGAACGGGAACTTGGATGGCGCGATGAAGTTCTTGCGGCGGACCTCCGTTGGGTCCATCCCGAGCTTCGCGGCGAGCATGTCCACCGCGCGCTCGACGAAGTAGATGCCCTCCGGTCGGCCGGCGCCCCGATAGGCGTCGGTCGGCGTCTTGTTCGTGAAGACCTCGACGATGTTCGCCCGGATGGCGGGGATGTCGTAAACCCCGCTCAGCATCCCGGCGGTGAGCGTCGGGAGAGCGGCCGAGGCGAGCGCCTCGTAGGCGCCGATGTCGGCGAGCAACTTCGCCCGCAGGCCGAGGATCCGGCCATCGTTTTTCGCGGCGAGCTCAAGGTAGCCAATGATCCCGCGGCCGTGGCTGGTCGTGAGGAACGCCTCGGAGCGGTCTTCGATCCACTTCACGGGGACGCCGAGCTTGCGGGTGATGGCGATCGCGACGTAGTCCTCGCCATAGATCATCTTCGCGCCGAAGCCGCCGCCGACTTCCGGCGCGACCACCCGGACCTGGTCTTCGCCGAGTTTGAAGAAGCCGGAGACCATTGTCTTGTACATGTGCGGCGCCTGCGTCGCCGCCCAGACCGTGAGCTGTCCCTTGCCATCCTCCCATTGCGCGAGGACGGCGCGAGGCTCGATCGCCGTCGGCGCGAGCCGGTGGTTCATCATCCGCTGCGAGATGACGACATCGGCCTGCGCGAAGGCGGCGTCGATCGCCGAGTCATCGACTTTGCCCGCGGCGAGGTCGACGCCCGTGCCCGAGGGCATCGCGATCACGATGTTGTTGGCGAAGCCTTCATGGAGCTGCGGCTGGCCGGGGTCGGCCGCCTTCTCTTCGTCGATCACGACGCCGAGGGGCTCGAAGTCGGCGACGATTGCGTCGATAGCGTCGCGGGCGATGTACCGGTCGCGCGCGACCACGACGGCGTACGGCTCGCCGACGAACCGGACCGTGTCCTTGGCGATCGGGAGCCGCGGCGGCGCCGGAAACGGCACCATGGCGGGCAGCGGCAGCAGGATGTCGGCGAGGTCGGCGCCGGTGTAGACGGCCTCCACGCCATCCATCGCCAGCGCGGCGCTGACGTCGATGGACCGGATTCGCGCGTGGGGGAGGTCGCTCCGCTTGAACGCCAAGTGGAGCATCCCGGGGAGCTTCATGTCGTCGACGTAGGTGGCCTTGCCCTGGATGAGGCGCGGGTCTTCGCGTCGCTTGATGCGCGCGCCGATGAACTTCGGCGCATATGGGGGCGGCGACTGTACAGCCATGGGCTAGGCCACCCCGTTGATGATTTTCCAGAGCTTTTCGGGGCGAAGCATCATGTCGATGTGCTTCACGCCGAAGCCGCTGAGGGCGTCGACTGCGGCGTTGACGATGCACGGCGTGGAGCCGAGCGTCCCCGCTTCGCCCACACCCTTCGCACCGAGCGGGTTGACGGGCGTCGGGGTGACGGTCGAGCCCATCTCGAACCAGGGGAAGTCGGTGGCCCGCGGGATGGCGTAGTCCATAAACGAGCCCGTGATCAGCTGGCCGTCTTCGTCGTAGACGACCTCTTCGATCATCGCCTGTCCGATGCCCTGGGCGAGGCCCCCGTGGATCTGGCCCTCGACGATCAGCGGGTTGATGAGGTTGCCCGCGTCATCGACGGCGACCATCTTGAGGAGCTTCGGCTCGCCGGTGTCCCGATCGACTTCGAGCATCGCGATGTGGCAGCCGAAGGGATAGGTGTTGTTCTCGGGCTCGAAGAAGGCCTCGTCAGAGAGGCCGGGTTCGAGGCCGGCGGGCAGCGGCACTGGGACGTAGGCGTAGCCGGCGACCTCGGCGAAGCTCTTGCCGGTACCCGGCGAGCCCTTCACATAGATCTGGCCGCTTTCGAAGACGAGGTCGTCTTCGTTCGCATCGAGCATCGCCGCGGCGAATTTGGCCATCTTCGACTTCACCTTGTTGCCCGCCATGTGGAGGGCGGCGCCGCCCACCGCCTGCGAGCGTGAGCCGAACGTGCCGATGCCCTGCTTCACCACGCTGGTGTCGCCGTGGTGGATGGTGACGTGGTCAATCGGCACGCCGAACTGGTCGGCGAGCATCTGGCCGAAGGTGGTTTCGTTGCCCTGGCCGTGAGGCGAAGCCCCGGTCGTGGCGTTGATCCGGCCATCGCGCTCGATGGTGACGCCAGCGTGCTCCCAGCCGCCCGTCGGCAGCGACGAGGACGGGCCGAGGCCGCAGACTTCGACGTAGAAGGCGAGCCCGAGGCCGACGAGCCGGCCCTGGGCCTTCGCAGCATCGCGCTCGGCCTTCAAACCCGCCCAGTTCGCATTCGCGAGGGCGAGGTCGAGCGCCTTCGGGTAGTCGCCCGAGTCATAGATCGCGCCCATCTGCGTCGCATACGGGAACTTCTCGGTGGGGATGAAGTTCTTGCGCCGGATGTCGGCCGGGTCCATGCCAAGCTCGCGGGCAAGCATGTCCATGCCGCGTTCGAGGAAGTACGTAGCCTCCGGGCGCCCAGCACCGCGGTAGGCGTCGGTCGGCATCTTGTTGGTGAAGACCTCGGTGAGCTCCACCCGGATCGCCGGGACATCGTAGGTGCCGTTCGCCATCAGCATCGTCAGCGTCGGGATCGCGGCGGTCAGGAGCATGTTGTAGGCGCCAATGTCGGCGATCAGCCGCATCTTGATGCCGAGCACGGTGCCGTCGCGCTTCGCGGCGATGTCGATGTAACAAAGGATGTCGCGTCCGTGGATCGTCGCCATGAACGCTTCGGAGCGGTCCTCGATCCACTTGATCGGGACGCCGAGGCGCTTCGAGAGAGTGGCGGCGGTGTATTCCTCGCCGTAAATGTTGATCTTGCAGCCGAAACCGCCGCCGACCTCCGGCGCGACCGCCCGCACCTGGTGCTGGCCGAGGCCGGTCATGGCGGCGATGAACGTCCGCAGGATGTGCGGGTTCTGGGTCGAAGACCAGATGGTGAGGAAGTCCTTGCCGGGCTCGTAGTGGGCGACCACGCCGCGGGGCTCCATCGCCGTCGGGGCGAGCCGGTGGTTCATCATCCGTTGGGAGATGACGACTTCGGCCGCCGCGAACGCGGCCTCGATCGCCGAGTTGTCCACCGTGCCATCCGCGCCGACGCCCGTCCCGCCGGGGACGTACGGCACGGCCAGGTTGTTTTCGAACCCAGGATGGATGAGGACCGGCTGGCCGGTCATTGACCGTTCAAGGTCGATGGCCGCCGGCAGGGTCGCGAAGGTCACCGTGATCGCATCAGCGGCGTCGCGCGCGATGTAGCGGTCGCTGGCGACCACGACGGCGATCGGCTCGCCGACGTAGCGGACCGTGTCCGGCGCGATCGCGAAGTGGTCGGGCGAGGGGAAGGGTGTGCCAATCGGCATCGGCCCCAGGAGTTCCTTGAGCTGCGCGCCGGTGAAGACGGCTTCGACGCCGTCCATCGCCTCGGCGGCCGACGTGTCGATGCTCGTGATCCGGCCGTGAGCGATGTCACTCCGCTTGAAGGCGAGGTGGAGCATGCCAGCGATCTTGAGGTCGTCGACATAGGTGGCGCGCCCTTGGATGAGGCGCGGGTCTTCGCGGCGCTTGACGCGCTCGCCGACTAGCTTCGGAAGCACAGGTGCTGCCATATCAGGATTACCCCTTGTTCGCGGCGTACTGGATGGCTTTGACGATGTGCTGATAACCGGTGCAGCGGCAGAAGTTGCCCTCGATGCCCTTACGGATCTCCGCTTCGCTGGGATGCGGGTTCTCGTTGAGGAGGTTGACGGCGGAGAGGATCATGCCCGGCGTGCAGTAGCCACACTGGAGGCCGTGTTCCTCCCAGAAGCCCTCCTGCACCGGGTGCAGCTCGCCGTCTTTCGCGAGGCCCTCAATGGTCGTGATCTCGGAGCCATCCGCCTGGACCGCGAAGAGCGTGCAACTCTTGGCGCTCGTACCGTCGAGCAGCACCGTGCAGGCGCCGCACTGGGTCGTATCGCAGCCGATGTGGGTGCCCGTGAGCAGGAGCTGCTCGCGGAGGAAGTGGACGAGGAGCGTGCGGGGCTCAACCTGGCCCTTGCGCACCTTGCCGTTGACGGTGATAGAGACGGGGACAGTACCGGCCATGCGAGCCTCCTAGCGAATGCGTGGCGATTCTACGCGATAACGAGTACCGAGTACCGAGTTCCGAGATCCGAGTTCCAAGTACCGAGATCCACTCCGAGCCGAAGACGTGCCGCTCAGCGACCGGCCGCTCGGTACTCGGCGCTCGGGACTCGGAACTAAGACCTCGCTTCGACCTGCTTTTCCATGCCCTTCATAAACTGGCCAATCATGAGCTTGGCGGCGCCGCCGAGGAGCCGGCTGCCGAGGCGGGCGATGGCGCCCTGGGCTTTGACCTCGCCCTTGTAGCTAACCAAGGTGCCGCCGTCCTTGTCCGTGAGGACCATCGTCGCCTCGCCCTGGACGCTGCCGGGCTTGCCAGAGCCCGTGACGACGAGCCTGTAGCCCTCGCCGGGCTTCTGGTCTTTCACCTTCACGTTGCCCGTGTAGTTGCCTTTGATGGCGGCCATACCGACGGCGACGGCGATGTCGTAGTCGTCGGGGCCGATGGGCGTCATCTTCTCGCAGCCGGGCATCGAGGCCTGGAGGGCCTTGGGGTCGAGCATGCACTGATAGACGAGGTCACGGGGTGCCTTGAAGTGGTGGTCGCCGCTGACTTCCATGGGCCTGGGCTCCGTTCGAGGGAGGGTCGAGCTTCCCATGGTAGGCCCATCCTTTCTGCACCGCGACCCGTAGAGAGCGTCCGTCGTGGCAGTTCAGGGGCATCCCCAACGGTCGAGGGCTTCGAACCTGCTCGCGCGCTCGCAGAGGCGGTTGTCGCGTCGCAGAAACGGACGCTCCCAACCGGTCGCGGTGCTGACCGTCCCGCTTTGGTGCGCGCCCCTTCATCCCAACGGAGGGCCTTGACGCTCAAGCACGTAGTCCACGGCCGACCCCACGTCGTCTTCGGTCCAGAGATATCGCGTGCTCCCATGGCGAGACCAAAGCGGGCGTGCCGGGTCAACAAGGCCGGCCGACCGCAGCGCCCGGGTCGCATTCGCTTTCAACGCTGTCAGAATAACCTCCGGCCCAACTGGTCCCGACACCACGGCGTGCACGTGGTTGGTGCGGACGTTGAGCGCGGCGAGCTGCCACCGCCGAAGTATCACTGTCTCCCGAATCGCTGCTTCCAGCGTGGCGACCATCGGCCTCGCGATCCGGAAGGGCTCGGCCCTAAGGCGTACATCCTCAATGTAGCGTTGGCGCCGGGCTGACGGCTCGGCCATAGGCCCGCCGAAGTCGCGATGGTCCCTGTCTACGGAGCCGCGTGGGGTCGCCATGCAGCCACGTTCCATAACAGCGCCAAGAGAGGAAGTAGGCAATCGGCTCTCCCAGGTTGCCACGATATCAGCACCGCGACCGGTAGGGAGCGTCCGTCGTGGCGTTGCAGGTACATGCACGCAGTCCGAGCCCTTGGCGGTCGTCGCGTGGCCAACAAGGACGCTTCCTACCGGTCGCGGTGCTGACTCCTATCTGCTTCCCTCTTCAACAACCGCCGCACCTCGGCGACGCCCTCCACGGCCTCTTCCCACGTCTCCGTTTGCGCGCTCATGTTGAAGTGGCACGCGCCGGCCGCGACATAGGGCCGGAAGAAGGCGGCGACCTCCGCTGGCGTCCCGTAGGGCGTGAAGCGCTCAAAACGCTTGAACGGGATCCGGTAGAGGTTCTCCATCCCCGTGGCGACGCGTTCTCGGGCCGCAGCCTTCGTGGTCGCGATCCCGCACCAAGGCTGGAGGCTGTGGTCCCAAGCGACATCCGTGCGTCCCGCCTCCGCGGCATAAGCCTCGACCTCCGCCCGGCGCTCGGCGTACTTCTCCGGAGTGCTCCAGATCCCGAGCCAGCCATCGCCGAGCACCCCGGCGCGTCGCAGGGCACGGGGGTCGCGCCCGCCGACGATGATCGGCAACTCGACCGGCGTCCCCGGGATGATCCGGGTGTGTTCGAACTCGTAGAACCGGCCCTGGTAATCGCTCCACTCGCCCGAGAGCAGGAGGCGGAGGATTTCGATGCACTCGTCTGTCCGCCGCCCGCGCGTCTTCGGGTCAATGCCGCAGATCTCGACTTCGTGACGGTCTTCGCCGCCAACGCCCACGCCAAGGATGAGCTTGCCGGGCGCGCGCTGGTTGAACTGCGCGATCTGGCGGGCGGTGACCACGGGATGGCGCAGTGCGAGCAAGTAGACGCCGATGTAGACCGGCAAGTCGCTAAGCGCAGCGAGCGCCATCGCCTCGGTGAGGCCGTCTTGGCCCCAGCCCGTGTGAAACGAAACATGGGCGACGCCAACGTAGTCGATGCCCGCGAGCCGCATGCGGTCGAGGACGCGGGCGACCTCGCGCTTGTCCGCGTCGATCTCGCCGCGCGGCAGGAACATCCCGACCCGGACAGGCAGCGCCGTCATCGCCGTCATCGCCGCATTGAACAGGACGGCCAGACAACGCGCGACGGGTTTAACGCGGCGGGGTAGGCTTCGCCCATGTCCGAACTGTTCGTCGCCTCGCTCAAGAACCGCATCCGCGCCATGAACCAGCTCTGGGAGATGGCGGTCGAGGACCTCACCCTCGACCAAGTGAACCACCACGAACGCGAGGGCGTCTTGCCGCTCGCCTTCAGTTTCAGCCACTACATGCGCTCCCAAGACAGCGCAATCAGCGTGGCTATCCTGAAAACTGCGCCGATCTGGCAGAGCGGCGGCTGGGCGGCAAAAATTGGCGTCAACGTCGACGACCTCGGCCGCGAACAGAGCGTCGCGACCATGGAGCTGCTGCACTTCGAAGACTTCGACGCCTACAAGGCGTACCAGAAGGCGGTCATTGCCCGCACGACCGACGCGATGGCGTCGATCACGGCGGATGACCTCGCCGTGGTGCTCCTGCCACAGCTGCCTCCGAACATGCACAAAATCTTTGCGGCGATGGTCGTCGGGCTGGGCAACCCGTTTCACAAGCTCGATGCGCTGGAATGCTGGGTCTATCAGCACGGCCTGCGGCACATGGGCGAAATCGAGCACGGCCGCGCGCTCGTCGGCCTCGGCGGCATGACGAGCTAACAGCGGCCGGCGCATCTGCTATGCTCGAATCATGGCACTCGACGTCCGCGACGTGGAGGACTTCATCCGGTTGCTCCGCGATAACCCGGAGCTCCGCGACGCCGCGCGCCGCGAATTAGTTGACGAGGACATGCGCGCGCTGCCCCTGATTGTGAGGCGGATCGCCGAGGCGCAGGAGCGGACCGAGGTCAAAGTCGAGGAACTCGCCGAAGCTCAACGCCGGACCGAGGCGAAGGTCGAGGAACTCGCAACGCGCGTCGACCAGCTCGCCGAAGCTCAACGCCGGACTGAGTTGAAGCTCGCCGAAGTCGTCGTCGCCCTTGGCGGGCTGCAAGAGGCCGTCGCCGGCCTCTCCAAGACGGCCGCCGAGACGCAACGCAGGCTCGACCACATCGACGGCCGGTTGGCAAACCTTGAGGGTTGGCGTTACGAGATGAAGTTCAACGTCATTTCCCACCTCTGGGACATGGTCCGCAAACCCGTCCGCGTTGCGGTGTACGACATCGACGCGGTCATCGATGCGCGAGACGCTGGCAAGCTCTCGGATGATGACTGGCAGCAACTGCGGGCAGTGGATGGCGTGTATCTCGCGCGTCTCGGTCGGGGCGAGAACGCCCGGCAGGTCTATGTAACCGTCGAGATCTCGAAAGTGGTAGACCGCCGCGACATCGAGCGCGCCGCCGATCGCGCGGCAATCCTGCGTCGCTGCGGCCTGGACACGCTCGCCGCTGCCGCCGGCAGCCAGGTCACGCTCGGCGGACGCCAGATGGCGACCGAGCGCCAGGTGCACCTGCTGGTCGACCGGCCGAACGACGCGGTCCCCGACGAGCCGGACGACCGGGCAGCGCAAGACTGACCAGTGCATGAATAAAGCGCCCCAGGACTTTCCGTCCTGGGGCGCTCTTCGTTCTGGTGCCGGTAGCCCTTAGTAGTCTTCGGGCGGGGGCGGGGCCGCCATCGGCGGCTGCGGGAGCTCCGCGATCAACGTCTCCGTCGTGAGCACGAGGGCGCTGATGCTGACGGCGTTTTCCAGCGCCGAGCGGCTCACCTTCACCGGGTCGACGATGCCGAGTTCGAACATGTCGCCCCAGCGGTCGTTTTCGGCGTCCCAACCGTGATTCGGGTCCTTCAGGTTGCGGATCCGGTTGACGATGACCGCGCCTTCGAGACCGCCGTTCTCGGCGATCAGCGCGGTCGGGGCTTCCAGGCAGCTCCGGACAAGCTCGACGCCCATCCGCTCGTCGTCATTCGGGACTTCCTTGGCGAGCTTATCGAGCGCGGCCTGCGCGCGGATGAAGGCGACGCCGCCGCCGGGGACAACGCCCTCGTCGACCGCCGCGCGGGTGGCGCTGAGGGCGTCCTCCACGCGGGCCTTCTTCTCCTTCATCTCGACTTCGGTGGCAGCGCCGACCTTGATGACGGCGACGCCGCCAGCAAGCTTCGCGAGGCGCTCCTGGAGCTTCTCGCGGTCGAAGTCGCTGGTCGCGTCGTCGATCTGGGCCTTGATCTGCTTGATCCGGGCCTGGATCGCCTCATCGGTGCCGTGGCCCTCGATGATCGTGGTGTCGTCTTTGCCGGAGACGATGCGGCGGGCGCGGCCGAGGTCGGCGATCGTCGCACCGTCGAGCTTGAGGCCGATGTCCTCGGTGATGAGCGTGCCGCCGGTGAGGCAGGCGAGGTCTTCGAGCATCGCCTTGCGGCGGTCGCCGAAGCTCGGCGCCTTGCAGGCGAGGACGTTGATCGTGCCGCGCATCTTGTTCACGACGAGCGTGGCGAGGGCCTCGCCGTCGATGTCGTCACAGATGATCACGATGTCCTTGGAGACCTGGAGCACCTTTTCGAGCAGGGGCAGGATCTCCTGCACCGCCGAGATCTTCTTGTCCGTGACGATGATGTACGGGTTTTCGATGACCGCTTCCATGCGGTCGGTGTTCGTGACGAAATAGGGGGAGACGTAGCCGCGGTCGAGCTGGAGGCCGTCCACGAACTCTGTCTCGAACTTGATGCCACGAGACTCTTCGATCGTGATGACGCCGTCCTTGCCGACCTTCTCCATCACGTCTGCGATCAGGGCGCCGATCTCCTTGTCGTTGCCAGAAATGGCGGCGACATGTTCGATCTGCTCCTTGGAGAGGACGGGGCGGGCCTGGGCGCGGAGGTCCGCGACGGCGGCCGCGAGGGCCTTTTCGATGCCGCGCTTGACGACCATCGGGTTCGCGCCAGAAGTGACGACCTTCATGCCGCCGCGCACCAGCGCCTGAGCGAGGACCGTCGCGGTCGTGGTGCCGTCCCCAGCGACGTCGTTCGTCTTCGTCGCAACCTGCTTGGCGAGCTGGGCGCCCATGTTCTCGAACGGGTCGTCGAGCTCAATCTCGCGGGCGACGGTGACGCCGTCCTTCGTGATGGCTGGGGCGCCGAATTTCTTATCGATCACGACGTTCCGGCCCCGGGGGCCGAGCGTCACCTTGACGGCATCGGCAAGGGCATCGACGCCGTCCCTGAGGCGCCGGCGGGCTACCTCATCGAAAACGAGTTGCTTCGCAACCATTGGGACTCCTTTGGGAGACAACAAAGGGCACGCCGGGGACGAACCCGGGTGCCCTTGTGGCGTGCGTCGAAGCTAGACGACGAGCTTGGCGAGGATGTCCTTGTCGTTGAGGACGATGTACTCGTCGCCATCGAGCTTGATCTCGGTGCCCGTGTACTTGGCGTAGAGGATGCGGTCGCCGACGCCGACGTCGATCGGGACGCGCTTGCCGTTGTCATCGAGGCGGCCGGGGCCGACGGCGACGACTTCGCCCTGCTGGGGCTTTTCCTTCACGGTATCGGGGATCACCAGGCCGCTGGCAGTGACTTCGTCCTGCTTCAGCGGGGTGATGACGATGCGGTCAGCGAGGGGGATGAGCTTGGTCTTCGCCTTCGCGGCGGGTGCAGCAGCCTTTGCGGCCATTGAGGGGTGCCTCCGTTCAACGGTAAGGATGGGTTGGCAAAACGGATATTAGCACTCGCTCCGTTAGAGTGCTAGTGGTCTGGCAGAGAGAGTGCTAACCGCGCCCCGCGTCACTCGTTGGGCGCCTCGACCCATTGCACCAGTTGATAGACCACGCCGTTCGGGTCGGCGACCTGGAAGTAGCGCTCGCCCCAGGGCTCTGTTTCCAACGGCGTCACAATGGCGACCCCTTCCGCTTGGACGCGGAGGTACTCGCCCTCAATGTCGTCGACCACGAAGGCGATCAGGAGGCCGTCGGCGGTATGCCCGGCAAGCTGCGCCGGCTTGAAGCTGCCCAAGCCCGTCCGGAGGAAGATGAGGTTGAAGCCGGCATCCGACCGCTTGAGCGAGACGAACCCGTCGGCTGCCATCGCGGTTTCGAAGCCGAAGTGGTCGCGGGCGAAGGCCGCCGAGGCCTCCACATCCGGGACGTTGAGCGACAGGGCCGACGCGGTGATGTTCATTCGACCAAGCGTACGGCCGCCAGCTGAAGCCCGTCACCCCACAAAAGGCTTTCCTTGCGCTTGCCCCAGCGCGCTTCCCTAACGGCCGCCACCTCTGGCATGTTGGAGCGAGCGCGTGGCCGGCGCCCACGAGCGACGCAGCCCCACCCCTGGAGGCGCACGCCATGCAAACCCCACGGATTATGCTCAGCTTCGCCCTAGCCTTCGGGCTGCTCGCTTGGGCAGCCGCCGCTTGTGGCGACGACGACGACGACGAACCGGAGACACCGGGCCCCACAACAACGACAGGGGCGTCCACGACCCCGTCCGGGCCGACCCCCACGCAGGGCGCGAACCCGCCGTCCGTCACCGTCACGGTGGTCCCTACTCCGGCCGGCGCGACCTCGGACAGCCTCGCCCGGAGCCCGCAGTACGTCCTGTACGAGGTCGGCGAGTCGGAGACGGTCTCGTTCATCGCGGCCGCGATGAGCGCAACGACGGGCCCGACGCCGGCTGGGTTCGCTGACCAGATCAAGCAAATCAATCGCCTGACCGACGAGAAGGTTGCGCCAGGGCTAACGCTGGCGGTCCCGCTTCGGCTCGCGGGGACGCTTTCGCTCATCCCAGAGGCGTCCGTCGAGTCGGCGGTGGGTGTCGGCGGCAAGGCCGGCAAGCTCGTCTTGTTGCAGCCGAGCTTGAAGCTGCGCGAAGGCTTCCTCGGAAAGCTCGGGCTCCACCGCGTGGCGCTGGCCGATGGGACGCCGGACCGCGAAGGCTTCGGCTACCTCACGGAGTACTGGCTGGCCGACCGCTCGGTGGTCAAAGAGGGCGGCATCGACCCCGACGCCCGCTTCTCCGACCCGGGCTTCATCGTCGCCGCCGGGACGTATGCCGAGACGCTCGGCAGCTCGCGCCAGGGCGACCTCCATCGCTTCGAGCGAGATGGCGTGCCGTATGCCGTCAAGGTGTTGCGCGGCGTCACCCGCACGCCGGCCGAGCTCGCCGCATTACTGGAGACGGCCAAGGACCGTTAGTCAGTTGGCCCCGGTGAGGATGGCTTTGCCCGCAACCAGCCATCGGTTGTCGCCGTAGCCGTCCGACTGGTAGAGCCACCACTCGCTGCCCCAGAGGTAAACGCGGTCCGCGCCCGTGCGGCGCGAATACTCGACGTTCTTACGGAGCTTGCCGAGCGACATGTCCGGGGCCGGGTTGCCAGGCCCGAACACCCGGATGTCTGGGTCGCCCCAGGGCTCGGCCTGCATCTCGGTGATCCAGAAGGGCTGCTCGGCCACCTCGCGGCGTCGTGCGGCCCAGTTCGGAGAGATGGGACCGAGTTCCAGCGATGCGATCGTGCGCTTGGGGCCGATGGCGAACAGGTCCCAGTTCCGCCAGGGGTAGATGTTCACCGCGACGATGTCCCCTTCGGCCGCCCAGCGCCACTTCTGGTCCCACGACCAGTGCCCGGAGTGGTTGAGGACGAGCGGCCGCCCGGCCGGGTCCGCCGCCCGCGCGGCCGCCATCGCTTCGCGGACGTAGTCTCGCCCCAACGCCCAAAACTCGATCCGCGCGCTGCCTTGAAACGGCTCGTTTTCGACCATCCAGGCCGTGATCGCTGGCGAACCGGCAAAGTGCCCGACCGCGGCCGAAATCAGCGCCAGCGCGCCGTCGCGGATCGCGGGGACGTCCGCTGGGTCGCCGCGATAGGGGATGTCCGCGCCTTCGAGCAGGCGATCCGGGATGTAGTACTCGGGGTGGCGTTGGCTCTTCATCCCGACCGACATCAGCACATCGACGCCACGGCGTTCGGCCTCCGCCAGCTGGCGGTCGATCGCGGCCCAGTCATACCGGCCGGGGCCACGGTCGACGTCGGACCATTCGACCGACAGCCGCAGAAACCGCGCACCTGAGAGGTCGAGCAGGCGGCCAAGTGTCTCGCCACACCAGGCCGGCCGATCGGGATGGGAGCGGTCGACGTAGCCGGCAGCGCCCTCCGCTGGGTCTTCGAGGAGGAGATACTCGGCATACCGGCAGCTGAAGGTGATGCCCCATTCGGGGTCCGCGAGCGGCGCGACTTGCGTCCAGCTTCGGGCCTGCATGAGCCAGGCAAGCAGGCCGATGACAACGACGCAGCCCACGGCGCCTCCGCCGAGCGCGAGGAACGCCATCGCCACGCGCCGGCGCGGGACTGCGGGCAGAGGCTCCGGGCTCATGAACACTTGTCTAGCCTAGGGCCACGGCGGCAGCGGTCAGCCCCCTCGATTGATACGCTGGATGGGTGACAACCGACCCGCCAACGCTCCGCATCGCCCACCTCTATCCAGACGTGATGAACATCTACGGCGACCGCGGCAATATCATCGCGCTGCGCCGCCGCTGCGAGGCCCGTGGCATCGCCGTCGAAGTCCACGACGTCACGATCGGTGACGCCTTCGACCCGCGCGAATTCGACCTCATCATCGTCGGTGGCGGGCAAGACAAGGAGCAGCGCCGGATCGCCGACGACCTCGTCGAGAAAGGCCCAGCAATCCGGGCCGCCGTCGACGACGGGATGCCAGCACTTGCGGTTTGCGGGGGGTTCCAGCTCTTCGGACACCGTTATG
>JBJXFX010000031.1:0-12617 GCA_046152925.1 Dehalococcoidia bacterium
CGAAGAGGTGAAGATCCCGAGGAAGTAGCTCGAGGGCTCGAACGAGGTCTCGGTGAACGCCGGGAACGGCGCCATCACCGTGCAGCGCTTCACCCCCTTCGGCGACCTCCGCCCCGCGACCTCCAACCTCCCCGGCGAGCGGAGCTTCCTCGACGAGCCCCGCGACCCCTCCGAGGGCCTGAGCTACCTCAACGCCCGCTACTACGACAGCAAGCTCCTCCGCTTCATCAACCCCGACCCACTGATGGCGCCCTACAGCCCCCAAACGCTGAACGCCTACAGCTACGCCCTCAACAACCCCGTGACCCTGAACGACAAGAGCGGGAAGTGCTCGTGGGGGCCGGCCGCTGGTTATCAAATCGGCTGCTTCGAAGCGCTGATGACGCAGTCGATGTCGGATCCGCGCTA
Organism: Dehalococcoidia bacterium; assembly: GCA_046152925.1. GTDB lineage: Bacteria > Chloroflexota > Dehalococcoidia > Tepidiformales > Tepidiformaceae > CAMAUF01. The sequence goes on from JBJXFX010000031.1 coordinate 409, forward strand.
CGCCTTCATCAGCGCCTCCCTCATGGGCCCACCGGGACTCGGCCGAATGGCCCACGACGCCCTTGGCCTTGCGGCCTGGATTCCTCCTCTGTCCGTGCCCGCCTCGGCTCTCGACGCTGGACTCTACGCGATCGAAGGTGACTGGGAGAACGCTGCCTGGGCAGCGTCCGGCGCAATCCCCTTGGGCCGCGCGGCCAATGCTATCAAAGCGGCCCGCGCAGCGCGTATGGCGGCCGTGGCAGGAGACGATGCCAATGTCGTAACCTGGTCGCAGCTTCGAGAGCTTGAGCAAATCGCGGCGGACTATGCGGGCCATTGGACTGCGCGGGAACAACAGTCCCGCACGGTAGCGGCAACCCTGGCAGAAGACGGGACAGTCTGGATCTCCACCGCCGGATCCGAACTGAACGGCGCGCAGAAGGCGATGTCCGCGACACTCGGGCACAAGACCTTAGGCCGCGTCCGGGGCCAACACGCTGAGATAACAGCGATCCAGGAACTGAAAGATAGGGAACTAGCACCAGTGGCCATCGGAGTGAGTCGCAGGTTCTGCCCGGGTTCCGACGGCTGCGCCCAATTCCTCTTCCAGCGTGGGTGGGAGCTTGGTTCGGACCGGTCGGCCGTCGGCCCCGGCTGGAGGTTCAGGAGATGAGCGACGGCGTGGACATCTCGTCGCTCGCGCGCAAGAGCGTCTCAGAAGGTACGCGCGTCGCGTTCGTGGAGCGGGCAATCGACATCCTCTGGATCGTGGGTGTCGCCTCGCTCCCACAGAGCCTGCCTCGACAAGCCGAATTCGAAACGCCGAACCGGCTCATTCGCCGTCTGTTCGACCTCTGGCCCACCTTCGCACGGGACCATGGTGAGTCCACTCTTACCGCCCTCCGGACGACGCTTGCCCAACTCGACGATTGGCTAGAACTCGCGAACGAGCAAGACATCGATGTCCGCCGGCTGGACCTGCTTTGGACATGGGTTGACGGACTCTTTGCTGCAGTCGACTACTTTTCAACGCGAAGAATCGAATGTCTCGAGAAGGTCTGGGAACCACTGGCCAGTGAAATATCGGATGCATACAAGTACACGACCCATGATCTGCCATTAGCCCTGCCTCACTCACCTGAGACTACTCGTCTCGTGCATAGTCGAATGATTCTCAACGTGTTTCATAGTTTGTCCACGTCTGAGTCTCCAATATCTATGTCGTCTCTTGATGCGATGATCTTACGCACCTTTCCTGATGTGTTGTCTATCCTTGTATCCCGAGGTATTCTCTGCACTATCTTGCGAAATAAAGGGCGATTACTTTCCCACTTGGTCGTAAAAGCGGTGAAGCCAACACATCCCACTGATGCCATGCTTTCGACTCCGATTACGGTCCTCGCCTCACTCGCAGAAGTTCTCCATGGTGTCAGGCCAATTCCCGGCCAAGACCCCGGCGTGAGAGTGGTGTTCCTATTTGACCGCACAGATGCGAAGGAATCCGTCCCTCAGTTGTTGGAGGGCAGGATCCTCACACATGTACACCGCGAGGACGGACTCGGCATTCGAAGCCTCGCGGACGGCCTCGACCTCCTTCGCGGCGCCGTCCAGCGCTGCGAGCGTTGGGCTCAGGAGCACGGGATCGCGCCAGCCCTCCCATCCGCAACGGCCGCTCTGGCCCGCGCCGAACGCAGCCTCGAAATTTGGATGCCTGAATACGAGGTCACTCCTGATGGAGTCGTTGTCCCCAGGTGGACTGCTGAACACTAGCCTGACTTAGCACCTCCCCGGCGAGCGCGCCTTCCTCGACGAACCCCGCGACCCGAGCGAGGGCCTGAGCTACCTCAACGCCCGCTACTACGACAGCAAGCTCCTCCGCTTCATCAACCCCGACCCACTGATGGCGCCATACAGCCCCCAAACGCTGAACGCCTACAGCTACGCCCTCAACAACCCCGTCACCCTCCACGACAAGAGCGGGCTCTTCTGCTCCGGGACCATCGCCCTCACCCCGAACTGCTACCCCTCCGGCCCGTCGTCCAGCGGGGCGCTTCCTTCACATTTCATGCCAGGCTGGATGTCTGGCGGAAGGATCGTGGTGGCCGCGGTCGGCGGCTCCGCGGCAGTCTTCACGGGCTGGACCATCGCCCACTACACGAATGCCCTCGACGAAGCCTCCCGAAAAGCCGAACTCGAGAACACGCCCAACGGCATCCCGCTCGATGTCGAGCGACAGATCACCATCGAGATCTTGACGCACCCACCTCTCCCGGGCATCCGCTTCGACAACCCCGTCCCCGATTTCCTGCCGCCCTTCCCCATCCCGTCGCTCTGGAACGACCCGGGGCCGGTGCGAAACGACGGCCAGGTGCTTCGCGTAGACTTGCCACAGGAGCTGCAGGAGGGACGAAATGCGGAATTCGGGCATTCGCCTTACCTCGGTGTGGTAGATGGCTCGCCAGTGTACGCTGGCGAGTCGAAGGACATCGACCGTCGCCGACGCGAACACGGCTCCAGATTCGATATCCTGGATCCCCTTGGGACGCTGACGAGAGGCGGCTCTCGTGCTGTCGAGCAAGCCCTCATCGCCCGCAACCCAGGATTCCAGAACAAGCGCAATGAGATAAGCCCTAGGCACAAGTACTACCAGCAAGCGGTCGAGTGGGGTGAGGCATGGTTGCGAGATCAGGGACGATAACCTCTCCATCTCAAACCAATCTCAGATTGATCCGAAGAACGCGTCAACGTCAAATCCCAGGAAACGTCTTCGCGATGCTTCCACCTGACGACCGGGGATATCTATTCGCCCAAGTGAGCCAGATAGGCCGGGAAGATGGCCTGATGAGAGGTTCGCTAGTTATCCACGTCTTCGCCCTGCGTAAGGCGGAATTGACGGTGACCTGCGATGAAATTGATCAAGCAGATCCGCTGATCGACCCAATTTGGACTAATTCCCGTGGCTGGAGCGTAGGGGGAGTCTTTCTCACAGTAACGAACTGCCCAGTTAGGCCGAATAGAGTAATTGGAGCTTTCAAGACCTATGACGGTCTCGTTGTGGACGAATGCCGCCGCACGGTTCAATTCGCGCACGAGGGCACTTTGGGCATCTGGGGACTCGCTAGCTACAGGTCTCTCGATGATAAGATCTCCGACGCCCTTGGCATCAAGCGGGCTCCACTCGGTCTCGGGGACCTCGATAAACTCCGGGCACGCTACGGAGCCGACCCCGACGAACTCGCACGCCAGCTTGCTAGATTCCGCTCGGCGGACGACTCATAGCCAATCCTTAACTCCTATCGGTCCGCCAGCCGGGCGGCGCGCCCTTCTGGCCCGGCGGCAACCACCCAGGCCCGAACGAGGTCGCGGTCAACGCCGGCAACGGCGCCATCACCGTCCAGCGCTTCACCCCCGTTCGGCGACCTCCGCCCGGCGACGTCGAACCTCCCCGAATCCGCCCGCGGCGGGGCATAATGCACCCCATGGAGGGCCGCTTCACCCGCAGCCATCGCATCCAGCGCGAGTCGTCGGCCGACGGCCAGACCATCGCGTTCGTCTGGGTGAGCTTCGACGGCGAAGGCCCGCACGACCGCGCCACCTGGCCCGTGGCCCTCGGGTTCGAACCGGCCGAACGACCGCGCCGCCTCGGGCCCACGGCCGGCCAGGTCGCCGACCGCCTCGTCCGCCAGGCGAATCTTGGGCTCGCCTTCCTCACGCCCGGGGCCGCGCCGGCATCGTGCCGTGAGTTCTTCTTCAATGCGCTCAACGCGACGATGATCCCGCGCGAACTCTCGATCCCCGAGCCGGTCCAGGACGCCCTCGAGGCGATCCTCGCTGCGCAAGACCTCGTCCGGCCGCGCTAACCGCTTACTTCACTTCGAACACGCGGTAGTGCGCCGATCGCCCTTCCGGCGTGGGCTCGAACCGGCCGAGGGCGATGGCGAGGATCCGGTTCATCCAGTCGTACTTCGGGGCGGCCGTCGTGAACCGCATGCTCATCCGCCAGTAGACCTCGGCCCCCGACCCATCGAACCCCGTTGAGCGCGGATGAATCAGGCCCGTGTAGTGCAGGTAGATGAGAGCGTCGTCGTCGGTGCGGAGGACGGTATGGACATCCGCGTCGAGTGTGTCGTCGGGGCGGACAAGCGCCCAATCATCGCCGAAAGGCTCGACCACGCCGCGCAGCCGCGGCCCCGAAAACGCGCCGCCGCGGATCCCGCCGGTCGACCGCTCGCCCGTCGGTGTTGCGCCGATCGGGTAGCCCACGGCCGCGAGGTCAACGCGATAGTCCATCAGGAACTCGCTGGGGATGCCATCCATCGTCCTCTCCTCCGCCGCGCACGCGCGGGTGGCGCCGATTCTACGCATCCCTGTTTGGGGCCGCCTGGGCCCTTCGGCTCCCGATTTTGGTGCGGCTGGGGCGCGTTTTTCCATTCGCACGCATCAGGCGAGCCAGTAAACTGGAGCCGGTGACCGTTTCGATCGACCTTCGGCCGCTACGCTGCCCGAACTGCGAGTTCCTCTTCTACCCCGATTCCCGCGACAGCACACTTTGCGAGCTCTGCAAGCAAAGTCTGGATGACTACGTCCGGAGCATGACTGGCGCGTCGAACCCGACGATCGGCTGGTGGGACCGGCAGCGCGACCTTCGTTCGGCACGCAAAGTCCGGCCCCTCTAGCGCGCTGGTCGACGCACGGACCTATTTCGGGCTCGGGATGCCCGTCGCCGCGAAGACGGCGCCGTAGCCAGCCTTTTCGCCCGGGCGCCAGCGGTTCAGGCCCTCGAGTTCCATCAGCCGGGCCCAGCGCGGATCCTTCCCGTCCATCGCGAGGAGCGCCGCCGAAAAGCGCGCGCCCGCATCCGCGTCGAACCCAGGGAGCGCGGTGAAGTTGCAGTGGTTGTAGCCCGCAGACGTCCAGACCGATTCGACCACGCTGGCGTTGACGCGACCGAGTTCGAGCTGCCGGAGCCAGGTCGTATAGCCCACAGCGCCCGCATCGGCCTGACCCTCGTGGAGCGCCTGGAGCACGTCGAGCTCACTCGTCCCGGTGTCTCCGTGCTTCCCAACGTCGGTGTTGAAGCGGACCACGGTGACATCTGCATCGGGCTCAAGACCCGCCTCGCGCAGATACTGGAGCGGCATGACCGCGGCCTGGACCGAATCGCGGCTGCCGATGGCGAGCCGCTTGCCACGCAAGTCCGCCCACGAGGTCACGCCCGAGCCAGTCCGGGCGATCAGCCGGGTCGTGAAGTCGAGGTCGGTGTCCCGCATGCCGAGCACCTGGCAGGCGCCGCCCGCGCGCTCCTCGCAGCGGACGTAGGCGAGGTTCGTATTCCAGGCGATGTCGATCTGTCCGGCGAACAGCGCGTCCACCTGCCGCTCGTAGTTCGAAAAGAGGACGTAATCAATCGGCTGGCCGGCCTCCGCGAAGTATTCGCGCATGGACTCCCAGATGGGCACGACTTTCTGGTCGTAGGCCACCGCCCCGATGACGAGTGTGCGTGTCGCAGCCAAAGTCTCTCCCCCTTTAGAACAGCGGTTGGCCCGTAACGATCTTCCCGAGCCATTCCTTGAGCACGTCGTTGGTGGGCGCCATCACGGACCCGGCCCGCGCATCGCGCCAGTGGCGTTCGATCGGGATCTGGCGGCTATAGGCGTGGCCGCCGCCGACTTGCATCGCCTCCGCGGTGACGGCCATGGCCGCCTCGGTCGCCGTGATCTTCGCTTGCATCACGAGCGGCAAGGCCTCGGGGCGTCCACCATCCGCCGCTTCCGCCGCCGCCCGCACCATCTGGCGCGCGTTCTCGACCTTGATGCTCATCTCCCCGATCGCGCGCTGGACGACCGGGACTTCAGCGAGCGTCTGGCCGGTCGGATACTTGCGGCCGGTCGCGTGCCCCGCGATTGCCTCGAGGGCGGCACGCGCGATGCCGGTGTTCACCGATGCCAAGCCAATCAAGAACGTGGGCGCGACGACGCCGAAGACCAAGCCTTGGCCGTCGCCCTCGGCGCCGAGCAGGTTCTCCTCCGGGACCTTGGCATCTTCAAGCACCATCGAGATGCTGGAGTTGCCGGCCATCCCGATCCCCTCCCAGGCCCCTTCGAAGCGCACGCCCGGAAGGTCTGGCGTGACGACGAGGATGTCGAGGCCCTGGCCACCGGATGCGTTCACAAGCAAAGGGTACAAGGCGGCGTGGCTCCCACTTGTGACGAAATGCTTGCGGCCGTTGAGGACGTAGTGCCCGTTTACGCGGACCGCGCTGATCTCAGGGGCGTAGAAGTGGGCTCCGGTCGCCCGCTCACTGAAACCGAGGGTGGCGAGCGCAGCGCCCGTTGCCGCCGGGACCAACCAACGCTCCGCTTGCGATTCACCAGCGCGGGCAGCGATCAGGGCAGTGCCGCAGCCGTGCATCAGGGTGCACATCGCCGTCGAAGCACAGGCGGCCCCGATCTCTTCGAGCACGACCGAGAAGGCGCGCAGGCCGGCGGCCTTTCCGCCGCTCGACTCGGGCGCGAGCAGGCCGAGCAGGCCCGCCTCGCCAAGCGCCCGGAGGTTCGTGGCAGGGAAGGTGCGCTCACGGTCGGTCGCCGCAGCGCGCGGGGCGATCTGCTCAGAGGCTATGGCTCGCGCCGCTTCGCGCAGGGCATCGATGTCGGACATTTCAGTGGTCTCCTTACATGAAGTTGGGTGAATGCATCGCTGAAATCGCCTGCGCGGTCGGGAGGTCCAGCCCGATTTGCAGCATTCGGCGGACGCGGTTGGCGTCCATTTCGCGGTATAAGCCTCTCGCCTGGTCAAGGCCGGCCGCGAATTGGGCCGGGGCGTCTCCGCCGCCAGCCAAGATCGCCAAGGCCTCCAGGACGATAGGGTTGTCGCCGCTGGTCGCGGCGAGCGCGGCCGACCGCGCCTCGGTCGCTTCGATCAGTTCGCTGGAACGCGCAGGTTCGCGCTCCAGCACGTGTCGCACGTGCGCAACGCCATAGGCGACGTGGCGGCCCTCGTCGGCCCGCGCCCGCCGCATGATTTCGCGCGTCACCGCGTCCGGGGCGTGGCGTTCGATGAACTCGAGCAGGTCGAGGAACGTCCCCTCGCCCAAGACGTGGAGCAGGAAGCTTGAGCGGAAGTAGTCCTCCTCCAAAAAGAGCGTCTGAAGCGACCACTCTGTGATCGGCGCCGCGAAGCCGTGGCCCATGCCGTTCGCCAGCGCGCGCTTCGTGAACACTTCGATGTGGCGCGCCTCATCGGCAATGACCGTGCCGAGGAAGAGCACCGTTTCGAGGTAGCGCGCGTTGACCCGCGGGAGGAATTTCGCCGGGATGTAGAGCGCCGAGTATTCGTTCTCCGCGAGAAAGGTCATGAGTTGACAGGTGGCACGTTCCAATTCAGGGGCGAGCTCTGGCAGTTCGGCCCAGGGGATATCGCGATTGGCCTGCCATTGCTGCGCTGTCGCCTGGTCGTAAAGGTCGCCGAGGTTCGCCGCCCAGGTGTCGTCTTTCCGGTTCAGGGCGAACGGGTACGTCGGCAGCGCGCGGTGGTTTGGGGCGGTCGCGCCCCGCGGGATGAAGCCGAAGTAGGCGGGCGCTTTGTCCGGCGGCGGGCCCGAACCCGCGGTAATCCAGTCGCGGAACGTTGGCAGCTTCCCGGCGGCGGCGATTGACCCAATCGACGACGGCGCCTGGCGGATGTCGAACGGCGCCGGACCACACTGGATCAGCCATCGCTGATCGGCGCCGGCATCAAGTTGCGCGACGAGCGAGTGGCCCGACACGCGGACCCAGGGGCGGACTTCGTCGGCTGCTCCGCCGTGCAAGGTGAGCGCTTCCAGTACGTCGCCCGGGCGAAGGCGGCTCAAACTGCTCTTCAGACGCAGAAGAAGGGCGTCGGCGCGAAGCCCGCGGGCATCCACCACCTGGGCGGGTGTTACTGCGACGACATCGGCGTCGGGCGCTTCGGGAGGGGACCCCTCCCGTCTTGGGGCGCTCAACGGCGTCCCAAAAGGGGGCGAAGCTCCATGAGGCCCGGATCATAGCACGACGCCGGGCGTGCCCGTCGAGGCCGCGAGTCGTACCATGCCGCTCCGCAGCTAGGGGGAAACCAGATGGAACACGGGCTTGCAGCACTGCTCGCGCGCGACATGGGCGCACGGACGGTCCACGTCAACGACATCCGCGGCATCGCCGGAGGTTATTCACGCGAGACCTTCGGCTTCCACGCCGAAATCGAGCACCGCGACGGACGCCACGAATCCGCCGACCTGATCCTGCGCCGCGACCCACCAGCCGCCGCCTCCATCCTCCCGACCGACCGGGGCATCGAACACCGGCTGCTCTCGCGGCTCGCGACGATCACCGACTTCCCGTTGCCGGCCTCGGTCGCGCTCGATGCGACCGGCGAATTCGTCGAGCGGCCCGGCCTGGTCATCCGAAGACTGCCGGGCAAGTCCGACCTCACCTCCCTGTTCGGGGGCGCCGACTCCGCCCAGCTGGAGTCCGTCGCGACCGACCTCTGCCGCCAGCTCGCCAAGCTTCATCAGGTCTCGATTCCTGCCGCGGACCCCGACGGGGAGCTGCGCGACCCGATGGCGAAACAGCTCGACACATCCTCCTGGGACGCCTATGTCCGCTCACAAATCGCCTACATGAAGCGCATGTACCGCGAGACCTCGTTCGACGCGATGCCCGTCTTCTTCGACGCCTACTGCTCCCTCGAAAACCGCCTGCCTAAGCCCGTGCCGCTCACCTTCGTCCACGGCGACTTTCAACCGTCGAATTACCTCTACGCCGACGGGCGGATCAGCGGGATCATCGACTTCGAGCTCAGCCACATCGGGGACCCGCGCGAAGACCTCGCCGCGCTCTACCACGTCCAGTCGCTCCAGGGCTACGACCTGATGGGCGCGGTCAAAGCCGACGGCGGCTTCCTCCAGCACTACTCGAACCTCTCCGGGATCGAAGTCACGCAGTCAGACCTGGACTTCTTCCGGCTCTTCTGGCTCTCCGGCGTCCAAATCCCGCCGATCGGGGCGATTAAACGGCGGCTCGATGGCGAGCACGACGAGTTTATGCACGTCTACATCATCCAGCCGATCATTGCCGGCATGAACCCGTTCGCCGCCCAGCTCGGCTACCCGGCGATCCAGGTGTCCTGATGCTCTCGAACCCCACGTCCGCCGACACCCTCCGCTTCGTCCGCCAGGCGCTCGATAAGTCGATCGGGCCGGAGCTCCAATCGGATACGGCCAAGGTCGTGTTTTCGATGGTCCAAGGCGTGCTCGCGTCCGTGGAGCGCCGGATCGCCGTCGAACAGCAGTACATGGCCGACGAATGCAACCGGATGACGGACTTCGTCGCAAAGGCGGCGCACGCCTGCTCCGGCATCCCCGGCCAGGCGGCCGACACACTCGCCGGGCTGGCCACACAGCTCCCTCCGAGTGAACTGCCGCAACTCCCGCCGTTCGCCGAAATCAACGTGCGCTACCGCGACGTCAGCGACCTCTTCACCGAAGCCCTCGGCGCGCTCCACACGCTCGCCGGGCAAGGCGCGGACCAGGCGGCCGAGCTGATCGACGAGGCGCGCCAGTACATCGCCCTCCGCCTCAGCCGCGACAACGTCGTCTTCGCGATGGATGGCGGCCTTATCGGCAAATAGCGGCGTGGAGTAAGCCTGCGTGTGCATCCGCGGGCTATCCTCGTGACATGACTGACTACGCCATCAAGATTGTCGACGCTTTCACCAGCGTGCCGTTCGCCGGCAACCCATGCGGCGTCGTGACGCGCGCCGAAGGGCTCAGCGACGCCCAAATGCAGGCCATCGCCCGCGAAATGAACCTCAGCGAGACCGCGTTCGTCTTCCCCAGCGAGCGTGCCGGCTTCCGCGTCCGGTTCTTCACGCCGCGCGCCGAGATCCCGCTCGCAGGCCACCCAACAATCGCGACCATGTTCACCCTCGCGGACGAGGGACGCATCCCGCTTACCGCGGGCCATGCGCGCGTGACCCAGGAGACGGGCGCCGGCGTCCTCCCGGTCGACATCGTCGCCAACCCCGGGGGTGGCTTCCGCGTCGTGATGACCCAGGCGGCGCCCGTCTTCCTCCACGAAATCGATCGGGTGGCGGCCGCCGCGGCCCTTCGCCTGTCGGTCGAAGACCTCCACCCGTCCCTCCCGGCCCAAGTGGTGAGCACCGGCACGCCGCAGGGCATGATCCCGGTAGGCTCGCTCGATGTCCTCCGCCGGCTTCGCCCCGACTTCGAAGCGCTCGCTGCGCTGGAGGCGAGCGGAGGATTCTTCAGCACGCACGTCTTCACCACCGAGACCCTGGACCCCGCGCACGCAACCCACGCGCGCCACTACCTCGGCGCCCAGGGGTTCGAAGACCCCGTGACCGGGAGCGCGACCGGTGGCATGGCCGCCTACCTCTGGCGTCACGGCGTCCGTCGCCAGCCGGCGTTCGTCGCCGAACAGGGGCACCTGATGGGGCGCCCCGGACTCGTCGACGTCGAGGTCGAAGGCGCCGGCGACACGCCCACCACCGTCCGGATCGCCGGCACGGCGGTCACGGTGCTGCGCGGGACGATCTCGGCTTAGAGCGCGGCGACCATCGCCTTCACCTCGGCCAGACGCCGCATCGACCCCGTCACCTCCGGCTGGTCGTCCGTTAGGTGACGGATGATCACGTCCGTGTAGCCCCAGGACGCGAGCTCCGCGAACGCTTTTGCGACCGTCTCCGGGCTCCCGTAAACCGTCGCGGAAGGGTCCATCCCGCGGTAACCCTTCGCGAGGATCGGCTCGGCGATGCGTGCGGCGTGGGCATCAGACTCGCCCACGAAGATGTCCTTGCGGATCGCCGTCACGCCCTGTTCGAAACCGTGCGCCGCGCGGCGCTCCTGGTAGAACGCCGCCCACGACTTCGCCTTGTCCGGCGTGAGGTCTGGCCCGCCGAGCCAGCCTTCCGCGATCTTTGCAGCGCGGTCGATCGACGGCTCCACGGTGCCGCCGATCCAGATGTCGATCGGCTCCGGCGGCAGGGGGGCGATCCTCGCCTCCGTAAACGTGAACCGCCCGTTGCTCGCGACCGTCTCGCCCGCCCAGAGGCGCCGGCAGATGTCGAGCGACTCTTCAAACGCCGAGGGCCGCGTCTTCATGTTCGCGCCCATCGCGTTGAACTGCTGCCGCCCTACGCCCAACGCACATTGCACGATGAACCGCCCCGAGTGGATCGCCGCGAGTGTCCCGACCTGCTCTGCAAGCAGGACGGGGTTCCAAAGCGGCAAGAGGAAGAGGCAGCCCGCTGGCTTGTCGCCCCATTCAGCGAGCAGTCGGCCGAGGATCGGCACGTTCTGGTAGTACGGTTGGGGCATGGCGTGGTGGTCGCCGACAAAGAGCGAGTCGAGGCCGCTCTCCCGCGCCGCCGCGGCGCGCTCGATCATCCAGCGCGCCCCGGCGCGGACGTCGGTGGTGTCGTGGGAACTGGTCAATGAAACGCCAACGCGCATGGCGCGCTCCTTGCAGGGCTCGAATGAATTTGGTCACGGTGCCGCCCGCGCCGGGGTCGGTCAAGGCCTCCGATGGCGAAGAAGCCTCCCGTGCGCTTCAATCGACGGCATGACCAACGCTGCCGCCATCCTCCCCTTCCCGGCGACCGAGACCACCCTCGCCAACGGCCTCCGGGTCATCATCGTCCCGACGGGCTTCCCCCACCTCGTCTCCCTCCAGATCCCGGTGCAGACCGGCTCCCGGAACGAAGTCGAGCCTGGCAAGTCGGGCTTCGCCCACTTCTTCGAACACATGATGTTCCGGGGGACACAGCGCTATCCGGCGCACGCCTACCAAGACGTCATCACCCGCTCCGGCGCGCGCCAGAACGCCTACACCACGGACGACTACACGAACTACCACATCACCTTCGCCAAGGAAGACCTGGAGCAGATCCTCGAGATTGAGGCTGATCGCTTCATGAACCTCGACTACTCCGAGCCCGACTTCCGCACGGAGGCCCGCGCCATCCTAGGCGAATACAACAAGAGCGCCTCCAACCCGTTGATCAAGCTGATGGAAGTGCAGCGCGACCACGCATTCCAGGTCCACCCCTACACGCACACGACGTGGGGCTTCATCGCCGACATCGAGCAGATGCCGGAGCAGTTCGCCTACTCGCGGCTCTTCTTCGAACGCTGGTACCGGCCGGAATACGCGACCGTGATCCTCGCGGGCGATGTCGACGCGGCCACCTGC
>JBJXFX010000055.1:0-8847 GCA_046152925.1 Dehalococcoidia bacterium
GCGAACGAGAACCCCGTCTTCATCGCCTACCAGGGCGGTAAGGCGGTCGGGATGCAGACGTTCCTGCGGCCAGGGTTCACCCCGGGCGTCATCGACCATGCGAGGGATGTGTACCTCTTCGAAGGGATCGTTGGGCAGCAGGCGCGGTCGGGCGGGATTGGGTCTGCGCTACTCTCGCACTCGATGCAGTGGGCGCGCGAGGCTGGCCACCTCACGTCGAGCCTGCACTTCGCCGCCCAGAACTTCAGTGCCGCACCGTTCTGGCTGGGTCAGGGCTTCCGGCCGATCACGTACACGATGCGGCGCGTCATCGACCAGCGGATCCTTTGGAATCGGTAGGGGCGAGAGACGGTGGCATGAGTGCTAACTGCGCGGACGGCTACACCGACGATGAGTGCGATCAGGCCAACCAGCCGCGTGTGTGAGCGCGCGGGTCCGTGATTGTTGAGGCGTAGCGCCACGGCGAACGATAGGCCGCCGTGACGCCAGCGGCGGCGTTCGGCCCTGGGCCAAAGTGGTCCGACCACGGTGACAACCGCCGCCCCAACAATCGGGCACCCGCCGGCTTACGCCGGCGGCTGTGACCCTCGCTCACGCTTGGTCTCTCTACAGCAGGTTGCGGAGGAGCTGGACCTGGCTTGTGAGGAAGACCATCGACGACCGGGTGGCCGCACGCAGGCGGGCGAACTCGGTGTCCGTGCTCGCTAACTCGTCGAAGTGTTCAAGTTCGGCCAGCGAGTCGAATTCGCCTACGACCGAGACGCCACTCGTCTGGCCCGTGACCGAGGACCAGACGCTGGTGTGCGCGTCGATGCCGCGCTGCTTCTGGTACTCCAGCGCCTGCGAGATGGAGTAGACGAAATCGCGGTGGTGGCCGGCTTGGACTTCGCCGGTGAGCGTTCGCATGAACTTGCGCGGCTCGGTTGCCTCCTCGGACGAGATCAATCCCTCAGAGTGATAGGAGAGCCGGTGCATGGACACGGCGGCCGAGTGGTAGACCATCTGCTCGCGCACGGCGCGGCGCACACTGGCGAAGGCAGCGTCTTCAGCCGCGAGGTCCTGGAACTTCTCGAGCTCGTCGAGGGTGTCGAAGTCGCTCGCGATCATGACGGCATTGGTTTGGCCCGTCATCGAACCCCAGATGGTCGTGCGGGCGCGGATGCCGCGGTCCGATTGGTGGTCCCGGGCTTCGCGCATGGCGGAGAGGAAGCTCCCGGTTTTCCCTTGGGCGATGATGCCCGAGAAGATGCGGCGGTACATGCGAAGGCCCCTCCAGCCGTGCCTCCAGCGGCACGGCGCTAGTCTACCATCGCTTCGGGCAATGGCTGCGCCCATGGGGCGGCCACCCTAGAATGCCCCGATGCCAGGCCCGCTCGACGGAATCCGCGTCATTGACTTCTCCATCGTCGTCCAAGGCCCCCAGTGCGCGGTCATGCTCGCCGACCTCGGCGCCGACGTGATCAAGGTCGAGCGCCGCGACTACGGCGACCCTGCTCGGTCGATCCCGATGACCGCGACCGACCGGCGCAGCGCCTACTTCTACGCGTGTAACCGTGGCAAGCGCTCCGTCGGCCTCGACATCACGACCACCGAGGGCCGCGAGGTCGCGCTCCAGTTGGTCGAGACCGCCGAGGTCATGGTCAGTGCCTTCGTCCCAGGAGTCATGGAACGGCTGGGCCTTGGCTACGAGGCGTGCCGCGCGCGAAACCCCTCGCTCGTCTACGCGACGGCATCGGCGTTCGGCGCCGAGGGTCCGGATGCCTGGCGGAAGGGAGTCGACCTTGCGGGCCAGGCGGTAGGCGGCCTGATTTCGACCACCGGCCAGGATGGCGAGTTCCCAACACCCGTCGGCGCCGTGATTTCCGATAGTGCGGGCGGGATGACGCTGACGATGGGCATCCTCGCGGCGCTTTTCCACCGGCAGCGGACCGGCGAGGGCCAGAAGGTGGATGCTTCGCTGCTCGGTGGGCAAATCTGGCAGCAGGCCTCGGAGATCAGCTATCAACTCCTCGCCGGCCGTAACTCCGAGCGAGCGAACAAGGGCCACGCGTTCCTTCACGCCGTCTACCGCGTCTTTGCGACGGCCGATGGCCATCTCGTGATGGCCGGCGTCGCGGAGCCGGAGCGCGAGGGCTTCTTGCGGGCGCTCGGCCACCCCGAACTCGCGGCCAGCCCGCTGTTCGCTTCGATGATGCACGTCCACGCAAACCGCCCCGCGGCGTACGCCGTCCTGGAGCCGATCTTCAAGGAGCGGACGACGGCGGCGTGGTGTGCGCGGCTTGCTGCCGAGGACCTTCGATTCGCTCCGGTCAACGATTACGCATCGCTGGCGAATTACGAGCAGGCGTTCGCGAACGGCTACTTGCGCCGCGTGGAGCACCCAGAATGGGGGCCGATCACGCAAATCGGGAGCCCGGTCTCGCTGAACGCGACGCCCGCGGCGCCGGGCCTTACGGCGCCCGAACTGGGCCAGCACACCGAGGAGCTCCTCGGCGAACTCGGCTACGACTGGGACGCGATCGTCGCTCTCCGCGCCCAGGGGGTGATTTAGTGGCCTTGTACGTGGCGTATTTCAAGTTCAAGCCCGGCTCCACCATCCTCTCGGGGATGCAGGCGTTCGAGCGCCGCAAGACGTTCGAACACCCGCATCAGGCTACGCTGGTCGGCGAATTCTGGGTCAACGCGCCGCCAGACCAGCCCCAGGTCGTGGTGATCTGGGAGGCAGACGACGAAGGCCCCGGCGACTACTATCTTGCGGCCTGGGACGACCTCTTCGACATCACGATCGCGAACGCGACGCGGCCCGTGAGCGAACTCCCGGAGACTCTCCCCGACTTGAAGGCATGAGGCATGAGGCATGAGGTATGCGTTCCACTCGTGCCTCGTCCCTCATACCTCATGCCTAGCGGACTACCGCCCCTTGAACGAAGGCTCGCGGCGTTCGGCGAACGAGGCCAGGCCCTCTTTGAAGTCCTCGGAGCCGAAGAGCGGGAGGAGTTGCAGGTAGATGTGGTCGACGGCGGCTTCGAAGGGCTCTTCCATGCCGAGGCGCATCATCCGCTTCGTGGATTGCACGCTGAGAGGCGCGTTCTTGGCGATCTGGCGGGCCCAGCGCTTCGTCTCGGTCATCAGGTCGTCGTGCGGGACCACCTTGTTCACGAGCCCGAGTTCGAGCGACTTCTCGGCGGAGAGGACATCGCCCATGAAGGCGACCTCGGCCGCGCGCGCCCAGCCCAGCAGCCGCGGGAGGTACCAGCAGCCGCCGGACTCCGGGAGCACGCCGCGCTTGGCGAAGACGGCGCCCATCTTCGCGTTCTCGCTCGCGATGCGGATGTCGCAGCCGAGCGCCATGTCCATGCCGTAGCCGGCCGCGGCGCCATTGAGGGCCGCGATCATCGGCTTGTCCATGCGGTTGATCACGATTGGCGGCGAGTTGTGGAGGTCGAAGAGCTGGTAGCCGCGGCGCGAACCAACGCCGTTGCCTTCGGTCTGCTGCTTGAGGTCGAGGCCGCTACAGAAGCCGCGGCCTGCGCCGGTGAGGACGACGACGCGGATATCGGGGTCGATGTTCGCCTGCTGGAGGACGCGGGACATCTCGCCGAGCATGGGCCCGTTGATCGCGTTCATGCGGTCGGGCCGGTTCATCGTGATGGTGAGGATGCCATCGCCGTCGAGGTCGACCAGAAGCTCGTCGGTCGCGGAGGTATAGGACATGGTTTGGACTCCGGGAAGGTGATGCGGCGAGTGTGTCACCGGCGTCCTACGGCCGCAACCGGGTTAGCCCCCGAGGATTTCGTGGAGGGTGCGGCCGCTGGATTTCACCTGGCCCGCGACCCCAACCCCGACGAAGCGGAGGTGCCAGGGTTCGTAGGCATAGCCCGTGATCCCCTCTTTGCCGGCTGGGTAGCTGACGACGAAGCCGAAGCGGTGCGCGTTCTCCGCCACCCAGGCGGCCTCGTCGGTGCCCGCGAACGCTTCGAGGCCGAAGCCCGCGCTCGCGCTGGAGACATCGACGGTCGTGCCGAGTTGGTGCTCGCTGTGCCCGGGCTTGGCGCTCACGCGGTCGGCGTACTCTTGGCCGAACTGGTTCACGTTCGACTGGTAGGCCGCAATTTGGCTGTTGTAGCTGCGATAGGCGCTGACCGCGACCAATTCGAAGCCGTCCGTCTCGGCGGCCGCGACGAGTTGGGCGAACGCGGAGGCGGCACCGGCGCGGAGGTACTGCTCGCCGTTGGCGGCCGCGAGTTGGACCAGGTCGCCGGGTGCGCAGTTCTCAGCGAGGCGGTTCTTCTTGTTCACCGCCGCGAGGATGTCACCGCAGGGAAGGACGTTGGCAGAGTCGGGCGTGCGTGTGGGCGGGACCGCTGTGCCGCCTCCCTGAGCCACGGTCGTGGCCGCGGGCTGGGTCGCGGAAGCGGTGGCTTCGGCCGTGACCGTCGCGGAACTCGTGCCCGGCGGGCCTGGGGTGGTGGTAACCGCAGCGGTCTCGCGCGTGGGCACCGTGCCGGCCGGGTCCGTGGTGGCGGGAAGCTGCGGGTTGGCGGAGCCACATGCGGCGCCCGCAACGAGCGCCAGGCCGATCGCGGCGGCAATGAGCACCGAGGCGATGGCAAGATAGAAGAGGCCGTCCCAACGTTCCGATGCCGTTTCGCCGCTCCTCGATCGCGCCTGTCGGGCCTCCATCGCCCTCACCTTAGCCCGGCTGCGGCTTGCAGCCTACCGCAGGCCAAGCTTCTCCAGCCGCGGGTCGCGTTCGACATCGTCGAGGAAGGCCCGCAGGAGCGCGTTGGTGACCTCCGGCCGTTCGAGTTGGAAGAAGTGGCCGGCGCCGGCGACCTTCTCGTGCCGGAGAAACATGCAGGCGTCGTAGAGCCAGGCCTGCGGGATCAGCGCACCGTCGGCCCAGATTGCCATGAACGGCTTGCGGTCGGCCGCCCGGACGAGTTCGCGCATGCCCTCAGGCCCCGGGTCGTCGGCCATCATGCCGCCAGCGACCTCTGGCGGGCAGCCAAGCATCATGGCGCGGACGGCCTCCTGGACCTCGGGGGTTGACGCCTCGCCCCAGAACCGGTCGATGAGGCCGGCGAGGGGCTCCGTGCTGTCCGCGGCTTCGATTGCGGCGCGAAGTTCGGCGCCGCCGAGGCCCTTTCGCCCGAGCGGTGAATCGCCGGCCACGACGCCGAGCACGAGTTCGGGGTAGCGCTGGTTCACTTCGAGCGCGGTGAACCCGCCGAGGCTGTGCCCCACGAGGATGGACGGGCCGAGCGCAAGCGCCCGCATGAGCGACGCGACGTCCTCGGCCTGCTGAAAGATTCCGTACGGCGGGACGGCATCCGACGCCCCGCGGCCACGGAGGTCGACACTCACGCAACGATGGTCGCGGCTGAGGTCGGCCACCTGCGGCGCCCAGGCGGACCGTTCACAGGCGAGGCCGTGGATGAAGACGAACGGCGGTCCGCCTGTGCCCACGTCGTCGTAGTCGAGTGCCACGCCTGGGGCGACTGCTAGCCGCGCCATGGGAGCAGGCCTTTCGACTTCTTCGGCGGCGGGACGGGCTTCGACGCCCGCAGCCCCAGCGCCAGCTTCGGTGCGAACGAGGCGACTTTCCAGACAACGATCGCCGTCCCGATGGCGCGCCCGCGGTTGCGGCCTTTCGCTCGCTTGGCCTTGGCCGCAATGGCGGAGGGCGACGGGATGGCCGGCACTGCGGCCGCCGCGAGCTGCTGCGCGAGCACGAGGTTGGCGGCCGCGACATCGGCCAGGTTCGCGACCACCGAGGCTGGCGAGTGGCCAGACACGGGTGCCGCACCTTTGACCTTTCTTGCTTCGGGCTCTTTCGCCTGTTTCTTGGGGCGCGCGAGCATGATGCCCGCGACCGCAATCGCGACCCCAGCCCCGACGAGGAGGAGCGTCTTCGTGCTGGGGCCGCGGCGGGCGGCGGCACGGTCGTTTTCGGTCACCAGTTCGGCCAGTGGCGGGAGCGAGACTTCGACCTCGGGCTCGAAGGCGCCGCGGTCGAGGTCTTCGAGGAAGGTCTCGACGACCGACGTGAAGCCCGCGGGGTTATCGCCCGGCACGCTGTGGCCCGCATCCGGGACGAGGACGACGCGCGCACGCTGCATCTCGCGCTGGGCGCGGTCGGCGACCTCTTGCGTGAGGACATCGCTGCGGCCGCCGCGGATCAGCAACGTTGGCGGCTTCACGGCGCGGTAGAGGTCCCACATCTGCTCGTTGGTCGACTCGCTGCCGACCCGGATGCCGCTGTCTTTCTGGCGGAAGCGCTTGTCGAACTTCCAGGTCCACTTCCCGTTCTCGGTCGGCTTCAGCCGGTGGCGCATGCGCTCGCGGATGTTGTCGATCGAGCGGTGCGGGTTGAAGTGGTGGGCCATTTGCACGAACTCTTCGAACTCGAGGTCGTCGGGGCCTTGCGTGAACCGCATGATGTTTTCGACGCCCTCGCGGGCCGCTTCTGGGCCGACATCGACCAGGACGAGGGCGCGGACGGGCTCCGGGTGGGCCACCGTATAGGTGACCGCGTTCATGCCGCCCATGCTGTGCCCCATCAACACGAAGCGGTCGAGTCCGAGTGCTAGGCGAAAGGCGTTGACGTCGTTACAGAAGGCGTCGCGGCTGTAGTCGCCGTCTTGGGCCCAATCGCTATCGCCGTGGCCGCGCTGGTGCAGCGCGATGAGGCGGAAACGGTCCTGCATGCGTCCGGCGAATTCGTCGAACATGTGTCCGTCCACGCCGAAGCCGTGGAGCATCAGGATCGCTGGCGACGATGGCTCGCCCCACTCTTGGTAGTGGAGCTTGAGCCCCTCGACGGTCACGTCACGGTCTGTGTACGAAGCAGTGGCCACCGTCACCTCCGAAGCGGTGATCTTAGCACCGCGCTCGCCGAATCGGCGGAATCCGCCGGGCGTGAAAACGGGGACGGCCGAAGCCGTCCCCGTGTGTGCGATCTGGTTGCGATAGGCTCGCCTAGCAGCAGGCCTTGGGCGCGCCGCTGCCATCGGAAGTCTGGAAGCTCGAACCGCAGGCGCAGCTCTTCGTCGCGTTCGGGTTGAAGATGCTGAAGCCGCTCTTCATCACATCTTCGACGTAGTCGATTTCGGCGCCGTTCAGGTAGCGGGCGCTCTCCGGGTCGACGACGATGCGGACGCCGCTGTGGGTGAGGATGATGTCGTCTTCTTCGGTGGAGCGGGCAAGGGCCATGCCGTACTGGTAACCGGAGCAGCCGCCACCCGCGACGAAGACGCGGAGAGCGCCTTCGGTCAGGTTGCGGGCTTCGAGCAGGGCCTTGGCCTTCGTGGCGGCCTTTTCGGTGATATTCACGAGCGGTTCGACAACGACAGCTTCCAAGAGAATCCTCCGCGCCGCCGAAGCTGGCGCCCTAAGTGCTACTGAAAGCATAGCGTTGTGGGCGCCAGCGCGTCTACCCGAACTTTGGCCGGGCGTCCGGTTCGAGCGCAGCCGGGGGTGCCCGTACGCTGACCGGATGCCGCGCCGCCGCCGTGCCCATACTCCAGACGGGCCGCCGTTCGTTGGCGACCTCGTCGAGCTCGATGCCGGCCCCATCGTTTTCGGTGGAGCGTCGCTTTCAAGGCTCGACGATGGCCGCGTCGTCTTCGTCTCGTTCGCGGTCCCGGGCGAGCGCGTCGAGGTCAGGGTCGAGAAGACGCACGCCGACTACCTCGAAGGCGCTGTCGAACGGGTGCTCACCCCAGCGCCGGGCCGGGTCGAGCCGCGCTGCGGGCTGTTCGGGCAGTGTGGTGGCTGCCAATTGCAGCACATGGCGTACCCAGACCAGCTGACTGCGAAGGAAGCCATCGTCCGCGAACAGCTCGAACGGATCGGCCACCTCGACCCGTCGGTTGTGCGCCCGATTCGCGGCGCGGCGAAGCCGTGGGGCTACCGCAACCACGCGCGATTCTCGACCGGCCACACTTTCGGCGACCTCGGCTTCGTGCATCGCCGCGGGCGGGGGTTGCTCACCGTCGAGTCGTGCCCGATCGCCCACCCGATGGTCAACGCGATCCTGCCGCGCCTGCAACGGCTTGGGAAGGGGTTGCATCAGGTGCAGGTGCGCTGCTCCGAAGCCACGGGCAGCGTCCTGATCAATCCCGCGGTGCCCGGCGCGCCGATGGAGACGGGGCAACGTGAGTACACGGAGCGGCTCGCGGGCCACGACTTCGTGGTCGCTGATTCGGCCTTCTTCCAGGTCAATTCGGCCCAGGCCGAGGTCATGATCGAACTCATCGGAGGGGCGCTGCCCGAGCGCGGCCGGTTGTTGGTTGACGGCTTCGCCGGCGTGGGCACGTTCGCCGTCATCTTCGCCGAGCGCTTCGAGCGCGTCATCGCGATCGAAGAGTCCGCCAGTGCGGCTCGGCACGCGGCTGTGAACCTGGCCCAGGCGCCGAACGTTGAGATGCTGACCGGCAAGGTCGAGACCGTGCTCCCGGACCTCGGCCTGGCCCCAGATGCCGTCGTGCTCGACCCGCCGCGGCCAGGGTGCGCGCCGCCCGTGATCGAGGCGCTCACGAAGTCCCGGCCCGCGACGATCGTCTACGTCTCCTGCAACCCGTCGACGTTGGCGCGCGACCTGCGGCTCCTGGTCGACGGCGGGTATCGCTTGGACTGGGTCACGCCCTTAGACATGTTCCCGCAGACCGGGCACATCGAGTGCGTGACGAAGTTGTCGGCGCTGGGGCGGCCTGCCCTCACCCCCGGCCCCTCTCCCGACTCCGCGGGAGAGGGGAGCGATCCTGGCCCCTTTGGGACGACCGGTGCTTCTTCAACCGTCCTCGACCTGGGCGGTCCCACGAAGTCCACGACAGGCTCCCTCTC
>JBJXFX010000058.1:0-136912 GCA_046152925.1 Dehalococcoidia bacterium
CGGCATGGCCCAAACAGCAACCTTGATAACCGCGAGCGAATTCCTCGCTGACCCCGTATACGAGGGCGGCTGGGAGTTGATCGACGGCGTCCCCGTGGAGAAGTGCATGGGCGTGCGTGCAAACACCATCAGCCTCGTCATTCAGGGCGAGATCTGGCAAGCCATGAAGGCCGACAAGGGTCGAGGACTCAGCCCGGACCAGCGGTACAAGCTCTGGCCCGATCGCCCGAACCGCGTCCGCGTGCCGGACGCATCGTATTTCGTGCCCAGCCGCGTGCCCGATGCGGACCTGAACGAACTCACGGTGGCGCCGGACCTCGTCGTCGAGGTCGTCTCGACCCACGAAGCCGCGCTCGACACCGAACGCAAGCTCACCGACTACCTCCAAGCCGGCGTCCGCCTCGTCTGGGTCATCTATCCCGAAACTCAGACCATCCACGTCTACGGCCAAGACGGCCTCGCCGCATTGCTCTCCGCGGGCGACACCCTCAGCGGCCACGATGTCCTCCCGTCGTTCAACGTCTCAGTCGCCAGCCTCTTCCCAGATCGATAAGCGCGTATCATTGCTTTTGAGGTAGCGGCATGGCCCAAACAGAAACCTTGATCACCGCGAGCGAATTCCTCGCTGACCCCGCATACGAGGGCGGCTGGGAGTTGATTGATGGCGTCCCCGTGGAGGAGTGCATGGGCTTGCGTGCGAACAGGACCAGCGTCCTCGTGCTGGCAGAGATCAGGAATGCTGAGAAGTCCGATGGCGGCTGGGTCATCAGCCCGGACCAGCGGTACAAGCTCTGGCCCGATCGACCCAACCGCGTCCGCGTGCCCGACGCGTCCTACTTCGTGCAGAGCCGCATCCCGGACGCGGACCTCAACGAACTCACGGTAGCGCCCGACCTCGTCGTCGAGGTCGTCTCCACTCACGAGGCGGCCCTCGATACCGAACGCAAGCTCACCGACTACCTCCAAGCCGGCGTCCGCCTCGTCTGGGTCATCTATCCCGAAACCCGGACGATCCACGTTTATGGCCAAGACGGCCTCGCCGAACTGCTCTCCGCTGGCGACACCCTCAGCGGCCACGACGTCATCCCCTCATTCAACGTCCCAGTCGCTAGCCTGTTCCCCGCCGGCTAAAGAGCCCTGGATTTCACGTTCCCTTGATGATCTGCGGCCCTGCGCCCGTGCTATACTCGGGTGAGACCGCATTTCCCGAAGGAAGTGGGCCCCTGGCCCACTTTTTTGTTGAGGCTATGAAAAGCGAATTCCTCCTCGCGATTGGCCAGCTCGCCGCCGAAAAGAACCTCTCGAAGGACATCGTGTTCGATGCCGTCGAGGCCGCCCTCACGTCCGCCTTCCGCGAGAACGAGGAGACATCCACCGACTACGCCCGGATCGACCAGGAGACGGGCGAGATCCGCGTCTTCCGCCAGAAGCTCGTCGTCGAGGAGATCGAAGACCCGAACGCCGAGATGTTGGTCGGCGAGGCTCAGCGCTATAAGCCCGACGCCAAGCCAGGCGACATCCTCGACTTCCAGCAGCCCACTCCCGAGAACGCCGGCCGCATCGCCGCCCAAAAGGCGAAGCAGGTCGTCCTCCAGCGCCTCCGCGAGGCTGAGCGCGATGCCGTGTACCAGGAGTATTCCGGCAAAGAAGGCGAGATCGTCGTCGGCACGCTCCAGCGCGTGGAATCCCGCCAGGCGATTGTCGAGCTCGGCAAGGGCACCGAGGCGAGCCTCCCGTTTAGCGAGCAAGTCCGCTCCGAACACCTCCGCTCGGCCCAGCGCGTCAAGGTCATCATCCTGCGCGTCGAAAAAGCGGCCAAGGGCCCGCAGGTCATCGTCAGCCGCTCCCATCGCAACCTTCTCCGGCGCCTCTTCGAAATCGAAGTCCCAGAAATTCAGCGGGGCACGGTCGAGATGAAGTCCATCGCCCGGGAAGGCGGCCATCGCAGCAAAGTCGCCGTCCACTCCCGCCTCTCCAGCGTCGACCCGATCGGCGCCTGCGTCGGGATGCGCGGCAGCCGCATCCAGAACATCGTCAACGAGCTCGGTGGCGAGCGGATCGACGTCATCAAGTGGGACCCGGACCCGGCGAAGTTCGTCTCGAACGCGCTTAGCCCGGCCGAAGTGCTCGAAGTCGAGGTCGACGAAGAGTCGCACCGCGCCTCCGTTGTCGTGCCCGACCGCATGCTCTCGCTCGCCATCGGCAAGGAAGGCCAAAACGCCCGCCTCGCTGCCAAGCTGACCGGCTGGAGCATCGACATCCGGAGCCAGTCGGCCGCGGCACTGCAGGCGGAGCCCATCATCTTCGTCCCCTTCCACCCCGGCGAAGAGCCCGACATCGACGTCATCGCCGAAGCGGAAGAAGTCGCCGCGGCGGCCGAGCATGCCGCGTTCACGCCGTCGCTCTCCCCGGCCGAACGCGCCGCCGCCGCCACGCCGTCAGATGGCGCCCTTGTCCCGGCGGCAACCGGCGAGGACGACATCTCCTTCACCCTCGCCGTCCAGCAGATGGCGACGCCCGACCGCGAAGCCCGCGAGTCCGAGGATTACGGCGAGGACGAGGACGAAGAGTACGAAGTTCCCACCCTGCTCACGCCGGAACAACGCCCTTCGGCCATCCGCTTCGCCGAGGACGTCCTTCCACAGGCGCCCGCCGCTGTGGATCCGAAGGTGGCCAAAAAGGGCCGCCGCGCGCCACGCTTCGCGGAATCAGAAGAAGAAGAGCCGGAGTACGACTATCGCGGCCGGATCCGCTAATCCCGAAGGAGGAGCGCCCCCTGTGCAGGCCACCGGCCCGAAGCCGCGCCATGTCCCGCAGCGGACGTGCATCGGCTGCCGCGAAGAACAGGGCAAGCGCACCTTCGTCCGCATCGTCCGCACACCAGATGGCCGCGTCATCGTCGACCCGACGGGCCGGGCGAATGGCCGCGGCGCCTATCTCCACCCGCTCCGCGCCTGTTGGGTGAAAGCCCTCAAAGGCGCTACCATACAAAACGCTCTCAAAATTTCCCCGGCCAAGACTGACGTGGAGGCGCTTCGAGCCTTTGCGGATGTGCTGCCGGTCCAAGAAGCAGAAGGCGGACCCTAGATGACGGCCACACCAGCAACGAAGTCGCGACCGGTGAAGCTCCCGGCAGCCCTCACCGTGAAGGAGCTTGGCGACGCACTGGGCGTCACCGGCATCGACATCATCAAGCGCCTCATGACCCACGGCGTCATGGCGTCCATGAACCAGACCATCGACTTCGACACCGCCGCAATCGTCGCCGTCGATATGGGCTACGACCCCAGCGAACAAGAAGCCGAGCCCATCGTCCTCGAAGCCATCCAGGAAGAGGAGATCGTCGACGACCCGGCCGCCCTTCTGCCGCGACCCCCAGTCGTCACCATTCTCGGCCACGTGGACCACGGCAAGACCAGCCTGCTCGACACCATCCGCAAGACCCGCGTCGCGGCTGGCGAAGCCGGAGGCATCACCCAGCACGTCGGCGCCTACCAAGTGAACCGCGACGGCAAGCTCATCACCTTTATCGACACCCCCGGCCACGCCGCCTTCACCGCCATGCGCGCCCGCGGCGCCCAGGCGACGGATATCGCCATCCTCGTCGTGGCCGCCGACGACGGGGTGATGCCCCAGACCATCGAGGCCATCAGCCACGCCCAAAACGCCGGCGTGCCGATCATCGTCGCGATGAACAAGTCCGACCTTCCGGGGGCGAACCCGGACCGCGTCAAGCAGCAGCTCACCGAACACAACGTGATCGTCGAAGACTTCGGCGGCGACGTTGTGGCCGTCTCCGTAAGCGCGACCAAGAACATCGGCATCGACGACCTGCTTGAGACCATTAACCTGGTCGCCGAAATCGGCGAGTACAAGGCGAACCCCAACCGGCTCGCCAACGCGGTCGTTATCGAAGCAGAAGTGGAAGTCAGCCGCGGGCCCGTCGCCACGCTCCTCGTCCAAGGCGGCACGCTCCGCCAAGGCGATGCCATCGTCGTCGGCGAGATCAGCGGCAAGGTCAAGGCCATGTTCGATGACCAAGGCCAGCGCCTGCGCGAGGCCGGCCCATCGACCCCCGTCGTCGTCATGGGCCTCGACGACGTCCCCGAAGCCGGCGAACGCGTCCGCGTCGTCCAAGACGAGCGGGTCGCCCGCCAAATCGTCGAAGAGCGCCGCCGCCGCCGCGAAGCCGCGGAGCAGACCGACCACGCTCACGTCAACCTCGACACCCTCTTTAACGAGATCAGCGCCGGCAAGCTCAAAGAGCTGATCATCATACTCAAGGCGGACGTCCGCGGCAGCGCCGAGGCCGTCAAAGGCGCGCTCGAGCGGCTCTCCTCCGACGAGGTCAAAGTCAAAATCATCCACAGCTCCACCGGGCCGGTGAACGATTCGGACATCATGCTCGCCGAGGCCGCCAACGGGCTCGTCCTCGCCTTCAACACGAAGACGGACCCCTCGGCCAAGAAGCGCGCCGAAGTCGCCGGCGTCGACGTCCGCAGCTACACAATCATCTATCAGCTCCTGGAGGACATCGATAAGGCCCTCCAAGGCATGTACGAGCCCGTCTACAACCGCGTAGTCGATGGCCACGCCGAAGTCCGCCAGGTCTTCAAGTCCAGCCGTCTCGGCGGCATCGCCGGCTGCTATGTCACCGACGGGACGATTCGCCGCGGCGCCACCCTCCGCGTGCTCCGCAAGGGCCAGGAGATTGCCAAGGGCCGCTGCGAAGGCCTGAAGCGCTTCCAGGACGATGTCCGCGAAGTCGCCACCGGCTACGAGTGTGGGATCGTCGTCAGCGGGTTCGACAAGTTCGTGGAACAAGATGTCGTCGAGTTCTTCCACGAAGAGCGCGCCAACTAAGCCTCCTGGGGGCGCGGCCATGTCCAGACGCACCGAGCGCGTGAGCGAACTGCTCCGCGCCGAACTAAGCGAGTTGATCCAACGGCAGGTGAAGGACCCTCGCCTCGGCGAGGGCCTCACCTCCATCACCGAGGTCGACGTTTCGCCGGACCTCCGCAATGCCAACGTTTACGTGTCGCATCTCGGCTCAACCGTCGAACGCGCAGATGTCCTCGCGGGCCTCGCGCGCGCATCGCACTTCCTCCGTAGCGAACTGCGACACCGCCTCGCCCTTCGCTACGTCCCGGAGCTGCACTTCCGGTTCGACCCCTCGATCGAGCGCGGAGCACGGCTCGCGAGCCTGATCAACGATGTCCAAGCCGGGCGCGAAGGGCAAGAGCCGGTCGAGCCGCCCACCACCACCGGTCCGGGCGGCTAGGCGTGGGCCGCCGGCCCCGAGCCTCAGGCCTCGACGGCATCCTCCTCGTGGACAAGCCCTCCGGCTGGACGAGCCACGACGTCGTCAACAAGCTCCGCCGCGCGACCGGCCAGCCGCGCATCGGCCACACCGGCACGCTCGACCCGGCGGCGACGGGGTTGCTGGTCGTCTGCCTCGGCGCAGCCACCCGGCTCGTCGAGTACATGACCGCTCACCACAAGCGCTATACCGGCGACATCGTCCTCGGCGCGACGACCACGACCGACGACGCCGAAGGCGAAGTCATCAGCTCTGCACCCGTCCCGGACATTTCGGAGGCGGCCCTCCACGCGCTCGAAGCGGCGTTCAGCGGCGACCTCCAACAGGTGCCGCCTTCCTACAGCGCCATCCACATCGACGGCCAGCGGGCCTACGCCGCCGCGCGCTCCGGCAAGGTGGTCGAGCTCGCCCCTCGCCCGGTGCGCATCGACCGCCTGCTCCTGAGCCAAGTCGCGCCGGACCGGCTCCGGCTCGAGCTCGAATGCGGCCCCGGGACCTACGTCCGGAGCCTCGCCCGCGATATCGGCGCCGCGCTTGGCTGTGGCGGCCATCTCGCCAGCCTCCGGCGGACCCGCGCCGGCCGTTTTGATGTCGAAGAAGCCGACACGCTGAGCGACCTCATCGAGGCCATCACGCTCGGTCTCCTGGAGCGCGTCATCCTGCGCTTTGACGACGGGATTCTGGAGATGCCTGCGGCCCTCGTCGGAGCGCCGGCGGCCGCCCAGCTGGTGATGGGCCAGCTTCCGGAGGTGGACATCATCCGGGAGGGCGCAGGGCCAGTGCGGGTGTTCTCTTCGGCTGGGGACTTCGTGGGCATCGCCCACCCACAGGGGACGGAGCTCGGGGCATGCCTTCGGCCGGCCAAGATCCTCGCGAGCAGAGCGCCTGCCAACGAAGCGGCGGAAGCACGGCTCGCCTGAGCTTAGGTCGCCGCGCCGCGGACCCGGGCGGCTTCTGTTTGACGCTTCGAGAGGGCGCGCACGAAGACGATCGCCACGCACGCCGCCACCAGCGTGATGCCGTCGGCCGGCACGCTCCAATAAGCGGCATCCACCATCGTCGAAAGCTGCTTCGTCTGCGTCCACACGTTCAATGGGACAAACGCGACCGAGTTGGCGACGACATACGTCGCCCACCATGCGATCAGCAACCGGCCCGCGCGCTGGGTGTGCCAGCTCTCCTTGCCTTGGACAACCGCGGGCGCGGTGGCCCGCCACGCCTGTGCGGCGACTTGGTACGGGCGCCAAAGGCTCAGGATCGGGACGAACCAGCCGCCAACCGCCCAACCGGTCCCTAATGGCAACCCGCTCACGCCGAGGGCGCTCAGGTTGCCGGTCGCGCGCCGGATCCACCAGATGAAACAGGCAGCGGTGACGAGCCAGCAGATGGCTTGGAGCCCCTTCATCCCTTCGAAGAACAACAAGGCGCCAGAGGGCTCGTCGGGCCGGCTGGTAATCCCTTGGTCGACCATGTCGCTGACTTCCCGAGCGGCCAGCACGTCAATCACCATAGCGAGGCCCGAAAGCACGGCCAGCGCCGCGAGCAGGATCATCACGCAGGTGGCGGGGTCGGATAGGCTCGCGAAACGCCAGGTCTTCGTGGTTTGGAACCCGGTCCCAGGCATGGCCCCAGGTACGGCC
Organism: Dehalococcoidia bacterium; assembly: GCA_046152925.1. Taxonomy (GTDB): domain Bacteria; phylum Chloroflexota; class Dehalococcoidia; order Tepidiformales; family Tepidiformaceae; genus CAMAUF01. The sequence goes on from JBJXFX010000058.1 coordinate 6,961, forward strand.
GCAGGGGCGGCCGCAGGAGTTGGCCTTGTGGGGGCGTGAGGCTCGGAGCGATCCTGCGCCAGGCGTTCGCTCGCCGTCGGCGGGATTGGGTCGCGGCTCGTGACGTTGCCGTCGGCCACCCAGTCTGTCCAGGTCTGCGTCTCGTCGTCAAAGAACCGGCGTTCGTGCATGTGAACGGGGTCCACCCGCCAGCGGCCGACCATCTGGTCGCTGCTCCCGGCCGGGACACCGCTCCCGGCACCCTGAGCGCCGTCGCCAGTCGAAGCGCTCGCGCCACAGGTGAGACAGGCGGCGGCGCCAGCAGGCACGCCGGCGCCACAGGTTGGGCAATTCATTCGTCCTCCGGACTGAAGTCGGCGCGAAGCATCTGAAGGAGTTGGGGATGCAACGGTCCGTTGCTCGCCGCGACGCTCTCGCCAACCGAGCGGTCGCCCTCCCAGGTCGTGATTTCGCCGCCCGCCTCGCGGATCACCGGGTAGAGCGCCGCTGCGTCCCAGATGTTCATCTCCGGGTCGAGCATAACCTCCGCCCGGCCCGTCGCGACCATCAAGTAGCCGTAACAGTCGCCCCAGGCACGGCTCAAGCCGCAGGAAGCGAGCGCAGCGTAGCTCCGCGGGTGCTTCTCCTGCCAGCGCCGGTAGCTCGTAGTCGAGATGGTAGCGCGCGCGAGGTCTGTCTCGCGGGAGGTGTACACCTGGGTTTCGCCGTTCAGCCAGGCCCCGCAACCCGTCGCCCCCGAGACCGTCTCCCCTGCCGCATGACAGGCGATCACACCGACCACGGGCTCGCCATCACGCTCAAGCGCGATCAGCGTGCCAAATAGCGGGACGTGGTGGATGAACGACTTCGTCCCGTCGATTGGGTCCAGGATCCAGCGATGGCGTCCGTCGCCGAGCACTTCCGGGAACTCCTCGCCGAGGACCCCGAAGGCCGGCGTCTCACGTGCGAAAAACGCGCGCAGTGCCTCTTCGGCCCCACGGTCGGCGGACGTCACGGGCGTCCGGTCGGCCTTCAACTCCACGGCCGTGCCCGACCGGTAGAGCGGCATGATCACGTCGGCCGCCACGAGCGCTGCCCGCTGGGCAATCCCAAGGAGCTCGCGCAGTTCGCTCATCAGCGGGCCGAATCGCCTTTGCGATACTCAGCCGTGAGCTCGTCCAGCCGGGCCTTCAGGTCCGCGGAGAGGGGCGCGCCAACCGCCGCGATCGAGGCGTCGAGCTGTTCGGGCCGGCTCGCACCAATGATCGGCGCCGTAATTGCCGGGTTCGCGAGCGTCCAGGCCACGGCCAGCGTGGCGAGGCCCATGCCCGCTTCCTGCGCCAGCGGCCGCAGCTGTTCGACCGTCTCGAACTCCCGGTCGTGCCAGTAACGCTCCTGGTAGCGCTGCGCCGCCGTGCCAAGCGTGAAGCGCGAGCCCTCCTCCGGGCCGGCATCTTTGCTGTGTTTCCCGCTGAGCAAGCCGCCCGCAATCGGGTTGTAGGGGATAACGCCAATCCCCTCCTCCGCGCAAAGCGGCAGCAGCTCCCGTTCGATTTCACGGAAGAGGAGGTTGTACCGCGGCTGGACGGAATCGAACCGCACCACGCCCAACGCCTCGCTCCGGCCGACCGCCCGCGCCACCTGATAGGCGAGGAAGTTCGAGCAGCCGACATAGCGCACCTTGCCGGCCCGGACCACGTCCTCCAACGCCCGCAGCGTCTCATCGATCGGCGTGTTCGGGTCCGGCCCGTGGAGCTGGTAGAGGTCGATGTAATCCGTCCGCAGGCGTCGCAACGAGGCGTCGACTGCGTCGAGGATGTGCTTGCGTGAGTTGCCCTGGTCCCAGCGCCGCGCGGACATCGGCGCAAAGCACTTCGTCGCCAAGATGAATTCGTGGCGGCGACCTTCCATCCATTCGCCGATGATCTCCTCGGTCCGCCCGACCGTCGCCAGCGACCCGCCGATTGGATAGACGTCCGCCGTGTCGATGAACGTGATCCCGCCTTCGACGGCGTGGTTGAGGATGCCGAACGAGGTCGGCTTGTCGCATTGGTAGCCGAAGGTCATGGTGCCGAGGCAAAGGCGCGAAACCGTCAGGCCAGTGCGGCCGAGGCGTGTGTACTTCATCGAGACGGGCTCCAAGAGGAGGGTATCCCCCAGTAAAGCCGATCCCAGCCTGGGGAGATACCTGCGACGCCGGAGAGCGGGGCCAGATGGCACCCCGGGCAGGATTCGAACCTGCGGCCAGACGCTTAGAAGGCGCCTGCTCTTTCCCCTGAGCTACCGGGGCGCGCTCGTCCGAGTGTAGCCCATCCCGAAGACGCTCACCGCCCGCAGGCCCAAGCAAACCCCATCACTCAGCTTTCGCATTCGCGATCACCGCGCGCGCCACCTCGATCGCCTCAGTCGCCCGTGCATGACCCGCATAGATCATCATCGTAAGGATGACTTCTTCGATCTCCTCCGCCGTCGCCCCATGGTTGAGCGCACCTTGGACGTGGATCCGGAGCCGCTCCGTTGTCCCCATCGCGACAAGCGCGGCGATGGCCACAAAGCTCCGCTCGCGGCGCGTGAGCGCTGGCCGTTCCCAGATGCGGCCGATTCGGAGGACTTCCATCGCAATCGTCGGACCGTACATCGAACTCAGGGTCTCGAACGCATCTTCGACGGAGCGGCCCATAATCCGGCCAATCGCGTCTGCTCCGTCGGGCAGAGGTTCTGTCATTCTGGCCTCCAGCGTGGCGGCGGTGCGCTCACTTGTTCGAATGCGTGGGCGATGTGGAGCACAGAGCGGTCCTGGCCCGGAGGACCGACGAACTGGATCCCCGACGGGAGCCCCCGCGCGAGCCCCATGTAGACGCTGATCGCAGGGAAGTCGACCAGGCTCCACGGGATGCAGTTCTCGGAGAGGACAAGCAGAAACCGGTCGGCCTCCTCAACGAGTGGGGCGACAACCTTGCACGTCGGCAACGCCAGGACATCGACATCCGACAGCTGCGCCGTGAGGCGGTCACGGAGTTGACCCCGCAACCGAAGCGCCCGGACATAGTCCGTGGCAAGGAGCCGTGTCGCCTCGCTCAGTTGGTCGCGCACTTCGGGCGTGCAAAGGTCGAGCTTGGTGCCCGCCTCCCGATGATAGTGCGCTGCCTCCGCTCGGCTGACGACCATCCCGGCGGCGTTGGCCAACGCGAAGTCGTCGGCGGTCGGCCCTTCCAAGCGGCGAACTGACGCTCCAGCGCTCGCCATCGTCTCAAGTGCCTCATGAAAGCGGGCCACCACCTCCGGGTCGGCGCCAGCCAGCGTCGCTTCCGCGAAGCCGATTCGCTGGCCGGTCAGCGACCCAGGTAGTACGGAGGTGTAGCAACTGGGCGCGGCCGTCAGGATGTCCATGAGCAGCGCGATGTCGCGGACCGAGCGCGCCATCGGGGCGAAGTGGTCGAGGCTCCAGGAGAGCGTGTGCCAGCGGTCGGTGGGGATGAGGCCATGCGATGGCTTGAAGCCGACGAGGCCACAAAGTGCGGACGGGACGCGGATCGACGCGCGCGTATCGGTCCCGAGCGAGGCGAGCGCCATGCCGGTCACGACCGAGATCGCGGACCCTCCGCTCGAACCGCCCGGGACGCGGGCCGGGTCCCACGGGCTTCGGGCCTGCGGTGTCGTGACGCCCAAGGCAAACTCATGCGTCGTGACCTTGCCCATGACGACGGCGCCGGCCGCACGCAGGCGGGCGACGGCGGTGGCGTCCTCAGTGGCCTGACGAGGAGCGAGTGCGACCGAGCTGCCCGTCGTGGGCATGCCCCGCACGTCGATAATGTCCTTAACGGTGACCGGGACGCCATGAAGCGGGCCCCGCAGATGGTCACGCTGCTCGGCGCCCAGCGCCGTCGCGGCCTCCCGGATGTTGTCCCGGAACTCGAACGCCTTAAAGGCGGCGTCGAACTGGTCGGCGGCGGCGAGCGCCGCTTGAGCGACTTCCATGACCGAGCGTTCGCCTGAAGCGACCTTCTGGCCGGTGTCCCAGAGGTCGCCATCCAGCCCGCCCGGTTCACCAGGACCGGCCGCGAGCTCGCCGGATGGCGGCCGGTCTAAGGCGAAGGCTGGCGGACGGTCGGGAGGATCGAGGGGCCACTCGCGGACGAGTGAGACGGCGCTTTGAAACAGCTCGCGGGTGCTCCGGGCCTCGGCACTCATGACTGAGCGCCCGCGAGGGCCAACGGAGCCAGCGCCCCGATGACGGCCGATGACGTGGTCACCGCACCGAAGACGCCGCCCTGCATCGTCACGATCTTGAGCGCAGCGAGATAGTTGCCGTAGTCGGTTGCTCCCGTGCAATCGGAGAGGAGAAGGCATTCGTATCCGAGGTCGTTCGCCTCCCGCATGATCGTGTGGACGCAGACGTCCGTGGTGATTCCGGTGAAAATGAGTTGCGTTATCCCGCGGTTGCGCAGGACGAGGTCGATGTCGGTCGTCCCGAAGGCCCCCTTGCTCGGCTTGTCGATGACGGGCTCTCCGGGCAGGGGAGCAAGCTCGGGGACAATCTCCCAGCCCGGCTCGCCGCGTACGAGGATCCGTCCGCAGGGTCCGGCATCGCCGATCCCGGCCCCAATCCGCTTGGACCGCCACAGCTTATTCGGGGGACAGTCCGAGAGGTCGGGTTTGTGGCCCTCGCGCGTATGGACCACGTGCATGCCCGGCACACGGCGGACCACGTCGAGGAGCTTCCGCGTCGGTTCGACGCCGGCCCGGGTGAGGTTGAGGTCGTAGCCCATTGCGTCGACGTAGCCGCCCGGCCCGCAGAAGTCCGTTTGCCAGTCGATGCAGAGTAAGGCAGCGCTCTCTGGCCGAAAGGCCCCGTCGAAGGGCCATGCGTAAGGGTCCGCCGCGATCTGCGTTATCAAGAAGTGACGCTCCTAGGTGGCGATGGAGGGGGTGGCTTCGAAGAGCTCGAGGAGTGTTTCGGAGTGGGCGACCGCGCCGAAGATGCCGCCGGACATCTGGATACTCCCGAAGGCGCCGTCAAATGTCTGTTGCGAGAGGCCAGCAGAGCAGTCCTGGAGGGCGAGGCACTCGTAGCCAAGGTCATTGGCCTGACGCATCGTGCAGTCGGCGCCGAGCTCGAACGGCGCGCCAGCGAAGACGAGGTCGTTCAGCCCGCGGCGTCGAAGCAGGAAGTCAAGGTCCGTGCCGGAGAATCCGCCGTGGTGTGGGCGTACTACCGTGAGGTCCGCTGGCACCGCGACCGCCCCGGCCAACGTGCGGCCGGGCAGCCAAACGGTCGTCGCACCGATGCGTTTCACGCGGGCCAGAACGGTACTCACGAGGGAAACGAGCGGGCCGTCCATCGGGCTGCACCAATCGTCGGTACAAACGAGGAACGCCATGTGCCGCGGGTCGAAGCGGCCATGCCACGGCCACGGATAGGGCCGGCTTGCGAGCGTCGCCTGTGGGCTCACGGCGTTCCTCCGCGGATGATGGGCGGTCCAGTGGGTGGGTAGAGAGGACGTTGGAGCCGCGCTTGGGTCGCCCGGCTCCAACGCGCCCCGCGTTTAGCCCGGGATCTTGCCGACGACTCCCTCGACGAGGTAGTTCATCTGTTCGAGCTCGGTGACCGGGGGCTGTTTGGCCCCCGCCTTTATTCGCTCTGCTCCTCCCTGGTCCTTGATCGGGCCAGCGAAGATCTCGAATTGCCCGGCCAGGATCTTCTTCTGCGTCTCCAAGACCTGGTCTTGGACTTCTTTCGGGACTGCCTTGCCAAACGGCGCCAGCTTCACGGTGCCATCGGCAATCGACTGGCGAATCTGTCCGACCTTGTACGTGCCAGCGCGGACCTCGTTCACGAGATTGACGAAGAGCTTGGTCCAGTCCCAGGTGGCAGCAGTGATCCAGCCATTGGGAGCGAACTTGGCGCCATCGACGTGATAACCAACGGCGAACATCCCCGCCTTCTCGGCCGCTTGGATGCCGGCGCCCGGACAATCCTGGTGTTGATTCAGGACATCGACACCCTGGTCCTTGAGGTTCTTGACGGACTCAGCGATCTTGGCGGGGTCGCACCAGTTGGCCGTGAACACGACGGTGGTCGTCACCTGTGGGTTGACCGACTTGGCGCCAAGCTGGAAGGCGTTGATGTTGAGCAGCGTCTGGGAAATGGGGAAGGCAACGACGTAGCCCAGCTTGTTCGTCTTGGTGACCTTGCCGGCGGCAACGCCCGCGAGGTAGTTCACTTCCCACGTGGCCCCAAAGTAGGTGCCCACGTTCTTGGCCGTCTTCAGGCCGCCTTGATGGAGGAAGGTCACGTTCGGGTACTTCTCACCGACCTTGATCGCCGGGTCGAGGTGACCAAAGCTCGTGGGGAAGATGATCGTGGCCCCTTGCTGGATCATCTGCTCCATGACGCGCTCGGCCTCGGCGCTCTCGGGGACGTTCTCCGCCTTGACGACCTTGACGTTCGGGAGCTTCTCCACCGCGAGCTGGCCCTGATACGCAGCCTGGTTGTAGCCGCCGTCGTCGACGGCGCCAACGTAGAGGAAGCCAATCGTCACGGCCTTGGTGGACGCGGCGGCCGTGGTTGCGGCCCCCTCCGGAGCGTCATCATCATCGTCGCCACCGCAGGCGAAGCTGAGGAGGCTGGCCGCCGTCGCGGCTGCGAGGAGCAGCAAGAGCTTTCCTCGCTTTGGTAGGATGCGTCTCATAGGTTCGTTCCTTTCCTGTGGGTGTTCGTTGTTTGAAGCGCGAGGGACGTGTGCAGGGGAGGGACGGGCCTATCCCGTTCCCCGAAACACCTTGTTGAGGCCGGCCGGGAATGCGTCCCGGCCGCGTTGCGCCCAGACCAAGAGGACGACGATCGTCAGGAGATAGGGCGTCATATCCAGCAGGAACGGGGAGATACCTACCCCCCGAGCCTGCAGCTGGAGCTGTAGCGCGACGGCGCCGCCGAAGAGGAGCGCCCCAGCCATCGCACGGAGCGGGTTCCACATCGCGAAGATCACCAATGCGACCGCGATGAAGCCGCGACCGTTGGTGAGGTTCTCGACCCAGGTGGCCGCGTAGGCGAGCGAAATCTGGGCCCCGCCGAGGCCCGCAAGGCCGCCGCCGAACATCACCGCGGCGTACTGGATCCGCGCTGGATGAAGGCCAGCCGCGAACGCGGACTCCGTGCTTTCGCCGACGGCGCGCAACATCACGCCCCAGCGTGAGCGGAAGACGAACCACCAAAGCACTCCAGCCAACGGGAAGACGGCGTACGTCAGGATGTCGTGGTCGAAAAGGACAGGCCCGGCGAACGGGAGGTCCGAGAGGAAGGGGATCGGCTGGTTTGGGAGCGGGTTGATTTGGACGTTCACGTAGGATCGGCCGAAGAAGGCTGTGCCGCCGAGGCCGAGGAACATCAAGGCAAGGCCGCTCGCAAGTTGGTTGGCCCCACGCGTCACCACGAGGAAGGCATGGACTGACGCCAACAACCCACCGGCGATGAAGGCGACGAGTATCCCGAGATACGGCGAGCCTGTTTCCGCGGTCGTCACGTAGCCCGCACACGCTCCCGCCAGCATGCAACCTTCGACGCCAAGGTTGATGATGCCTGCGCGTTGCGCGATAACCTCGCCGAGCGTGGCGTACATCACCGAAGTGCCGGCCCGGACAGACCCTGTCGCAACCGAGGTGACGAGGTTCATCTCACACCCCCTCCGTCCGGACGCGCTTCCGTCCGGCAAGGACGGCGAAGAGGATGAGGGCCATCAAGATGTTGACGGTCGATCCCGGGAGGTTGAGCCCGAGTTGCAGGCTATCGCCACCAACGGAGATCGCGCCGAACAGCAAGCAGGCCAGGAGAATGCCGGCGGGCCGATGGCCGCCGAGCCAGGCGGCGAGAAACCCGATGTAGCCGTAGTTCACCGAAATGCCCGGACGCAACCGTCCCTGGATACCGGTCACTTCTGCCATCCCGGCGAGCCCCGCTATCGCCCCACCCACAACCAGCGACCAGAGGAGGTAGCGGCGGACCGGGATGCCCGCGCGCTCGGCAGCCAGCGGGTTCCCACCGACCACGCGCATGTGGTACCCGACCCTGGTGTATCGCAAGACAAGGAACATGAGGACAAGACCGCCAAGGACGGCGACGATCGCGAGCGAGACACGGTCGCCCCAGATAACGGGGAGCATGGCAGCGTCGGGAAACTTGGCCGAAAAGGGCCAGTTCGGGCCGTCTGGGTCCTTCCAGGGACCGTAAACAAAGTAGTTCACGAATTGGATGGCCACGAAGTTGAGCAAGAGCGACGAAATCGCCTCGTTCACCTTGCCCTTGACGCGCAGGATCGCGACGAGGCCAGCCCAGGCGCCGCCGCCGATGGCCCCCGCAATCGCCGCCAGCGGGATGAGCGCCCAGCCGGGCGCGCCCAGAAACAGGACAGCACCTGCCGCCGCCCAGGCGCCCATGTAAAACTGGCCCTCGCCGCCGACGTTGATCAATCCGACCCGGGCGGGGATGGCCACGGCCAGCGCGCAGAGGCCGAACGGGATGAGCTTGACCAACACCTCGTTCCGGCCGAACTCCGTGCCAATGGCGGCGTCCCAGATGAGCCGGAAGGTGTCGAGCGGGTTGGTCCCTTCGATCAGGATAATCACAGCGAAGACTGCCATGGCGACGGCGGTGGTGAGGCCGTAGCGCCCGGCTCCTTGGAGCACCGGGCTCCGCGGGTTGAGGTTCGGCCGCCACGCGAAGCGGGGGCGGATGTCTGGCCCAACAGTCATCTCAATGCCCACCCGTCATGAGATGCCCAATCCGGAGCGGGTCGACCTGCCCGCGGGGGAAGCTCCCGACGAGGCGGCCGTGGTGGAGCACGACCACGTCGTCCGACAGGGCCTCGATCTCGTCGAGGTCTTCCGACACGAGCAGGATGGCGACACCGCGCTCCCGGAACTCCAGCAGCAGGCGTTGGACAGCGCGAGAACTCGCGAGGTCGAGACCGCGCGACGGGTAATACGCCAAGAGAAACCGGCAGTGTCCCTGCATCTCGCGGACAATGACGACGCGCTGGACGTTGCCCCCAGACAGGGACTCCAAGGCGCGGCCGGCGGACGGCATCGGGAACGGCGATCCGCCCAAACAGGCCGCCGTCGCCCGGGCGAGGCGCTTGAGCCGGAGAAGCCGTCCCTTGCCGTCGACGGGCGCCTGGGTGAGTAGCAGGTTCTCGCCCACCGTCATTGGGCCAACCGCCGCTAGGGCGACGGGGTCTTCGGAGATGACACCAAGGCCAAGATCGAGCCGAATGCGGGTGGATGCAGACGTGAGGTCCTCGCCCCCGATGAACACGCGCCCCGACTTCAGTGACGCGAGGCCGAGGAACACGTCGGCGAACGCGGACTGGCCGTTTCCAGCGACCGCAGCGACCCCGACGATGCGGCCCGCGGGCACGTCCAACGTCACATCGCGGAGCGCGGAGCGACCGTCGGCGCCACCGGTTGTCACGTGCGAGAGGGCAAGACCCGGGCCGCCGGCACCGGCCTCGCGAGCAACGACCCGTCCGATTTGGCTTTCGCGATCGCCCAGCATGAGGCGAAGCAGCTCGCCTTGCGTGAAGTCGCCGAGTCCGCCTTCGCCCACAATGCGCCCGCGCCTGAGTACGGCGACGCGGTCGGCGCATTCGAAGACCTCCCGCATCTTGTGCGTGATGAGGAGCACGGCAAACCCGTCGTCCCGCAGATGCCTGAGGACGGTGAGCAAGCTGTCTACTTCGTGCGGGGCGAGGACGCTCGTCGGTTCGTCGAGGATCACCGTCGTGGCGCCGCTCGCGAGGACTTTCAGGATTTCGGCGCGCTGGCGCTCGCCAACGGACAGGTCGCGGACCACAGCGCCGGGGTCGACCGCGAGACCATACCGCTCCGAGAGCTCGATGATCCGGTCGCCCAGCGCGCGCCGGTTGAGGATCGGTCCACGCCCTCCCTGGACGAGCGCCACGTTCTCCACCACCGTGAGCGCGGGAATGAGCGTGAAGTTCTGGAAGACCATCCCGATGCCGTGGGCGCGCGCGTCGGACGGGGAATGGAATCGCACTGGGCGGCCATTGAGCTCGAGGTGGCCGCTATCGGGATGGTAGTAGCCGTAGAGCATCTTCATCAGCGTGCTCTTGCCGGCGCCGTTCTCGCCGAGGATGGCCAGGATCTCGCCCCGGAAGGCATTGATGGTGACGTCGTCCGCGGCGAGGACATCGCCAAACTGCTTGCGGAGGCCCCGGGCGGCGAGCGCGACGCTGTTCGACGGCCGTCCGGACCCTGCTTGCTGGCGTTCGACCACGGCAGTAGTCATCTTTCGGATTCCTCCCCGCGAAGGCTGGCGCAAACGAAGTCGTAGCTCTGCCAGATATGGGCACGGATCAGCGCGCTCCCCAGCCGGGCGTCTCCCGCTCGAAGCGCGCGCAAGATGGCCGAATGCTGTTCAAACGTGCGCTGAACCCGCCCAGGGTCGATGAAGTCGCGCATGCGAAGCGCGTGCAGACGGTTGTTGATGTTGCGGAGCATCGGCAGGAAAACGGTGCTCCCGCTTGCCTCGGCCAGTCCCTCGTGGAAACGTTCGTCGGCGAAGACAAGCTGGACATCGCTCTCACGGGCGGCTGGGCTCGCGCTCCAGAACGCCGCCAACTCGTCGAGTTGCGCCGCTGCGCCGCGCTCGACGATGCGGGAGATCACCCGCTCTTCGATAGCGACCCGGACCGTGTAGAGGTCGTCCATTTCGTCGAGGTTGACGGAGGCGACCTCGTAATACGCTCGAGGCACGTGAATCAGGAGCGACTCCCTCGTGAGCAAGCGGAGCGCTTCGCGCACCGGCGTCCGGCTGAAGCCATACCGCTCGGCCAACCCCTCTTCGGTGATCCGGGTCCCGGCGGGGAGCGCGTTCCTGAGGATCTCGATGCGCAACTCCTCAGCGACACGCTGCGTGCGAGTGAGGTCGTGCGCTCGTCCGGTGTCCGATTGCATACAACGCAGGGTCGGAGCACTGCGTAACAGGCCCGTTGCAGGCTCGTTACAGTCGCATGAAGCCCTTCGCCGACGGCATTGTGTGCAACGTCACGAGACGACGGCGCCTAAACCTCGCCTTGAACCCCGACCCCTCGATCCTCCTTCCGCTCACTCAGTCGTGCAGAAGCTGGCCCCCTCAGTACCGCGACCGCGCGGGGGTCGCTCAGTCGACGCGGGTCCCGCTCCACACGGGTCCTCCATTTCGCCCCTTCGCCACGGAGGACGCTCCCCTCTTAGGGCTGTTACCTATGTCTCCGGTCCGTGCACAAGGGCGCGGGAAGGGGTGCTTGGCCGGGGATGACGGGCGGCCCTCACGCTCGCTTGCGGCAGCCCCTCCGGCGCGCGATGGTTACCCGCGCCTCTCCCCGCCAAGCCCGTCCAGGAGTCCCCGATGACCGCGACCCGCTGCATGACCCTCGAAGAAGCTGCCACCCGCATGGCTGGCATGATCACTCCCGAGGGCGTCGCCAAAGGCATAGCGCTCAAGCTGCGCCCCACCGACGTCGTCGTCTCGCCATACGGAAAATCCGGCACCACCTGGACCCAGCAGATCGTCCACACCCTGCGCACCCGCGGCGACATGGACTTCGACGACATTTCACGCGTCGTCCCCTGGATCGAGACATCACACGACCTCGGCATCGACCTCGAAGCAGAGCAGCGCGCCAACCCGCGCGCCTTCAAGAGCCACCTCAGCTGGGACGCGGTCCCCAAGGGCGGCAAGTACATCGTCCCCTTCCGGGAGCCCGGCGACGCGCTCTATTCGGCCTTCAAGTTCCAGGAGGGTTGGTTCATCGAGCCCGGCGCCGTGTCCCTCGACGAGTTTGCCGAAAAGCGCTTCCTCTCGCGCAAGGGCGGCCGCGATTACTGGACGCATCTGCTCTCCTGGTGGAGCCAACACGATAACCCCGACGTGATGCTCCTTACCTACGAGGGCATGAAGGCCGACCTCCCCGGTGTCGTCCGCCGGATCGCCGCGTTCATCGGCGTCGCCCTCGACCCGGAGCTGGAGGCTTTAACCCTCGAACACGCCTCGCTTGGGTTCATGACCACCTACAAGGACCGCTTCGACGACTCTCTCATGCGAGAACGGAGCGAGAGGGTCTGCGGCCTGCCGCCTGGCAGCGATTCGGCGAAGGTCCGTGAAGGCAAGGTGGGCTCCCGCGAGGTGCTCTCGTCCTACGTCCGCGCGGCCCTCGAGCAAACATGGCAGGAAGCCGTGACCTCCACCACCGGCTTCGCCGACTACGCAGCCTTCGAGAAGGCCGTCCGCTCGACGACGCCGTGAGCGCGACGCAACGCTGAGGCGACAATCACGGCCATGGAGCAGCGCTCTTCTGGGCCCGTCCACTTGTGGACCCCTTACGCGTGCGTTCGACGGGCGCTTGGCACATCGGTGATGCTGTGCTAAAGTGCGTGAAGTCGATCGAGGAGGTGCAGTGATGGCTGAACAACGGATGACCGTCGTGTTCGACGATGAGGCTGTGGCGCGGCGCCTCCGCCTCTTCTCGGCCGAGCACGGGGTCTCAATGAAAGAGGTAATCCAGGATGCGCTTCGCGCCTACCTGGGGCCTGATGTCGCCCAAGTCAAGAAGCAAGCGAAACCCTTCGATTGGGACGCCTACGACAAGTGGCAGGGCGAAGTCAGCGCGATGAACGACGAGCTGGAAGCCCCCAGGGAGTACGACTTCGGGTCGTTGCGGAAAACGCGGATGTTCGCCGAGAGGGACGACGCGTAATGGCGTGGGTCTTCTTGGATGCTTCGGCCATGATCCCGATGCAGCTGACCCGCGATCAGTGGCGGCGGGACCTGGATCGGGTGATGGCTGGCCTGCGCCGCGCGGGCCAGCCAGACTTCGTGACCTCAAACTGGACGCTCTATGAGGCGCTCGCCCAGGTCCGGCGGTCGTCGTTCCAGCTGGCGCGCGAGCTTCAGGATTGGGTCACGTTGACGGTGGCCGTGGCGCCGGTGAGGCCAGTGGTCGAGCGCGAGGCGTTGTCGCGCTTCCTCTCGCGTCCCGATCAGTCGGCTTCGGTGGTGGACCACGCGAGTCTGCTGGTGGCGCAGGAGTGGGACTGCGACGCGATCTTGTCGTTCGACGCCGACTTCATCCCGCTCATCCAGGGCACCGGTATGCGGCTGCTTCGCTGAGCGGTCGCGAACGACCCCGGCCGTCTACCACCAACCCACTTTGTACATCCATCCCTTCGTCTCGCGGCCCTTCGCTCCGGCCTCTTTCAGCCGCGAAAGGTGCTTCAGGCACAGGTTCACCGTCAGCCGTTCCCGCTCCTCGCCACGCCACTTGAGCACGGCGACCTCCTCGGCGGGCGGGTCGATGCACCAGAGACAACGAGGTCGCGGCATCCACGAACCGTAGCACCCTGCGGCGTCAGCGTCGCCCGCGGCTCAGAGCCTGGCGATTGCGTCTTCAATGAACCCCGTCAGGCCGGACTGGAGCAATTCGACCGTCAGGTCCGGCCGGCCGAGCTTCGGGTAGGCCGGCGCCCAAAGGTCGAGACCCGGGGCGGCCCGCAAGGCGGCGAACAGGTCCCACGCGGCCAGGGCGCTCAAGTCCCGGCCCGACGCCCGCGCGTAGGCGGCCGTGAACTGCTCGCGAATCTCGGTTCCCGCCGTCCAGGTCAGGTCGAGGCGCGAGATAGCGACATCCTGGAGGGGGTCGCCGATGAGGCAGTCTTCCCAATCGAGCACGGCCACCAGCCGCCCATCCCGGACGAGCAGATTTCCGGGCCAGAAGTCACCGTGCAACAGTCGCCGGTCGTGAATTGGCACTGGCGGATGCGCGGCCAGGATGGCACGGACGCGGTCCGCCTCCGCGGTCGGCGGCGTCTCACGCCACCAAGCGGGCGGCTCCAGCTGCTCCCCCGCCGGCGAGCGCTGGACAACATCGAGGCCCGCCAGGGGGATCGCGTGGATCCGCGCCAGTATCGCCGCGAGCTCATCCACGACGCCCGCCAGGACGCCGGGCGTGATCGGCGCCGCGCCTTGCACAAAGCCGGTCACGAACGCGGCGGGCCCGTCCGCGTCGTCGACACACATGATCGGCTCGGCGACCGGGATCCCGGCTCGTGCCGCCGCTTGGTAGACCGCCCATTCCGCGCCGACACGCGCCGGGTCCGCTCCCCAGTAACTCCCCGGGCCGCGCCGCCGCACGACGACCTCACGCCTCTCTCCGCGGAGCGCCACCCGCACCCGAGAAACCTCCGCCGAGACACCGCCTCCCAGCGGCTCCGCGCCCTCGACCATCGCCCCCGGCCCAAGGGCCGACCGGATCACATCCTCGACGGAGAGGGACCCGCGGCTCACGAGTGCTCGCCTTGGACCTCATCGAACGGCGTGTCAAGCGTGATCACGCGGAACGCCTCACCGAACTCGAAGTCCCTCCCAGCCGCGCCCCAGCGGCCCATCTGAAGCGCCATCTCGACCGCATCCGCCCCAAGTTGGCTCGGATGGGCGAGCAGCGCCGCCTGCTTCGCCGCGATCGTCTCCGAGATATCGACCCGCACTTGCGAGTGTTGGTCATCGCTCGCGAGCCAGATCTGGCGCACCTTCCACGGCTCGTAACCATCGACCAGCAACTCCGGAAACGTGAGCCGGTCGCGCGCACTCGGGAAGATCGCGTCGATCGTGGCGTCGCCGGTGGCCCGGTGGTCGGGGTGGTTTGGATAGCTGTCACCGAAGAACCGCTGGCTTGGGTCGAACGTGATGACCACCTCGGGCTTCCACTTCCGGATCACCCTCGTGATTTCGCGCCGCACGTCAAGCGTGTGGACCAGGTAGCCGTCCGGGAATCCAAGAAACTCGAAGTGCTTCACGCCGAGAATGGCCCCCGCGGCCCGCTGCTCGGCCTCCCTGATCTCCGCCAGCCGTGTCGATGTCATGTCCGGGTCGTCGCTGCCCTTGTTGCCATTCGTCACGAGGACGTACGTGACTTCGCAGCCGGCCTTGGCCCACTTTGCCACGGTCCCGGCGCACATGAACTCCGCGTCATCGGGGTGAGCCACCACCACCATCGCCGATCCCGGCGAGAACGAGTCGAGCTTGTGGGCCATTGCTTCCTCCGCGACTGTCGTGCGCCTCAACTGTGGCGGACGCGCCCGAGATGCGCCACGGCCCCTGAACGTGGCCAATCCGGCTGAACCCGTATCATGGGCGCGCCGGGGCCATGCCCTGCGGTCGCACGCCGATGCCGAATTTCGACAACCTGGTCGACATCTTCCGCGAGTTCACGTGGAGCAGCCTGGTCGAGGTCGCGCTCCTCGCGATCCTGATCTTCGCGACCCTGCGCGTCCTTTCTGGAACGCGCGCCATGACGACCCTTCGCGGTGGTATCGCCCTCGTCCTGCTCGCCGTGATCGTCGGCCGCACCTTCGACCTCGGCGTCATCAACTACCTCGTGGAACACTCGTTTACGGCGCTGCTCGTTGGGGCGGCCATCGTCTTCCAGCCAGAAATTCGGCGCGGGCTCGACCGTGTCGGCCGCACCGGCGTCCAGGGCCGTTCCAGGGCGCGCGCCTACCAACAGACAATCGCCGCGATCGTCGAGGCCTCATCCCGGATGTCCGCGGACCGGCATGGCGGCCTCTTCGTCGTCGAGCGCAGCACAGGGCTCCAAGATGTCATCGAAACGGGCGTACCGGTCGATGCCCGCGTCTCGCCGGAGTTGTTGACGGGCATCTTCTATCCCAACTCCCCACTCCACGACATGGCCGTCGTGCTGCGCGATGCCCGCGTCGTCGCCGCTGGCTGCGTGCTCCCGCTCGCCGACCTCGGCCCCAGCGACCGCGCCCTGGGCACCCGCCACCGCGCCGCGATCGGCATCACCGAGCAAACCGACGCCCTGACGGTTGTCGTCTCCGAGGAAACTGGCGACATCAGCATCGGCCTCGCGGGCCGCCTCACCATCGTGGCCGATTCCCGCCGCCTCAGGGCCGTCCTCGAATGGCTGCTGGATGGCGGACAGCCCGTCAGCAGCGGGCTCGACCTCGCGGAGCAAGCCCGATGAGGCGGCGGCGCGGCCCCACCGCGTGGCTCCGTGCGGCCGCCTCCGCGGTCCGCAAGACAGGCGCCGAGCTCGGCGCCCACTGGGGGCTCGCCCTCGTCAGCATCGTCGCAGCCCTCGCCGTCTGGGCCACCGTCCAAGACACCGACAACCCGCGCGTCGAAGGCTTCGCCCCCGCAACTGGCGGCGTCAGCGTCCGCGCGCTCAACGTCCCCGATGACTTCCAGGTCGGCGACCTCCAAACTGTCCGCGTCCGGGTCGACGCCCGGAAAAACGACCTCCAATCGCTCCGGCCGGACGACTTCGAGGCGGAAGTCGATGTCACCGGCGTCAACCCCGGGGCGACCGAGGGCGTGCCACGTCCGGTGACCGTCCAGTCGCGACGCAGCGGCGTGCGCGTCCTCGGCGTCGAGCCCGCCCAAATCCCCGTGATCCTCGTGCCTGTCACCGAAAAAGACGTCGCGGTCAACGTCCGCGTCGTCGGCCAGCCGCCAGCCGGGTACGAGGCCGAAGGCGCGCCAAGCGTCGACCCGGCCATCGTCACCGTCCGGGGCCGCAGGGAGCTCGTCGAAAGCGTCGCCTCCGTTGATGTCGACGTGAACCTCGCTGCGGCGCGCGACGACACCTTCGAGACCGACGCCGAGCTCGTCGCCCGCACCTCGGACGGCAACATCGTGCGCGTCCAGCTCTCGTCCACCCGCGCGCGGGTCGCCTTCCGCGTCACGCAAGTCTTCTCCCAGCGGACGCTCGGCATCGGGCCGGTGCTCACGGGTCAGCCCGCGCCCGGCTACGTAGTCACCTCGGTGACGATCGACCCGCCATCGGTCCAACTGACCGGCCCGAAGATCATCGTCGATGGCTTGCGCGGCCCGCTCACCTTGGAACGGCACGACCTCACGGGCGCTCAACGGAGCATCGTCGTCACCAAGGCGATCGATCGCCCATCCAACGTCTCGCTCGACCGGCAAACCGCCGTCCTCCGCATCGACATTCAGCCGATTGATTGCTCCGCCGGTGCGACCGCCGGCGGCTGCCAAGGAGCCACGTTTTATGTCGCGCCAGAGATCGGGCCCTCGCCCCCCGGCCTTGCGGTCGAGCCCGCCGTCCTCACCGTCCAGGTCCGGGTCAGCGGCCCGCTGCCCCTTCTCGCGACGCTGAAGCCGGCCGACCTAAAAGCGACCGTCACCCTCACCGGAGCAACTGCGGGCACGAGGGAGTACGCTGTGAAGGTAACAGCCCCGGCCGGGATCAGGGTCGATTCCGCCGAGCCCGTCGTCCTCACCCTCCGCCCCGCAGTGATCGTGCCATGACCGAAACCCTTCCCCGCGTCGCTATCGTTGGCCGCCCGAACGTCGGCAAGTCGTCCATCTTCAACCGCGTGCTCGGCCAGCGCCGCGCCATCGTCGAAGACGAGCCGGGCACCACCCGTGACCGCCTCGAAGCCGACGTCGAGTGGCAAGATCGGCGCTTCCGCTTGGTCGATACCGGCGGCTTTGAAACCGACGCTGAAAACCCCTTCGCCGGCCCAATCGTCGAACAAATCCGGATCGCGATCGCGGAGTCTGCCGTCGTCGTCCTCGTCATCGACGCCCGCGACGGGCTCACGGCGAGCGACTACGACATCGCCGACGCCGTCCGCCGCTCCGGCAAGCCCTCGATCATGGTCGCCAACAAGGCGGACAACGAAAAACGCGAGATGCAGGGCGCCGCCGAGGCCGGCATCCTCGGCTTTGGCGAGCCAATCCCGGTCAGCGCACTCCACGGCGTCAACGTCGGCTGGATGCTCGACGAGATCGCAGCCTCGCTCCCCGAAGCCGGCCTGACCGAAGAGTCCGACCGCATCCGCGTCGCGATCGTCGGCCGCCCGAACGTCGGCAAGTCCATGCTCGTGAACGCCCTCCTCGGCGAAGACCGCGTCATCGTCAGTGAGGTGGCCGGGACCACGCGCGACGCCATCGACTCCGAGCTCGATACGCCCGAAGGCAGCTTCCTCCTTGTCGATACGGCCGGCGTCCGACGCCGGGGCAAGCTCGGCCTCGGCGTCGAGCTCCACTCCGTGATGCGGACGCGGAACGCCGTCGATCGCGCCGATGTCGTCGTGCTCGTCGTCGACGGCCAGGAGGGCCTCACGGCCCAGGACACCCATGTCGCCGGCCTCGCCCTCGATGCCTCTCGCGGCCTGATCGTCGCGGTCAACAAGATCGACCTCTGGGAAGACCCCGAAGAGCGGCGCAGCTGGGCTCAACATCAGCTCCAGACGCGCCTCTCCTTCGCGCCCTGGGCCCTGTTCACGTTCGTCTCCGCCCTGGAGCGCCGCGGCCTTGGCGAGCTCCTGGACCTCTCGCGGACCGTCGCCGAGGCGCGCAACCGCCGCGTCCCGACGCCCGAACTCAACGCGCTGCTCGCGCGCGCCGTCCGCCAGCACATGCCGCCGGTCGTCCATAGCAAGCGCTTTAAGCTCTTTTATGCAACGCAGGCGGGCGTCGAGCCGCCACAGTTCGTCCTCTTCGTCAACGACCCCGAAATCCTCCACTTCAGCTACAAGCGGTACCTCGAACGCACGCTCCGCGACCAATACGACTTCGAAGGCACCGCGATCAAGCTCACCTTCCGTGGGCGCTCCGAGGAGCAAGCGCGGCGATGATCGCCGAGTACGCCGCTAACCTGACGTTCGGCTACCTGCTTGGTTCCGTCCCGGCGGGCCTAGTGATCGGCTATCTCTGGCTCCGCAAGGACATCCGGACCATGGGCAGCGGCAAGACAGGTACGACCAACGTCCTCCGCACCGCCGGACGCGTCGCCGCCCTCCTCACCGTGCTCCTGGACCCCCTGAAAGGGCTCGCACCGGCCCTCGTCGGCCGCTTCGTGTTCGATGACCAAGGCGTCGCCGCCGCTGGCGCCGCCGCTGCTATCGCGGGCCACGTCTGGCCCGTGTTCGCTGGCTTCCGCGGGGGCCGTGGGGTCGCCACCGCCTTTGGCGGGGCGCTCGGCCTCTTCCCCTTGTGGGCCCCGTTGTTCCTCTTGGCCGCGGGGGTGGTCCTCGCCGTTTCGCGGTATGTTTCGCTCATGTCGGTCCTTGGCATGGCCATCGGCGGGACATCAGTCGTCGTCCTCGCCATTGCGGGCGTGGAGCCGTGGGCGTCCGCGGCCTTCGCGATCTTCGCCGTCGCCTTGGTCGAATACATGCACATCCCCAACATCAGGCGCCTCCTCGCCGGGACCGAACCCAAGATCGGGCGTGGCGGCGACCGCACGGCATCCGGTTGAGATGGGCACCATCGGCGTCCTCGGCGCGACCTCCTGGGGCACGACCCTCGCCTGGCTCCTCGCGGCCAATGGCCACGCGGTCAAGCTGCTCTGTCGCACGCCCGAAGAGGCGGAGTCCGTCGATCGCCTCCGCGGCATCGCCCGCCTGCCCGAAGTCCACCTCCCCGCGAACGCCGCCGCCGCGCTCGCCGCCACTCCAGGGCCCCTCGATGGCTGCGTCCTCGCCGTGCCAGCCCAAACGCTCGCCACCAACCTCGCGGACTGCGGCCTCGACCGCGCCACGCCCGTCGTCAACGCCGCGAAGGGCATCGAGCTCGCCACCGGCCGCCGCCCCAGCGAAGTGATCGCCGCCGCCGGCTGGTCTCCCCGCGCGATCGCGATCGTGTCCGGCCCAAACCTCGCGCACGAAGTCGCGAAGGGTCAGCCGGCCGCGGCCGTCGTTGCCTCCACTTCCATGGAGACCGCCCTTTGGTGGCAGCACGCGCTCTCCGGGCCGACCTTTCGCTGCTATCGCTCCACCGACGTCATCGGCGTCGAGCTCGGAGCAGCGTCGAAGAACGTCATCGCCATTGCGGCCGGGGCGGCGCTCGGGATGGGCTTCGGGGCGAACACGATGTCCTCGCTGATTACGCGGGGTCTGGCGGAGATGACGCGGCTCGTTGTGGCCGCTGGCGGTGACGCCGAGACGATGCGTGGCCTCGCCGGCCTCGGCGACCTTACGGCCACCTGCTTCTCCACCTTGAGCAGGAACAACCGGCTCGGCTCGCTCCTCGCCAAGGGGCGCACCACCCAGGAGGCCATCCGCGAGATCGGCGAAACCGTGGAGGGCGCGGCGACCGCGCCCGCCCTCGCCGCCATGGCCCGCCACCACCAGGTTGAGCTCCCGATCACCGCCGAAGTCGCCGCCGTCATCGCTGGCGAACGGACCGTCGGCGAAGCGATGGTCCGGCTCCTTTCCCGCGACCTCACGATCGAATCGGCCTAGCGCTCTACACTACGCCCATGGCCATCCGTCGCCAGCTCGCCCAAGCCATCGACCTCTTCCGCCGCGGCGAGGAGCTTCGCAGCGTCCAAGTCCCCCTCTTCTCCGGCCTCTCCCGCGAGGAGGCCGATGCCCTCCGCGATGCCTGGGCCGAAGCCCCGCTCTCCGCTCGCGCCTTGCTCGTCACGCGCGCAGCCGAGCTCGCCGAAGACAACGTCGACCTCGAGTTCACGCTCCTCGCCCGCGTCGCAACCCACGACTCAGAAGCCGCCGTCCGCCGCCAAGCCGCTGAAGCGCTTTGGGAGAGCGACGACCTCGCCGTCGCGGCCGACCTCACCCGTCTCCTCCAAGGCGACCCGGATGACTCCGTGCGCGCTGCCGCGGCCGGCGCGCTGCGGCGCTTCGTCCTCCTCCGCGAGCTTGAACGCATCCCCGAGACCGCCGGCGACGCCCTGGTCGCGGCCCTCCGCGCCGCCGCCGAAGACGAGTCCGAATCCGTTGACGTCCGCGGCCGCGCGATCGAGTCGCTCGGCGCCCGCGCGCTACCCTGGGTGAACACCCTCATCGCCGACGCTCATTACGACGACGACCCCCGCCTCCGCGTCGCGGCCCTCCGCGCCATGGGAGAGTCCGCCGACGAACGCTGGCTCGACCTTCTCGCTGACGAGGCAGAGTCCGATGATGCGGAGCTCCGATTCGCGGCCACGGTGTCGCTTGGCCTGATCGGCTCCGAACAGAGCCTCCCAGCGCTCTTCGGGCTGCTCGAAGACGACGACCAACAAGTCGCGCTCGCCGCCGTCGCCGCCTTGGCCGAAGTCGGGACCCAAGACGCCGAGGAGCGCCTCCGCGAAATAGTGGAGGCCGGCGAAGAGCCGCTCGCGGAAGCCGCGGCCGCCGCGCTCGACCTCCTGAACGAGGTCGACGGCGAGGACGAGGCGTGAAAAACGGCGCCCCGGTCAAGGACGCCGTCTCCGCCGGTGGCGTTGTCTGGCGTCGCGCCGACGATGAGGTCGAAATCGTCCTTTGCGGCCGCTCCAGCGAGCGCCTCTGGGGCCTCCCCAAGGGCACACCCGACCCCGGCGAGACCCCCGAGCAAACCGCCATCCGGGAAGTCCAAGAAGAGACGGGCCTGATCGTCGACCTCGGCCCCCCCGTCGGGACAATCGACTACTGGTTCACCATGGCCGGCGTCAGGTACCACAAGCGCGTCCACCACTGGCTGATGACGCCCGCCGGCGGCGACCTCTCGCTCCACGACCACGAATTCGACCAGGTCTTGTGGGTCCGTGCTGGGGAAGCGGCAAAGCTCCTGACCTACCAAAACGAACGCCGCATCGTCGCCGACGCGCTCAGGCTCATCGAGTCCCAACCGTGAGCAGCGACACGGTCGTCGACCTCGGGCCGCTCCGCATCCGCCACAAGCGCATGACCGACGTCCCCGACGACTTCGCCTGGCGCCGCGACCCAGAGCTCACCCGCTACGATGGCGCCGCCCCGCTCGGCGTCACCTACCCCGAATACGTCGCCGTCGCCGAACACGACATCCGCTACGGAGCGACCGGCAGGGCGAGCTTCAGCCTCGAGACCGACGATGGGCGCCACGTCGGCAACCTCATGTACTACAACGCCAACGCCTCGCGCGATGAGGCGGAGGTCGGGATTAGCCTCGCCCTCGAGGAGGTGCGTGGACGCGGGCTCGGGCCGGCCGTGATGGTCGCCTTCCTTCGCTTTCTCTGGGCGACGACCAGCTTCCGCGTCCTCCACCTGCGCACGCTCGAATGGAACGCGCGCGCGATCACGGCCTTCGCCCGCGCTGGGTTCTCGGAGTCCGGCCGTCTCAGCGAAGGCGACCAGCGCTTCGTCATCATGCAGGCGCGCCGCGAATGGTGGCTGCTGTGGGACTCCGAAGGCCGCTTCGAGCCGGTCCTCGCCAAGGCCCTGCGCCCACCACCCGAGCGCACGGAGGGCGCTTAAGCCGGTGCTGGCGCCGCCGGGGCTTGCATCTGCGCCGCCGCGGTGATCAGGAACTCGAGCAGCTGCTGCGTTGGGCCCTGCGACATCAGGTCGTTCAGCGCGTAGATCGGCCCCGTCTCGGTGTCCCGCCGCGTCTGGTAGGCCTGGAGCGCTTCTTCCGCCGGCTGACGCCCGCTGAGCCCCGCGTCAAGCGCGTCCGCAAGGTACTCAGCGTGGACGAACGCGTCGTTGATGCCCTGGCCCAAGGTCGGGTCCTTCAAGTATCCAGCGTCGCCAACCAGCGCCCAGCCGGGGCCAAAGGGCTTCCGGTAGTAGCTCGTGTAGCCGCTCCACCCCCAGATCCGGTCCTCGCGCTTGCAGTTCTTCGCCCGCTCCGCGACCGCCGGGAACCGCGCAATCTGCGCGAGCACGTTCGCCTCTGGGTCCTGGCGCACCCGTTCGAACTCAGCGAACGGCCACCCGCCGCCCATCACGACGAGGCCGTCGTTCGTCGGAAACACCATGGCGGCGCCTTCGCCGGTGCGGAAGTGGAACTCGATGTACTCGGCGCCTTCGAATCCCGACCAGTACGAGTAGTAGGCGATCTGCCGCGCCGGAAGCGTGTTGTATTCCTCCGCGCCGACCGCCTTGGCGACGAACGAATTCCGCCCGTCCGCGCCGACCACCACCGTGGCCAGTTCCGTGACCTCGGTCCCGTCCTCCAGCCGCGCCCGGATCCCCGTCACCCGTCCGGTGTCGTCTTTCAGGATCTCCTGGACCGAGCAGCCCTCGCGCACCTCCGCCCCACCCTCACGCGCAGCGTCGACGAGGATCTTGTCCAAGACCGTGCGCATCGGCGCGATCAGCGGGTAAGGCCCACCGATCGGCATCTCGTAGAGGCGCCCATCGACGTGCATCTGGAGGCCCTTGCAGTGCTTGATGTCCGTGGCGAGCACGCGGTCGAGCAGGCCCCAGCGGTCGAGCGCCGCACAGGCGTCGCCCGCGAACGCATGCGTCGAAAGCGTACCGCTCGGGAACGTCCCCCGGTCCACGATCAGCACCTTGTAGCCCTTTCGGGCCAGCAGCATGCCCACTGGCGACCCCGCGCAGCGCGCGCCGACCACAATCACGTCAAACGCCATCTCTCCCCCCAAAAGACGCACGTGCACACACAAGCGGCACGATTCGTTCTGATTTCGAGTCTACACCCTTCGCCCTGGGGGCCATGGTGCCGAATGTTCTCATAGAGGCCGGGGCGCTCGGGCCGAGCGCGGAAGCTGGGGAGCATGGAACAGGCGTACGGGAGCACCTATGGCAATCTTGCGCTCGCAGGGGACCGGCATCCCGTGACGGAAACGCCACGGCCGGTCGCACCGGTCGGACGGACGATGCCGCCGATCCCGATGGCTCCCGACACCGTCGCGGGCCTTGGGTTGCCCGAGCGTTTCATCGAAGACCTCGCACTCAAGTTCCTCTACCGCACGTCCCTGCCCACCGTCACCGGACTCGCCAACGAGATGCGCGTCCACCCCGCGATCATCCGCACCGCCCTCGAATCCCTGAAGCGCCAGAAGTGGATCGAGACCACCTCCGCCTCTGGCCGCCTCGAATCCGAGTGGCAGTACCGTCTCTCCGAAACGGGGATGCACGAGGCCGAGACCGCCTTCAGCCGCAGCCGCTACGTTGGCCCTGTGCCCGTGCCGATCAGCGAATACTTCCGGATGTTGGAGTTCGATAACGACGCCGGCGGGCCGGATGCAGTCCGTCTCGCGCGCGCCCTCCAGCAGCTCGTCCTCGCGCGCGATGTCATCGCCAAGGTCTGCCTCGCGCTCACTTCGGGCCGGCCCGCCATGCTCTGGGGCGCCCCCGGCAACGGCAAGACCACCATCCTCGAGCTTTGCAGCGAGGCCATCCAGGGCGTCACCATCCTGCCGCTCTGCGTCTACGTCAGCGGCCACATCATCCGCCTCTACGACGACCTCGTGCATCAGGCCATCCCGATCGAAGACCCGCTGGAGCAGACCACCGCCGTCGACCGCCGCTGGATCCGGATCAAGCGGCCCTTCGTCTTCGTCGGCGGCGAGCTCCGTTCCGAAGACCTCGACCTCGCCTACGACGCCGCCGTTGGCTTCCACCAAGCCCCGCCCCACCTCAAGGCGCACGGCGGCTTGCTCGCGATCGACGACTTCGGCCGCCAGCAGGTATCGCCACACGCGTTGCTCAACCGCTGGATCGCCTCCCTCGAACGCGGCGAAGATACAATGGCGCTCGTAACCGGCGAGCGCATCACGTTCCCCTTCCGCTCGACCATCTGCTTTAGCACCAACCTCGAACCGCGCGCGATGCTCGAAGAAGCCCACCTTCGCCGCATCCCGTACAAGATCCGCATCCCCGAACCGACGCCCCAGCAAATGGCCGAGATCTTCCGCCGCTTCGCTGAGGCGATGCACGTCGATGTCGCCGCCAACGGGATAGAGACCGCCGTCGAGATGGTCCACCGCGCCAGCCTCGGCAACTCGCGAAGCTGCCACGCGCGCGACGTGCTCCAGCTCATCGTCGAAGAGGCCCGTTTTGTGAAGCGCACGCCGCTCCTCGAGCCCGCCGCCACTCGCCGGGCCTGCGATGTCTACTTCGCGATGGACCCCGGCATGCCCGACGACCCGCGCCCAGTCGCCGAATAGCTCGCGACGATCGCTGCCAGTTGGCGTGCGCCCCGCACCAGGCTCGGGCCGGGCTGCAGGATGTCGGGCGCCTTGATTTCATAGAGTCGCCCTTCGCGCACCGCCTCCAGCCCATCCCAACCGGGCCGCGCCGCCACCCGGGCCGGGATGAACCGCTTGCCGCACCAGCTCCCCACGATGATCTCGGGAGCCCGGCGAAGCACCTCCCGAGAGTCGACGATCCTCCCCGCAGCCCCTTGCGCCCGGCCAAGCTCCGGGAAGACATCAACGCCGCCGGCCAGGGCGATGAGCTCTCCGGCCCAGCCGATCCCGCCGATCAGCGGCTCGTCCCACTCCTCGAACCAAACGCGCGGACGCCGCTCGAGGTTCGCGTTCGCCGCCTGGATGCCCTCCAGGTCGTCGCGGAACTGCTGCGCGAGCGCCGCTCCGGCCGCGCCAAGGCCAATCACGCTGCCAAGCATCTCGATCGCGGAAGCTGTCTCCGCCAACGTACGTTGGTTCGTCACCAACACCGTCACTCCGGCCCGGATGAGGTCGGCGGCCAAGTCCGCTTGGAGGTCCGAGAACCCAAGTACCAAGTCCGGCCGCAGTTCCAGGATCCGCGCCACGTTGCCCGAGCGAAACGCCGCGACCTTCGGTTTCTTCCGCGCCTCCGGCGGCCGCACGGCATAGCCCGTCACGCCGACGACACGGTCGCCAGCGCCAAGCGTGAACACGACCTCCGTCGTCTCAGCCGTCAGACACACAATCCGCGAAGGCCCGCTCAGGCGTCCTTCACCTCATAGCTGAACGTCTCAATCACCGGGTTCGCCAACAGCCGGGAACACATTTCGGCGACCGACTCGCCAGCCTGCTTCCGGCTCGCCGCCTTGAGCGCGACCTGGAAATACTTGCCCGCCCGGACGCCCTCCACGTTCGTGAAGCCCAGCGATCCGAGCGCGCCAGCAATGACGCTGCCCTCCGGGTCGTTGACGGTCGGCTTCAGCGAGACGAAGACCCTCGCAGCATAGGACTTCAGCTTCGGCTCGTCCTTCGCTTTCTTCGCAGCCTGTTTCGCTTTCGAAGGTTTGCTCATGCCGGCAACTCCTCACCCGTCAGCATCGTGTAAACGGTCTTGTAGCGCTCGGTCGTCGCCGCGATGACGTCCGCCGGCATCTGCGGCACCGGTTGACCGTCTTTCCAGCCGGTCGCCGTAAGCCAGTCACGGACCGGCTGTTTGTCGAAGCTCGGCTGGGACCCGCCCGGACGGTAGCTCGCCGCCGGCCAAAACCGGCTGCTATCTGGCGTCAGCACTTCGTCGATCAGGATGACCTCGTCATTCCAGATGCCGAACTCGAGCTTCGTGTCCGCGATGATGATCCCGCGTTCGAGCGCGATCGCCGCCGCATACCCGTAGACGGCGAGCGTGCGGATCCGCATCGCAGTCGCCGATTCCTCGCCGACAAGCTCCGCCAGCGCTTCGTACGTAATGTTCTCGTCGTGCCCAGACTCCGCCTTCGTCGAAGGCGTGAAGATCGCCTCTGGGAGCCGCGCCGATTCGACCAGGCCCTCGGGGAGCGGGAGGCCGCACACGGTTTGGCTCCGCTGGTACTCCTTCCAGCCCGAACCCGAAAGGTACCCGCGAGCGATACACTCGGCGTCGAGCCGCTTCGCCTTCCGCACCAGCATCGAACGGCCAAAGTACTCCGGCGTCAGCGGCAGCGGCACCAAGTCCGCGTTCTCCGCCGTAATTATCGCGATGAAATGCGTTGGGACGACGCCGCTCATCCGCTGGAACCACCAGGCGGAGAGCCGCGTCAGCACCTCGCCCTTGCGCGGGATCCCGGCGGGCAGCACAACATCCGCCGCGGAAATCCGGTCGGTGGCGACGATCAACAGCCGGTCGCCGAGGTCGTACGTGTCCCGCACCTTGCCCCGGTGGGCGCGGTTTGGGAGCGCGCTTTCAAGCATGACGGGAGATGACACGGGCGCCTCCTAGGGCTTGGAAGTATGTCAGCGTCGTAAACGCCGTTGCAACCGTGATCAGCGGGATCGCAAGCACGGCGATCAGGAACGAAACCAGCGCCTCGCTCACGACCTCCATGTCGCGCCCACCCAGGATGAGCAAGTTCAGCAGCGAAATAATCGCCAACGGCCCAATCAAGGTCAGCAACAGGAGGATCAGGTTCCCCGTGAAGCGCAACATCCGGCCGCGCATCAACTCCCACGAGCGCCGCAACGACATGCCGATCCCCGCTTCCTCCAACACGCACGCTTCGAACGTGAGCGCCATCCGTAAAGCCAGATACAGGGCGATTGGGATCAGCACGATCGACGCTGCCAACACGAACAACAACCCGCCCACCGCGACCGTCAGCCCCAGGATGGCGCCCATCCGCGTGAACGCCGGGTCCAGGCATTCGTTCAAGCTCTTCGGCTGGCCCGTCAGCGCGGCCGCGATCCCAAGGATAGAGGCGGCGCGGGCCACCTGTGCAAACAGGAGCTGCACGGCCACCGTCGCGAACACGAGCAGTTGGGCGCCGCGACTCCCGTCCTCGAGGACCTCCGCCGAACTCACGACCGCGTCGTCGCGCAGCGCGGTGAAGAACACGACCGCCGTGACGATCGAAATCACGGCAGCCACTGGGACTTGGACCGCTAAGGCTGGCAGCACGGTTTGTCGCGGGTTTCGGATGACAACGCCCCACGCCTGCCGGATCGGGCTCTCGGAGGATCGCCTCGGGGGGTCGTCCCCCTCCCTCTCCGGGCTCACAGGCCGAGGCGCTCGAACGTCGCGCCGATGTTCGTCAAGTAAAAACCGTAGTCGAACAGGGCGCGAAGGTCGTCCGGAGGCACGCAGGCGGTCACCTCAGGGTCGCTCAGCAACAAGTCGAGGAACGCCTGGCGCTCGGCCCACGAACGCATCGCGTTGCGCTGGACGATCGCGTACGCCTGCGGCCGCGCCATCCCGGATTCCGTCAGCGCGAGCAGCACACGCTGCGAAAAAACGAGACCGTACGAGCGCTCAAGGTTCTCAAGCATGTGCTCGGGGTAGACCGTCAGCCGCTCCATAATCCCAGTGAACAGCGTCAACGTGTAGTCGAGCACCAGACACGCGTCCGGGAAGATGATCCGCTCTGTCGAAGAATGCGAGATGTCTCGCTCGTGCCAGAGCGCGACGTTTTCCATCGCCGTCACGGCGTAGCCCCGCAACACGCGCGCCAGCCCGGTGATCCGCTCGCACTTCTCCGGGTTGCGCTTATGCGGCATCGCGCTCGAGCCCGTTTGGCCTGGGTCGAACGGCTCTTCGACCTCGCGCACCTCAGTCTTCTGGAGCGCGCGGATCTCCGTCGCGAACTTCTCGAGTGATGCTCCGATCAGCGCCAACGTCGAAACGAACTGCGCGTGCCGGTCCCGTTGGATCACTTGGGTCGAAGCCGCCTCGATCCCGAGGCCCAATCGCCGGCAAACGATCTCCTCAAGCTCCGGCGGGCAGGTCGCGTGCGTCCCGACAGTGCCACTGATCGCGCCAACTGCCACCGCTTCGCGCGCCGCCACAAGCCGCGCACGGTTCCGGCGCATCTCATCCACCCAGACGCAGAGCTTCAGCCCGAAGGTCGTGGGCTCAGCATGGACGCCATGGGTCCGGCCCGTGCACAGCGTTCCCCGGTGTGCCTTTGCTTGGCGCTCCAACACCGCGCTGAGCCCATCAATGTCCGCGAGGAGCAGGTCGCAGGCGTCGCGCAGTTGCAGGCCCGTCGCGGTGTCCCAGACGTCCGAACTCGTCAGCCCACGGTGGACGAACCGGCCTTCTTCGCCGAGCGAATCATAGACCGAGCGCAGGAACGCCGTCACGTCGTGGTGCGTGATCGCCAGGTACTCGTCCACTTTGGCGAGCTCGAAGCGGGCGTTCGCGCGGATCGTGCGGGCTGCCTCAACCGGGATCTCTCCGAGTTCGGCCCAGCCCTCGCAGGCCGCAATCTCGACCTCGAGCCAACGCTCGAACTTGGCTTGGTCGGTCCAAAGGGCCGCCATTTCGGGGCGGGAGTAACGGGGGATCACCGTCAGATCCTACCGGCAGAGGCCATTAGAGACATCCGATACGAGCAGGCTATGGGTTGATCACGAATCCGGTCACAACACCGCCCACACCGGGCGCCCGCAACTGATTCCGGACCAAGTCCACCACCCCTTCCGCCGTCAGGTCGCTCGCCGACGCCAGCGCCGGGCGGATCGATGTCGCCCCCCAAGTCACCTCGACGCTCCCACCCACAGGGATGACGCCCGAAAGCGCCGTCGCCGTGAGGTAGGCCAACGGGCGCCCCTGCGGGTCGAGGATCCAGAGGTCCGCGCTCACCTTCGTGACATCCACGGGCGACGCAGACACGTTGTAGATGTTTCGGCGAAACGCGCCCGTCTTTGCGTCGTGGTCCACCGCGTAGACCCACGGCCCCGCGATCAGGCCCGACGCGGGAGCGGCCGTCCACGGGTTCCAGGTGACCACGCGGGCCGTCACGCGCGCCGCCTGCGCGAGGCCCACCTCGGCCACAAAGTGCCGGCATTCGTGCGGCGGGATGAGCTTGAGCACCCGGAACTCGGCGGTCGGCCCAACGTCGAAGGTGACCTGGACCATCGCGTCCCACACGCCCTGGTCGGTCGCGCACATCTTCCCGAGGAGGCGCGTCCGCTCCACGCTCACCGGCTGGGTCGTGATGATTTCGACGGTTGGGACGGTGATCGTCTGCTCGGTCGGACGCCCGGAAAGCGCCACGAGGGGCGTCGAACCGTCGGGGTCCGGCGTCGCAGTAATCAGCGACGAGCCTCCGTTGATCACGCCAGCCCGCCCCAGTGCGTGCACGCCAGCCGGCACGAGTCCGCCCCGGTCGCTCAAGCGCCAGCTCTGTGCCATCGCACCGCCCCAACGCTCCCCCGAGGAGCACGTCACCTGCCCTTGGCCCGTCGCGACATCGAACCAGGCGACCGTGCAGGCGGCCAAGCTCGGCTCGGGCGTCGGCCGGCCACAGAGTTCGAGCGTGGCCGCGCTGCTCGTCGCCGCAAAATCGTGCGAAAAAAGGTCGCCATCAAGGAGTTGCGCCGGCAAGAGCACGGTCATCGGTGCGTTGAAGCCTGCGTTCGCCGCGCTGAGCGCAACGCTCGGCTCGCCGATCGCGGTCAGCCGCCGGAAGCCGTCCTGCCGCGTCTCAAGCGCGAAGACGCTGAAGTCTTGCGCGGCCGACCCCGTCCCGGTCAGAGCGAACGGGCTTTCACCAAACCGGAACAGCCCGCCGGCCGTCGGCCCAAGGTTCTCCACCCGCAAACAGGCCGGGTTCGCCGGAAACGCGAGGTCGAGCCCTGAGCCGCCGCCAATGCTCGGGATCACGGCGCGGTCGCGGATCGCCGGCGGAACTTGCGCGGAGCCGTCGAGTACGCGAACCCCGAGCGCGAGCCCACCAGTCGCGCATACCGCGAGGATCAGCCCAGGTAACCATCCAAAGCGCCCCATAGGCCGGACGCTACGCAGATAGCGCCACTGCGGCAAGTAGCGCGCTTAACTGGCCACCAGATCACCCTCAGATACGCGCGATGTCTTTCCGGAAGTGCGCATCCGTGAACGAAATCCGCGCAACGTTGGCGTACGCCTTCGCCCGCGCCTCCGCCACCGTCGTGCCCGTCGCCGTCACCGTGAGCACGCGGCCACCATTGGTCACGAGCCCCCGTGCATCGTCTTTGGTCCCCGCCTGAAACACCTGTACATCCGGGTCGACGCTCTCAAGGCCGCGGATGATGTAGCCCAGCTTGTACGTCGCCGGATAGCCGCCGCTCGCCATCACGACGCTGACAGCCGCACGCTCGGACCAGCGCACCTGCTGCTCCGCGAGCCGGCCTTCCGCTGCCGCCCGGCAAACCTCGTAGAGGTCGCTCTCCAGCCGTACCATCAGCGACTGCGCCTCGGGGTCGCCAAACCGCGCGTTGAACTCCAGCACGCGGAGCCCCTGCGGCGAAATCATCAGCCCCGGAAACAGCGTGCCGTTAAAGGCATGCCCTTCTTCCGCCATGCCCGCCATCACCTTCGCGACGACATCCCGCTCGACCTCCGCCGCGAGGCGGTCATCGACCATCGCGCTCGGCGAGTACGAACCCATCCCGCCCGTGTTCAAGCCGATGTCGCCGTCTCCAGCGCGCTTGTAATCCGTCGCGTAGGGGAACATCACGGCCGTCTTGCCGTCGCAGAACGCGTGGGCGCTCGCTTCCCAGCCGGTCAACCGCTCCTCGATGACCACCCGGTCGCCGGACGACCCGAAATCGCGCCGGACCATCGAGATATCGAGCGCGTTCAAGGCCTCCGCCTGGTTGTTGCACACGATCGCGCCCTTGCCGGCGGCCAGGCCGTCCGCCTTCACGACCAGCGGCCCATCTGGCAGCGAGGCGACGTAGCGGCAGGCCTCGCGAAAGTCCGTGAACGTCTCGTAGCGCGCCGTCGGGATGCCGTGCCGGACCATGAACGCCTTCGCGAACGCCTTGCTCGATTCGAGCTGCGCCGCCGCCTTCGTCGGCCCGTAGCAGAGGATGCCCGCCGCCGTCAGCCGGTCGACCAGCCCCAGCGGCTGCGGGTCGTCCATCGTCGCCAGGTAGAAATCGACCTTGAGCTCGACGGCCGCCTTCACGATCCCGTCGATGTCCTTGGGCTGGTACGGCAAGTTCGTCCCAACCGTCGCCGTACCGCCGTTACCCGGCGCAATGAAGATCTCGCCGACCTTCGGGCTCTGGCGCAGCTTCCACGCGATCGCGTGCTCCCGTGCGCCCGTCCCGACGAGCAGGATGCGGTCAGTCATGGTCTAGCCTCCTGCCTCCCCCGCCGCTGGCGAGCTGCGCTCCAACCCGATCGCTCGGGGCCTGCCTCAGGCTACGGCGATCGCTGCGGAGGTAAGGGATTCGTCGCCGCGTGGCAGCCCTCATCCCCCCGCCCTTCTCCCGACTTCGCGGGAGAAGGGCGCCGATCCTGAAACTTCGTGCCGGATGCAGAGAGTTGGGGTCTGAGCTACACCGCGACGGGCGATCAAGGAGACTCCCCTCTCCCGCGAAGTCGGGAGAGGGGCCGGGGGTGAGGGCCACGCCGCCGCCGGCGAGCCACCAATCTCCCCTCTCCCGCGAAGTCGGGAGAGGGATGCTTCGCTGGGGTGAGGGCATAGCGCTCACTCCCATTCAATCGTCCCCGGCGGCTTGCTCGTGATGTCGTACACCACCCGGTTGATCCCCGGCACTTCGTTCACGATCCGGTTCGACATCTTCGCCAACAGCTCGTGCGGCAGCCGCGCCCAGTCCGCCGTCATCGCGTCCTCCGCCACCACCGCCCGGATGGCCACTGCGTAACCGTACGTCCGGAAGTCGCCCATCACGCCGACCGTCTTGCTGTCCGTCAGCACCGCGAAGCTCTGCCACAGCTGCCGGTAGAGCCCGGCCGCCCGCACCTCTTCCATCACGATCAGGTCCGCCGCGCGCAGGATCTCCAGCTTCTCCGCCGTCACCTCGCCGATCACCCGGATCGCCAGCCCCGGCCCCGGGAACGGGTGCCGCCAGACGATTTCCTCGGGCAGACCGAGCTCCTCGCCGGCCCGCCGCACTTCATCCTTAAACAGCTGCCGCAGCGGCTCCACCAGCCCCAGCTTCATGTCCGGGGGCAGCCCGCCAACGTTATGGTGCGTCTTGATCTTCGCGGCGCCCGCGCCGGTCGAGGCGCTCTCGATGACGTCCGGGTAGACCGTCCCCTGACAGAGGAAGCGCGCGTCGTCGATCTTCCGCGCCTCGCGCTCGAAAATCCGCACGAACGTGTTCCCGATCCGCACGCGCTTCGTCTCTGGGTTCGTCACCTCCGCCAGCGCCGCCAGGAACTCGTCGCGCGCGTCGACGTGCACCAGTTTCATGTGCATGTGGCGGTCGAACGTCTCGATCACGTCCTCGACCTCGCCGGCGCGAAGCAGCCCGTTGTCGACGAAGATGCACGTCAGTTGGTCGCCGATGGCCCGGTGCACCAACGCGGCCGCGACGCTGCTATCGACGCCGCCGGAAAGCCCGCAAATCACCCGTCCGGCCCCGACCTGCTCCCGGATGGCGGCGACGCTCTCCTCGACGAAGTTGCCCGCCGTCCACGTCCCGGGACAGCCGCAGACGCCATGCACGAAGTTCCGGATGATCTCGCTTCCCGCCGGCGTGTGCACCACCTCGGGGTGGAACTGGAGGCCGTAGTACCCGCGGGCCTGGTCCGCCATCACCGCGTACGGCGAGTTCTCCGACGACGCCACCGGCGCGAAGCCCGGCGGCAGCTGCTCCACCCGGTCGCCGTGGCTCATCCAAACGTCGAGTTGCTCCGGCAAGTCCGCGAACAACGGCGTCGGCACGTCACGATGGATCCGCGCGGGGCCGTACTCCCGCGATGTCCCGGGCGCGACATGCCCGCCGAGCTGGTGGGCTAAGAGCTGCATCCCGTAACAAATCCCGAGCACCGGGACGCCGCTTTCGAACACCCAGGCCGGGGCCTGGGGCGCGCCCTCGTCGTAAACGCTGTTCGGCCCACCGGAAAGGATGACGCCGCGCAGGTCGAGCCCCTTCACGCGCTCCCAGGTCACATCGAAGGGGAGGAGCTCGCAGTAGGTGTCCTGTTCGCGGACGCGCCGGGCGATCAGCTGCGAGTACTGCGCCCCGAAGTCGAGGACGACGATGGTCTCATGGCGGGGAGGGGCATCGGTCATGGAAGCCCTGACCGTAGCGCCCGGCGGCCCGTCGAGCAATGGCGCTACTGCCGACCCGGCTTGACGGGCTCCGCCGTTGCCTCCGGCCGGCCCGTGTCTGCTGGCTGGGTGCGCATGCGGAGCGCCGCGCCGAGCTCTCGCACCTGCGCCAGCGTCGCGGTGAACCGGGGCGCCAACTCCGTCGTGGGACCCTCCCGCACGAGAAACCGGAGCGTATCCCCGTCCAGCACAGCAACGCTGGGGTCGCCTGGGCTGACGTACAAGACGCGCGGATACCAGGACGGGTACTCCCCGCCAACGGCTGTCCGGGTCAGGAAAAGCACATACTCACCCCCTCGCATGAGCAGGATCGGGCCTATGCCTGCGAACGCGCTTCCGGGCGAGTAGTCCAGACCGGTCCCGACGGCGATTCGGTCGCCCGCGCGGATGTCGCCTCGAAACACCTCAAGAATCTCGAACTCGGAAACCCGCACCCGAGACGCGGATACGGTGTTCTCATCACCCGGCGCTGGGAGGCTCAGCTCCCAATCGCGATCCGATATCATGCGGCCCCGCACCACCACCACGGAAGCAGAGACGAGTGGTTCTATTGTTCGGAAGGTTGGCCAATCCGAGTACGACGCCGAGCCACTCGTTGCGCCACCAAACGCTACGAACCCAAGGCCTCCAGCGGCCACCACGAGCCCCACCGAGACCCCCACCGCCGTCACGATGGCCGCCAGGTTCAAGATGCGCATGCTCTCCATACTACGACGGTGCGAACCTCCCAGATGGCGCGCTCCCACGCCCCACATCCGGTGCCGCGAGTATCATCTCCCCCAACGGAGGGCACCCTTGGACATCCCCGACGTCCAGGTCAACGACATCTTCGAAGTCATCGGCACCCAACGCGCCATGCGCCGTCTCAAACCCGACCCCGTCCCCGAAGAACACCTCAAAGCCATGATCTGGGCCGCAACCCGCGCCCCCAACGGCGGCAACGTCCAACCCTGGCGCTTCCTCGTCATCACTGACCCCGCCGTCAAACAGGGCCTCCAGGCGATCTACGCCGCCGAATGGTCCAAGTACCGCGCCCAAGGCGACCTCGCCGCTCGCCCCGGCATGACCGACGAACAGCGCACCTCCATGGTCCGCAGCTACGAAACCGGTCAGTACCTCGCCGACCACCTCCACGAAGTCCCCGCGATCATCATCCCCTGCGGCTTCCTCCTCGCCATCAACAGCGGCATCGCCTCCGGTTCGAGCATCTACCCTGCCATCCAGAACCTCATGCTCGCCGCCCGCGCCCTCGGCCTCGGCACGGTGCTCACCACGCTCCACCGCCAGAATGAAGGCGCCGTCCGCGAGCTCCTCGGCATCCCCGAAAACGCCCACACGGCCGCCTTGATCCCCGTAGGCTGGCCCGTCGGCAAGTTCGGCGCCGGCCCCCGCCTTCCCGTCGACGCCGTCACCTACTGGGACCACTGGGGCAACAAGCGCGTCTAACCAGGGCCACCTCGCAGCGCGGCCGCCAGCCGCCGCAGGTACTCCTCCCGCGAGATCTCGACCGCGCCCATCCGCGCGGTGTGCTCCGTCACCACCTGGACGTCCACAAGCTCGATCCCCTCGCTTTCGACCCACTCCATCATTGCGACCATCGCCACCTTTGAGGCATCGGTCACCCGGAAGAACATGGACTCGGCCCCGAACATCCGGCCGACCCGCACGCCATAGAGCCCGCCCGCGAGGAAGCCCTCGCCGTGCCAGACCTCGAAGCTATGCGCCCAGCCCAGCCGGTTCAGCGCCAGATAGCCCCGGACCAGCGACTCCGTGATCCAGGTGCCCTCGGGCCGGTCGGCGCAGCCCCGCATCACGGCCCCGAAGTCCACGTCCATCGTCACGCTGAAGCGCCCGGAGCGCACCGTCCGCGCCAGCCGCTTCGAAACGTGCAGCCCGCCCACCGGGATGACGGCCCGCGGGTCGGGCGAGAACCAGAGGTGCTCGTCGTCGCCGTGTGGCCAAGGGAAGCAGCCCGCCCGGTAGGCGGCGACCACCGTCGCGGGCGCGAAATCGCCGCCCGCGGCCACGAGGCCATGCGGCGGCGCGCGACGGGCGTCGGGGAAGCCGTATGGACACGGCGGCAACGGCGCCGGCCGCCGTGGCGCCGCGCCAGTCCGGAGAAGCAGCACCGCCGGAGTATCCCGGACGCGACCCTCGGCCGCGAGCGGCGTACGCTCGCGCCATGGCCCGCGACGCCTCCTTTGCCGAAGACCGCCGCAAGCTCGACCGGCTCCGCGCCCTCCGCATGCAGCCCGGCGCCGCGCAGGAGTATGCCGTCGACCTCCTCGCGGCGGGCGCCAGCGAAGAGGTCCTCCTCTCGGCCCTCTCCGTGCTTCGCGAACACCCAGTCCGCGGCGCCCACGACGCCCTCGTCGCCCGCTACCGGGAGATGGACGCCAATCCCAAGCGTCGCGACCCCGTCGGCGGCGTCCGCACCGCGATCCTCGCCGTCCTCCGCAACGAAATGACCCATGACGACCGCAGCCTCGCCCTGCGCGCCGTCGCCACCTACGAAAAGGGTCTCCAGGGTCCGTCCTCGACGGGCATCCGCGCCGCTGGTCTGATCTGCCTCGCGGGCCTCGACCCCGACCTCGCCCCGTTCTACGCCGCCAAGATGCTCGGCGAAGCCGACGACCTTGCCGTCGACGGCGAACCGATGCTCACCGCCCTGCGCGTCCTCTATTCCGCCGGCCAAGCCGCGGCGATTGCCGTCTTCGCGCTGACCGCGCCCGTCCCGAACGTCCACGGCCAGCGCCTCAGCGAAATCCGCGGCGAAGCCATCCGCCTCCTCATCGACCTGCCCGACGACCTCGCCGCGAGCATCGCCGCCCGCTTCATGGGCGAAGATGAAGACGACGACCTCGTCCTGCTCGGCGTCGCCGACCTCCTCGTCAAACACCCCGGCGGCCCGAACGTCGCGCGCGAGCTCCGCGCGCTCCTCCAGGTCGAAGGCCACCACGAAGTCTTCCAATACCTCGCCGCCGCCATCGTGGCGAGCCGCCACGATGGCCTCCTGACCGCGCTGGTGGACCAAGCCCGCAGCGACCGCGACCGCACGAAGGTCGAAATCGCCGCCGAAGCCCTCCGCCTGACGACCCTCCCAGAGGCCCAGAGGGCTCTGCCAGAACTCCTCGAACGGGCGGGGCAGAGGAAAGACCAAAGGTGAGAGAGGAAAGAGGACGTAGGCCGGGCTGGCTCGCCCACCTCATTCCTCATGCCTCGCTGCTCATGCCTCGTCCGAACCGCGACGGCCAGAGAGCGTCCTCGCCGCTCGCCACCGAACCATCGCCACCGCGAGCGACGGCCGGGCATCGACGTACCGCACCCCGCCGTCGGGCCGAATCTGTCTCACGGAACCGTTCCTCTTTCGCCTTTGTTCTTTCCTCTCGCTCCCCCTCATTCCTCATGCCTCACCGCTCATGCCTCGTGTAAGCCCGACCGGGCTCAATCCTCCGACCGTCAGCACCCGGGTTCCCCATCGTTGCCGCAACAACCCTTCCGCGTCCGAACCTTCTTGAAATTGTTGCGAAGCCACAGCCGCGCCTTCGTCGCGAACGGCAACTCCGACCGCCGCCAGTTCTCCCGCGCCTCGCGCATCGACCCCCGTCGTTCATCCATGGGACGATCCTAGGTTCTGCTGTTCTGGCGCGGCGATTCTTCGGCACTCGCGTCCTTGGACGCGCCACCGCGCCTGCGTGGTCATAACCTCGTTCTCCGAGGCATCGCCATCATGATGAGGAGGCCGATGATCAGTCCGAGCCACCCGAGCACCCCCCACCAAGCGTAAGCCGCCGATTGGCCGCGGGCCGTAGCCACTTTCCACAGGACAAAGGTCGGGAGCGCAAAGACAATCGCGATTATGAGGATTTCAGCTAGGGGGCTGAGCATGGCCGCATTCTAACCGAAACACCGCTGGCTGTGACCGCCCCGATCTGCCTCACAGGGGAATGTCGCCGTGTGTCGTCCTGGGGACACGGCTTGGGCTGGTGATCGGGAAGGCTCGGGGCGCCGACGGGCCGCCAGCGCCGCAGCGGGCGCCCGCTGCGTTTTCCTCCTTCCCCTTTGACCTTTCCTCTCCCCACCCCCTGCCTTCTTCCGCTTCCAGATCCGCGCCTCACGTCGCGACGATCCGCGGATGAAATACGACCGCGACCCCTCCTCCTTTGCCTCGAACAGTCGGCCGCGGGCGACCGCTCCAGCATTCAGGCCGCGATCGACGCCGTCCTGCGCCTCACCCGCACCGGCGCCTCCACCCACCGCGATGAGCCAGATGAGCCTTGGCTCATCACCAGCGATCCATGAGCCTTCGCACATCCCGAGGCTCATCAGGCACACCATTTCGAGTGAGGCCACACCCCCGCCTCACCGCCCGGCACACCACTCAGCGCGCGCTCACCACACCTGGCGGTCGCGGTTCGGACGGGGCTCGGCGAGCTACGCCCCGCCCGCCGTCCCTCTTTCGTCTTGTACCTTTCCTCCCGTCGTTCGCAAGAACCCCACAACCTCCGCCGCAATCCGCTCCGGCTGCTCCGGCAAGATCGCGTGGCCCATCTCCGCGAGTTCGACCAACGTCACCGCGTCGCCGAGACGCAGCTTGAGGATGCGGCCGTTCGCGGGCGGCGCGATGCGGTCGTCGAGGCCCTGGACGATCAGGATCGGCACGTCCCAGGGGAATTGCCAGTCGCCGTGGCCGGTCGCTTCGATCGCCCCACGCTGCGACCGCGCGACGTTCACCGACCAGCCCTCGCGCCAGACCGAGGCGTCGTGGCCCGCGGCGAAGAACGCCGTTTGGACCGCACGCAGGTGCTCCTCCGCAGGGAGGTCGAGCCGGAAGGTATCGTTCAGCGCGCGCTGGGCCTCGGCGTCGCCGGCGACCTGCCCCCCGCAGGCGAGCAGCGTCAGCGAGCGCACCAACTCGGGCCGCCGCCAGGCGAGGTAGCGCGCCACGCGGTTCCCGAACGCGTGCCCGACCACGTGCGCCGGCGCTGCGCCCGTCCGTTCGATGATCGCCGCGACGTCGGCGGCGAAGTCCCCAAGGCCGGCGACATCGAGCTTGCCCGTCGACTTCCCAAAGCCTCGCGGGTCGAAGGTGATCGCGCGGAAGCCGGCCTCCGCGAGCCGGCCCGCGAGGTCGTCGAAGTCGCCGCCGCCGCGCCCGAGCGAGGGGATGCAGATGACCGCCTCGCCCTCTCCGCGCACCGTGATGGCCAGCCGCGCTGGCCAGGCATCGACGTACCGCACGCCGCCGGCCGGCTGGATATGCCTCATACCCGAGTCCCTCGTCCCTAGTCCTTCGTCCCTCGGCCGTCGTCCGGGAACCGAGCATTCCTCTTTGACCTTTCCTCCTTCCCCTACGCCCCAAATCCGGGCGGCACCGCGACCGGCCCGGTGATTTCCTGGATGGCGCGCGCGACGGCGAGCAGCTCCACTTCGTGCCACTTGCGGCCCACGATTTGGACGCCGATCGGCAGGCCTTCAGGCGAACGGCCAGCCGGGAGCACGACGACGGGGCTGCCCGTCAGGTTGAACGGCCCCGTGTATGCCGTCCCGACCAGCCAGTAGTCCAACAGCTTGCCTTCGACTTCGATCGGGTCGCCCGTCTTGGCGTGCGCGATCGCTGGCGTAATACAGACCGGGAGGAGCAGCGCGTCCGCGTCGGCCAGCAGCGCTTCGACCGCGGCGAGGGCGAAGTCTCGCTCGGCGAGGAGCGCGGCGTGCAGCCGGTAGGTCGCCCCGACCACGCTCGGGTCCATCGAGCGTCGCTCCTCCTGCTCTGGCGGATTGCTCGCGTTGATTTCGACCGAGATGAGCTTGCGCCAGGCCTGGAGCGCCCGATTCTGGTCGATGACCCCCGGACGAAGCTCGCCGACGTGCGCGCCGGCGCGTTCGAGGTGTCCGGCGAGCGAGCGAAGTGTCGCCTTGGTAGCAGCGTCGGGGCTGACGGCGCCGAGGTCGTCGGCCCAGCGCAGCCTGAGGTCACGCAGTTCGCGATGGTGCGTGTGCGTGAACGCGGGCGGCGCCACCTCCCAATCGTGCCCGTCCGGCCCGCTGATCAGACGCAAGGCGAGCTCCAGGTCGTCGAGCGAGCGGCCAATCGGCCCGATCGTGTCCATGTGGCGGATGCCACGCGGCTGGCCGGGCGCAACCGCGATGTGGCCGGTCATCGGGACGCGGTGCTCCGTCGTCTTCAGCGAAACGACGCCGCAGGAGTGCGCCGGGATGCGGACGCTGCCTCCGATGTCGGTACCAAGCTCGAGGGCGGAGAAGCCCGCGGCGATCGCGGCCGCGCTGCCGCCGCTCGAACCGCCGGTCGCTCGCGCGACGTCCCAGGGGTTGTTCGTCCGCCCGAAAATCGGGTTGTGCGTTTGGAAGTCCATCGCCAGGGTCGGCGTGTTCGTCTTGCCGAGGAGGATGGCGCCCGCGCCCTTGAGGCGGGCGACTGCGGACGCGTCGTTCGCGGGCAGGTTGTCGCTCAGCGGCTCGAAGCCGCTTGTGGTGCGCAGACCGGCGGTCTCGAGCGTGTCCTTCAGGGTGATTGGGACGCCGTGGAGCGGGCCCCAGCGCTCGCCACGGGCCGTTGCGGCGTCGGCTTCGAGGGCCCGCGCGAGTGCGCGCTCCGCGTCGAGCGTGACGACGGCGTTGATCTTCGCGTTGTGGCGGGCGATGTGGTCGAGATGGGCCTGGACGACCTCGCGGGCGGACACTTCCTTGAGGTTGATAGCGTGGGCGAGGTCGGTCGCGCTGGCGTGGATGATGCGGTCCATGGGCTTCCCCCTGGGCGAAGGTGCGCGCAGTGTGGCATAGGGGAGTTGGCAACGAAACGGCCGCCACGTCCAGAGAGCCGCTCGCCGAGCCGTGGAGAGCGCATTCGGCGTCCCAGTCCCGGACGGCGATGCCCGGGCGACGCCCATTTTCGTCCCACCGGGTCAATTCCCTGCCCAGTGGCGACCCATCGTGGTGGTCGGTAGGATGGGCGCTACCCAACGCAGCCGGCGAATCCGGCTCAGGAGAACCCCATGACCAGCGTCGAAGAGATCCTCAAGCGGTCCGTCGACCCGCGAGAATTCGATAGCCCCGAGTTCCAGCACAACCCGTTCCCGGTCTACAAGCGGCTCCGGGATCATCAACCGATTTACCAGGACCTGTTCCACAACCGGTGGGTCGTCAGCCGTTATCAGGACATCGTGGACGTCTTCCAGGACAACCAGAGCTTCGACCGGGCCGCCTACAACCCCGATGGCGAGTACGAGTTCGGGAAGCGCTCCGTGTTCGGGCCGAACATCCTGGAATATGGCAACAGCCCCAAGCACCACTTCCTCCGGAACGTCGTGGCCGACCAATTCGTCGGCAAGCGGCTCGATAGCTTCCTCCCCTTCATCGACCTGATCGCCGCCGAGCTGATCACGAAAATCCGGTCGCAGGCGATGGCGAACACGATCGACGCAGCCACCAAGACGGGCGAGGTGAACCTCGTCAGCCAGTTCGCGAACCAGTTCCCCGTCCGCGTGATCTCGAACATGCTCGGGCTGCCGCGCGAAGACGAGGACCGCTTCGTCGGTTGGTATCAGGCGCTCATCGAAGGCCTCGGCTTTGGCGGCGTCCACTTCATGCGCGGCATCGCCGCCCGCGACGAGATGTGGGAATACATCGAGCCGCTGATCATCGAGCGCATGGAAAACGGCGGGGAGGACCTCATATCGCGCATCGTCCATGCGGAACGCGATGGCAAGCGGATGAACATGCTCGAGATCAAGGGCTTCATCGCGCTCCTGCTCGCCGCCGGCGGCGACACCACCGACAAGGCGATCTCCAACATGTGGTACCACATGCTCTATACGCGCCCGGACCAGTTCGAGGCCGTGAAGGAGAACCCGGACCTCTGGACCAACGTCTTCAGCGAGATGATGCGATACGACCCCGTCGTCCACGTCCAGGGCCGCCGCACGACGCGTGAGCTCAAGATTGCGGGCGAAGTGATCCCGTGGGGCTCGTCGGTGACGCTTTATCTCGCCGCGGGCAACCGCGACGACCGCCAGTTCAAGGACCCTGACACCTTCGACATCTTCCGCGACGACCTCCACATGGGCCGCGAACTGCGCTCCGGGAAGTATGGCGATGGCAAGGCCGGCCACCTGGGCTTCGGCATGGGCCAACACTTCTGCATGGGCTACGCCATGGCCCGCCAAGAGGCCGTCATCGGCAGCCGCAAGCTCGCCGAGGCAATGAAGAACCCGCGGCCGAAGTTCGAGACCCACTACGGCATCACCGCGCCGAATCTCGGCTCGGGCGGCTTCCGCGCCCCGACCGAGCTCTGGGTCCAGTTCGACGCATAGGGGACAAACAGCGCCCAACCTCAGTACCGCGACCACCCGGGAGCGGTCGCGCCGCCGCAAGCGACGTTGGCCCCGAAGTCACAACACAATGGCCGTCCTTTTGAGAAGGACGGCCGTTGTCTCATTGTCGACCGGCAGGGGCTACGCCTCAACGGCCT
Source organism: Dehalococcoidia bacterium (assembly GCA_046152925.1). Taxonomy (GTDB): domain Bacteria; phylum Chloroflexota; class Dehalococcoidia; order Tepidiformales; family Tepidiformaceae; genus CAMAUF01. Next base: position 49,113 of record JBJXFX010000058.1, read on the forward strand.
CAGCGTTCTCGTCCGAAAGCTCAAACGCCGTGAAGAACGCCCGCATGATCCGGTTCAACGAATCGCCCTCCAGGCCGAGCGAGCTGGCCATGTTCAGGAACGGGCAGGCATCAGCGCTCATGTCGTCCGTGATCTGGTGCGGCACGTCTTCGAACATGCCCGCGGAAAAACCGAGGTCGGACGGCGCCGCCTCAGCAGTCGTCGGTTCAGCCATCGCACACCTCCAGGCTCGGGGACACCCGGCCCTCGCATCGTACGCAAGCGGGGCGCGGAATCCAAGCGCCCCACTCCGTGAACGAATCTCGCCCGCAGCGTAAACTCGACGACAATCACCGGATTCGTCACGCAGCCGCCCCAGGAGGCCCAGGAATGGTCACCGCAACCCCGATTACGACCGTTGAACGCGCACCTCAGTCCGTCGCGGAGGTCGACCTCTTCGCCCGCGGCTCGCAAGAGCACTGGTATGCGACGTACAAGCTTCTCCATCGCGAGGCGCCTGTCCTGAAGATCGCGGGCGGCGGCGTACGTCCCGGCACCGACGCCTATGTCATCACCAAGTACGACGACATCTCGCGCATCATCCGCGACCCGGAGAGCTTCCCGCCTTCGAACCTGCGCCAAGCGAGCGACGACGCCGCCAAGGTGTTCCGGCAGATGGGCTACGGCACGCCGCTGGACGCGCGCAACTCTCTTCGCCCGAACCTCGAGAGCCACAAGCAGCATCGCCTCCAGCTCACGGACCCGTGGGTCGGGCCGATGGGCGCCGACCAGCACGCGACGATGATGCGGAAGCACATCGACTTCCTGCTCCAGGGCTGGGAGACCCGCGACGAAGCGGAACTCGTGGGCGAATTCGCCCAGCCCCTCCCCCAGCGCATCATCACGGAGATCCTCGGGTTCCCTTTCGAGGACATGCCGAAGCTGAAGGCGTACGAAGAAGCCCAGGTCCGCCGCTTTGTGTACTTCATCAACCACAAAGACGAGCTGCCGCCCGACGAAGAGATCGAAAACGCCGAGGCCCTCGTCGAGTTCCAGAAGTACATCAAGAGCCAGATCGACAAGAAGCGGGAGAATCCGGCCCAAGACATGCTCACCTTTCTCACGAAGGTGGAGTACAACGGCCGGCCGCTCTCTGACGCCGAGATCATCTCCGTCGCCTTTGGTATGCACATCGGCGGAAACGAGACGACCCAGTTCGCGCTCACCTCCGAATGGCTCCTTCTCGCAGAGAACCCGCACATCTGGGCCGAGCTCAAAGCCGACCGCGGCAAGGTCCGCTTCTTCGTGGAGGAGGCGCTCCGCATCTACGCACCGACCCAGGGCAGCTCCAGCCGCATCGCCGCCCACGATGTCGAATTCCAGGGCGTGAAGATCCCTGCCGGTTCGCTGCTCCATGTCCGCTACGGAGCCGGCAACCGCGACGAGGACGCCTTCCCCGGGGCCGATACCATCGACCTGAGCCGCCACAACCCCGGCCGGCACCTCACCTTCTCCCAGGGGCCTCGCAACTGCCCCGGCGCTGGGCTCTCGCGGCTCGAACAGAACCTCGCGGTCAACGCCTGGCTCGACCGCTTCGAATGGATCGGCCTCGCCAAGGGGAAGAACGCGCTGAAGCACATCCCCGGCCGGATGTTTGGCCTCATCGACCTGCACGTGACGTTCGAGCCGGTGCGTTAGTCGTCCGCAAGCCGTCCCGCCCGGCGGTCGCCGGGACCGGACGCCCCGCCTCGCGAGGCCCCGATAGGCTCGCGAAGCGGGGCGTTTCTGCGTCTGCCCGGCCGCGCTCCCGCACCCGCGTCCGAGAGCACTCGTGAGCCATTTGCCGGTGATTGATCTGATTGAACCGCGAATCACCCAGATCTGATCGAAATCGTCAAAGAATCGTGGAAAAGTGGTAGACAGCCCCTCCGCGCCCTGCGTAGTATCCCGGCAGCGACTGCGACTGCGATCTATCTCAACTATAGATCACGGCCAGGCGTCGCCACTGCTTGGGAGTGAGAGACATGGAAGGGAACTACTGGGAGAGGTACGCACGCCGACGGCTGTCTCGCCGGCAGATCCTCGCTGGAGGGGCGACGCTCGCCGTCGGCTCGGGGGCCCTCCTCGCCGGCTGCGGCGATGACGATGACGATGACGAAGGCGGGAGCGCTTCGCCGGCTGCGACCACGGCCGCGGCGACCGGCGCCGCCTCCGCAACTGCAACCACGGCGACCGCCTCCGGCGAGACGCCCAAGCGCGGCGGGACCCTCAAATGGTGGAAAGCCGTCAAAGACCAAGGCCTCGACCCCGCCGTCTTCCACACGGCCAACGCCGAAGTCACCAACCGAATGTACAACCACTTCATTAGCTACCAGGTCAGCAAAGACCTCGTGAGCAAGGACGGCGTGACCGGGTGGGAACAGCCCGACGGGACGACGCTCATCTGGAAGCTCCGCCCGAACATGAAGTTCCAAAACGGCGACCCGGTCACCGCCGACGACGTCGCCTACACCATCACCCGGCTCGCAGCCGTCTACAAGAAGCGCGGCAGCACCCACGTGCCGACGGCGATCTTCCGGAACATCGCCAAAGTCGAGGTCGTCGACCCCCTCACCGTCAAAGAAACGTGGACTGCGCCGAACGCCTCGGGCCTCATCCACAAGTCACGGCACTACTGGGCCTTCGTCAACAAGAAGCTGACCGAGGCTGCGGGCGGCGAAATCTTGGACCCACCCGATGGCGTCGCCGCCGGGCCCTACAAGCTCGCCCAGCGCGACGCCCAGGGGACCAAGCTCGTCCGCAACCCGGACTACTACAAGCACGAGAACCCGGACGACGGCTTCGTCGTCGACGGACCGTACATCGACGAGATCCAGACGCGGATCATCCCGGACCGCTCCGCCGTCAAGGGACTCTTCGAGACCGGTGAAATCGACATCTTCGGGTCGATGGACAAGCTCGAAGTTGCCGAATACAAGAACAACAAGAAGGTCGTCATCCGCGAGATCCCCGCGAACTCGTGGAATCCGTTGAGCTTCGACGGCGCCCAGTTCCTCGACCTCCGCGCCCGCCAGGCGATCCAGAAGGCGATCGACTACGACGGGTTCGTCGCCACCATCCGGGCTGGGGAGGCCAAGTACCGCGGCCCCGTGAGCCCCGCAACGCCCGTCTGGCAGAAGCTCAGCCAAGACGACCTCAAGAAATACTGGAAGTACGACCCGACTGCGGCCAAGCAACTCTGGCAAGCCTCCGGGATGCAGGCGCCCAACGGCCAGTTCCGGATGCTCGTCGTCCAGGGCAACCCGATCGGCGCCGACGTCGCCGACTTCATCAAGCAGAGCCTCGAGAAAACGCTCGGCATCAAGGTCGTCATCGAACTCAACGACCAGCAGACATGGGTGAACAAAGCCACCGACCGCAGCCAGCCGACCAAGCCCTGGGAGTTCCTCCTCACCGGCGACGGCATCGCGGGCGGCAGCGACGGCGCACCTGAGAACAGCCACATCTCGTGGTATGACCCGCGAGGCTACGGGCTGAACTCGTTCAACATCCACTTCGAGTCGCCCCACAAGTCGGTCCTCGACGGCGCGAAGATCGTCGGCGACCTCGTGGAGAAACAGCAGTCGCAGCTCGTCAAAGAGGAGCGCGTGCAAACCATCACGGAGCTCCAGAAATGGCTCCTCGACAACGCCTGGGGCCATACGATGATGCCGATCGCGAGCAAGAGCTACCTCGGCCTGAGTACGCGCATCCGGGATGGCGGCTTCGACGACTGGTTCAACGACAACGTCTACATCATGCGCCGCCAGGCAATGTGGTTGGCGACCTAGCCGCCCCCTCGCCCACCCACGACGCCGAGGGCGCGGCTCATGCCGCGCCCTTCCGCCTCCGTAGCGCACCGGAAAGGAGTCCCATGCGCGCCTACATCATCCGCCGGCTGCTGGCCGTCCCCTTGATGCTGCTTGGGGCTTCACTCGTCCTCTTCCTGCTGCTCTACATCCGCCCAGGCAATGCCGCGTTCGCCACGGTCGGCGGAATCCAGGAGGCAACGGACGTCAAGGCGTTCGAGGAGCGCCTCGGCCTCGACCGCCCGTGGTACATCCAATACCTCGACTGGCTGGGGAACGCGGTCCAAGGCGACTTCGGCCGCTCACTCGTCCCCCCGCACGAGCCGGTTTCCGACCAGATCATGGACCGCATCGGCAACACCGTGGAGTTGGGCCTCCTCACGGTGGGGCTGGCGGCGGTGTTCGGCATCGCAGTCGGCGTCTTGTCGGCGGTGCGGCGCAACCAATGGCCGGATTATGTCCTGCGGATCCTAACCGTCGCCGGGATCTCCATCCCCGGCTTTTGGGCGGCTACCTTGCTCGTCACGCTTCCCGCCCGGTGGTGGGATTGGACGCCCCTATCTGGCGAGTACGTCACCTTCACCCAGGACCCTCTCACGAACCTCACGATCGTCATTTGGCCAGCGCTCATCCTGGCCTACGGCAGCGCGGCCTACATCGCCCGCATCCTGAGATCGTCCATGCTTGAGGTCTTCTACGCCGACTTCGTCCGGACAGCGCGGGCGAAGGGCGTCCGCGAGCGAGCCGTCGTCGTCCGCCACGTGTTCCGGAACTCCCTCCTCACGTTGCTCACGGTCGTTGGGCTTCAGCTCGGAGCCGTGCTCGGGGGCGCGGTCATCGCGGAGCAGATCTTCGCCATCCCCGGCATCGGGCTCCTCACGTTCCAGGCGGTCCTTCAAGAAGACTACGTCGTCGTGCTCGGGACGATCATGGTCTTCGCGCTCTTGTTTATCGTCATCAACCTCATCGTCGACGTGCTCTACACCGTCGTCGACCCGCGGATCAGGTACTAGGCCATGAATGCTTCTGCGGCTGCTCCCGAGTTGGTCATCGAGCCCTTCATCCCGCGTGTCTCATGGCGGAGGCGGACGCTCCGGCTCATCCGCCGCGAACCACTCGGCGTCCTCGGCGCCCTGCTCATCTTCCTCATCGTCTTCGGCGCCCTCGCTGCGCCCATGCTCCATACCCGCGACCCTCAGGCGTTCAGCCAAGACCTCCTCCAAGGCCCGAGTTCGGAGCACCTCTTCGGCACGACTCGTCAGGGCAAAGACGTGTGGTCCCGCGTGCTCTACGGCGGCCGTATCTCCCTCAAGATCGGCGTGGCGACCGTCGCCGTCGGACTCGTGGCCGCGACGCTGCTCGCGCTCCTCGCTGGCTTCGTCGGCGGTATCGTCGACTTCGTCGTCGGGCGCGTCACCGACGTCATGCTGGCGTTCCCCTCGATCCTCTTCGCCCTGACCCTCAAGACGGCGATTGGCGACGACTTACCCGACTTACCAGGCCTAAGCCGGGAAGAGCTCGTCCTGATCATCGCCATTTCGGTCCTCTTCCTCCCGTCCACCTTCCGGATCATGCGTGGGTCGGTCCTGGAACAGCGGCAGTCTGCTTATGTAGAGGCGGCTCGCGTCCTCGGTGCGGGCGAGTGGCGGATCATGCTCCGCCACATCCTGCCAAATCTCACTGGCCTCCTCATCGTGCTTTCGACCACCGCACTGCCCGCGGCGATCCTCACCGAGTCGTCGTTGAGCTTCCTCGGAGTCGGCGTCCCGGTCGGCACGCCGTCCTGGGGCGCAGACCTCAACGGCACGTCGAGGACCTTCTTCGTGCGGGCCCCCTGGATCGCGATCTTCCCGGGCCTGGCGCTCTCCATCACGGTCTTCGCCTTCAACATGCTCGGTGACTCGCTCCGTGACACCCTCGATCCACGCTTGCGCGGACGAATCTGACTTGCGGTCGCTTGAGCAAGGCGGCGCGCTGCCGCCAGGCCCCGTGGCACGCCAGCGCCCCGCCCATGTACCATGGGATCCACACAGACCAGTAGGGGATGTCCCTTGGCCTACAAGATCATCGAGACCTGCATCGGCTGCACCGCCTGCACGAAACGCTGCCCGACCAATGCCATCACCGGGGAACGCAACGCGCTGCACATTATCGACCCGACGCTCTGCATCGACTGTGGCGCCTGCGGCATCGTCTGCCCGCCCGAGGCCATCCTCGACACCTGGGGCGATGTTTGCCGCAGCTACAAGAAAGACAAGTGGCCGAAGTCGGTCATCATCGAAGAGAAGTGCATCGGCTCTGGCTGTGAGCTGTGCATCTACGTCTGCCCCTTCGACGCCCTCAGCCTCCAACACACCGACCGGGTCGACGACTTCTTCGGCGTGAGCACAGTCGACGAGAAGAAGTGCACGGGCTGCCGGCTCTGCGAGGAGAGCTGTGGCTGGGACGCAATCCACATCTTCCCGCTAAAGGACGAGGTCCTGAAGAGTTGGGACGAGCTCAGCGACCAGGAGAAGCGCCTGGTCGAGGCCGCTCGCGCCCCCATGACCATTTAGAGGACCACTCGCCACCGGACCGGCAACGAACGAGAACGCCGCGAGCCTGTGGAGGCTCGCGGCGTTTTCCCGTTCGCTTGCCTTCCGGGCCTACCCGCGCACACGCCGCCACTTGTGCAGGCTCACCATCTCGCGCGGCGGCGTCTGGCGGCTCCCGACCTCGACGTAGCTAACGTCGGCCACGTAGATCGAGCCCTGCGAGTCCACCGCGACGCTGTGCGGCCAGAGGAACTGGTCTGGCGCCTCGCCGGGGAGCGCGTTCCCGATCCGGTTCAGCAACTGCCCCTCGGGGGTGTAGATGCTCACCCGGTGCCCGAGGTTACGGACGCCGAACTGGACGGGCGGCGGCCCCTGTTCTGCCACATAGACGCAGCGGTTCGCCCGGTCCACCCAGACGGCGACCGCCTTGTGCACGTGCCATTCGCGGACGAAGGCGCCGTCGATCGTGAACACCTGGACGCGGTGGTTCTCGCGGTCGCAGACGACAACGTGGTTGTCGTCGAGGATCGCGATGTTGTGCGGCAGGCTGAAATCGCCGGCGTCGGCGCCCGGCTGTCCCCAGCTCAAGATGTGGTTTCCCGCCTTGTCGAGCCGGTGGATGCGCGAGTTGCCGTAGCCGTCGGAGACGAAGAGGTCGCCGCTCTTCGGGTGGATCGCGATGTCGGTCGGGCGGTTGAACATCTCGCCGCTTTGGCGGACGGCCGGGGCGCCCGTGCCAAGCTGGAGCTGCGTCTTCGTCCCCTTCGTGTCGGTCTTGTATGCCCGGTGTCCGGCCGTATCGACCAGCCAGATGTTGTCTTCGTGGTCGGCGCGGACCGAATGGGCCCACGTGTACTGGCAGCCTTGCCAGATCTTGTGGGTGTTCCCATAGGGGTCCACAAAGTCGTGCATCCCCGCGAAGGGGTTGTCGTTACCCCACATGTGGATCATGTTGCCGTCGCGGTCGAAAACCAAGACGGGCATGTTGCCACGGTTGAAGACGTAGACCCGGTCTTCCGAGTCAACGGCGACCGAGGTCGCCTCACGCAGCCAAAGGCCGTGGGGCACCTTCGCCCAAAACGGGACGGGTTCGTACTTGGTGTCGGGGGTGACTGCTTGCAACATGGCGTGGCCCTCCTTCGAAGCCGTACGGGTTAAAGGTAGTGACGGACGCCGAGATCGGTCGCGGTCGCCTTGTAGAACTCGACGACATCCTTGTGGTAGGGGATGCCCTCACGGCCCCGGCTCTCGAGGTTCTCCTGCATCTCGACGCCCGCGTAGATGACGCGGTCGTTGCCCGGCGCTGGCGGCGTCGCCAGGAGCGCGGCGAGGTACGTGTCGACTTCGTCCTTAAAGGGCCCGATATCGGTGAACGCTTCGACCGAGTAGGCGAGGAAGTGGTGCGAGACGTTCGCCGCTGGGCCAAGCCGGGCTCCCGCCCCGGAAAGGAACGCGCAGAGGAACTCGACCATCATGGCCAAGCTATACCCCTTGTGAGAGCCGATCTCGCGCGTCGCGCCGACTGGGAGCATGTTGAACTCGCCCGGCACAGGTCCCAGCTCCATGATGGGCGTCCCATCGGACCCCGCGACCCAGCCAGGGCCGACCTCGGCGCCGAGCCGCTGCGCAATCCGGATCTTGTTCCCGGCGACGGAGCTCATTGAGGCATCGAAGATGAAGGGCGCCTGCGCTCGCGAGGGGACGGCAATGCCGATGGGGTTGAGGCCGACCATCGGCTTCGCCCCGAAGGTGGGGAGGACTTGCCACCCGCCGACGGTCATCGCCATGCCGATCATGTCGTTTTCGAGCGCCATCGCAGCGTGGTAGCCCGCGGCGCCGAAGTGGCGGCCGTTCTGGACCGTGACGCAGCCGATGCCACACGCCTTCGCCTTCTCCATCGCGAGGCGCATTGCGCTCGGGCCAAGGGCCAGGCCGAGGCCCCGGTCGTGGTCGAGCGTCGCGGTGCCCAGCGTTTCGCGGGTCACAGAAGGCTGCGGCTTTGGGTTGATACCGCCCTCTTTCAGCCCACGGACATAGAACGGCATCATGTTGCTGACGCCGTGGGACTCAATCCCGCGGAGGTCGGCCCAGATGAGCACCTGCGCGGCCTGGCGGGCCTCTTGCTCGGGCATGCCGAGCGCCGTGAAGATCGCGACCGTGCTATCGCGCATCGCTTGTGCTGGGACGCGGACCGCCAGCTCAGCGGGCACGCGGAGACGCTTTTCTACCATCGGGTCATCCTCCTCCAGGGGTTCGTAGCAATTCGTTGACCTTGCTCGCGAGCCGGACGTCGCGCCCGGTGACGCCGCCGGCGTCATGGCTGTTGAGGCGCACCCCAACGCGGTTATAGACGATGCGCAGGTCCGGGTGGTGGTCCATCACCTCGGCGGCCATCGCCAACCGCACGACGAAGCCGACCGCCGTGATGTGGTCGGCAAACGTCAGCTCGCGGACCAGGCTGTCGCCATCGGCGGCCCAGCCATCGAGTTCCGCGAGCGCGTCTTGGATTTGAGACGGGCTAAACTTCTGTGGCACAGGAATGCCTCCACTACGGGCCTTGCCGGTGCCTAACCATCGGCGGGCATAGTATGGGCGACACTATGACCTCCGGGCGAGCACCGGGGAAGCGCCTCACCCGCCGGCGCTTTCTGGGGATCGCGGGCGTCGCCATGGCCGCACCGTTGGCTGCGTGCAATGGCTCGGCTTCGCCGCGCCCGAACCCGGCGGGCACGCCGGGGCCCGAAACGGCGACGCCTGACCCCGCTGCATCCGGGACGCCGCGTCCAACCCAAGAAGCCCGCGCAGTCGCACCCACCCAGGGCGAAACCCTACGGATGACCGGCTTCGTGACCAGCGACCGCGTCTACGACCCGCACAAGACCCAGGCCGGCCCCTTCTTCGGGCACCAAGCGCTGGTCTTCAGCCGGTTGCTCGCCTATTCGAGCCAAACCGAGGGCACGATCGCCGCGGACATCGCCGCGGGCCTGCCTGAGCAGCCCGATCCGCAGACGATCGTCTTCACCCTTCGGGGCAACGCTACGTGGCACAACCGCGAACCGCTCTTCGGGCGTGCCGTGACGGCGGAAGACGTGAAGTTCTCGCTCGAACGCCAGATCAACGGCGACCGGAGCTTCGTCCGCCGCGCGGGGTGGCTCGCTATCGACAAGGTTGAGGCGCAGGACCCGCTCCACGTCGTGGTGAAGCTGAAGGCGCCCCAGGCGAACATGGTGGGCGCCTTCGCTGGGGTGAATGCCTTCATCGTGCCACCGGAGATCAGCAGCAACGGCCGGACGATGGACCTCGATACCCAGGTCGGGAGCGGGCCGTTTCGCTGGGTCGAATGGGACGAGGGCCGATTCGCGAGCGTCGCGCGCAACCCCAACTGGTACGGCGGCGATGGACGCCCCCACCTCGAAGGGCTCACCGTCCTTCAGCCGCGGGACACCCGGGAGGTCGAAAAGGGACTTCGCACCAAAGACCTCGATGTCGCGGTCGTTGGCCTCCCACAGGCCGAATCCCTCAAGAACGGCATCCGCGGACTCCAGTCGACGACGTTCGGCCACGGCTTGTTCTTCGGCATGCGGTTCTTCACGCCGCAACAGCCGTTCAACGACCCTCGATTTCGCACCGCGCTGTCGCTCGGCGTCGACCGGCGGGCCATGATCGACCGGTTCTTCGCTGGCTCGGGCGAAGCGAACCCCTGGGTAAGCTGGCCCCTGAGCCGCTGGACGCTGCCCCAGACGGAACTGGCCAAGCTTCCGGGCTATCGCGCCGGGAAAGAAGGCCGCGAGGCGGACATCGCTGAGGCGCGGGCCTTGCTCGCTGCCTATGCCGCCGAACAGAAGTACGTCCTCCCGGATGGCAGCAAGGTAGGCGTGCCCGCCGAAATTCCGCTCTTCGTTGTCGACGAGGCGGAGGTCACGCTGGGGATGGGCTCGCTGATGAAGGCCCATCTCAAGGAGTCGCTCGGCCTCAACGTCGCGATCCTTCCCCTGAAGGTCGAGACGCTCATCGCCCGGATGCTCACCGGCGAAGCGCCATGGACCGCCGGCCCCGATTCGGGCTGGGTCGACCTCGATGATTGGCTCTTCCCCTACTTCCACAGCGAGGGGTCGAAGAACAGCTTCGCGCTGCGAGATACGGACCTCGACGCCCAAATCGCGGCGCAGCGCGCGGAGCTGGACGAAGCGAAGCGGCGCGAGATCGGGTTTGCGATCCAGCGCCGCCTGCTTCAGATCAATGCGGGGGTGAATTTCGTCAGCGAACGGGTTGTCGTCGTCGCCCAGTCATACGTGAAGGGGTTCCCCACGGATGCTACCGACGGCTTCCAGCACCGCTTCGCCGATTGTTGGATCGACAGGACAGACCCGGCGTTCCGCGCCCGTTAAAGGCCGCGGCGCAGGATCTCTCGCGCGATCATCTTGGGGTCCGGTTGGTATTCCCCGGAGGCGATGCGCCGCCGGAGGTCTGCGAGCCGCGCAGCCCGGCCATCGGCCGGGACCGCATGCAAAGGGGTTGTGGTCCGTCGTTCTTGTTGAAGTAACACTGCGCCCAGTCGAGAGTCGCCCATCTCTCGCCTCCTTGTCTGATCAATCGACGGGGCTCCGTCCGAAGATGAACCAGTCTCGGTTAATCCTTTGTCATCGGACGGTAAAATCGCGTCCGGCCCATCACTCACTGAAGAACGCCCGCTCCGTGTGGCCGGCCTCGATGGCGAGATGCAGCTCGGAGCGGAGCGCCATCACGCTGGTCGAATTGGCCAGGTTCTCCGCGGCTGCTTCGGACTCATAGATGGCGATGCGCGCGATTTCGCCGCTATCGTCGTGCGGTTGCAACACATAGCTCGCCACGCAGCCTGCTTGAGCGGAGGCGAGGTCGGCGAGCCGGTGCATCATCTCGGAAACGCGCTGTTCTTCGCCCCGGCGCGGCTTAGCGATCGAGAGACGGACATAGGCCATGGATGAGGTGCCCCCTTCTAGTTGGCGCGGATTCTAACGCGCTGCGCAGCGGCTCGCACAAAGCAGCGCGCCCGCCCTTCGTGTGCGAACGGCGGGCGCGCGATTTTCGGTCAGGAGGCCCGTGGGATCAGAGGCGCAGCTTGCCGTGAGACGGCTGCCGGCGCCGCTGGCGCTGCGGAAGGGCCGCCTCTTCGGCGGCGAGGTCCACCGGTGGGCTCGTGAGCACCTCGTGGACGTAGCCGCACATAATGCAGCTCCCGTAGGTCCCGTGCCAATCACGCTCGACAATCATCGAGCCGCGGCACTTGGGGCAGCGCTTGGGCGGAGCTTCTTGCAAAGCCGGCATACGAAATGAACCCTCCTACAGTCTCTTGGACTGGAAATGCGCGAGTTTCACTGGGGGAGACGCGGCATGGGGCTGGGTCATCCCATTTGGCCGAACCCATGGACAGGACGGAAGCAGGCCAACGCGCTCCGCCTGAGATGGCTCTCTGCGCCCGGAGGGCGCATTCCAGGGTGTGGTGCAGCGCGATTTGCACGCGCGCCCCGTCGCGTCCCAGGCGCGACCCCTGGAACCTACCAATTCGCGATCCAGGGTGTCAATCCCCTATTGCGAAAAACGTCACAAATTTACTGCCCGGTCGAACCGCGGCCCTTAGCTACACGCCGCCGCAGCCTGGCTCGTCCGTGTCACCGTCGCCTCGCGCCAGCCAATTGGGAGGATGAAGAACGGCGGCACATCGATGAACCAATCACCATCCGGTGGGCAAACGACCCGGAACGGGGCGACCCCGCAGTCCCCGTTGACACACTCCTCGGTGCCGGAAGGATGCGGGATGCCAGGCGTGGGCGTCGCGCGCGGCGTGGGCGAGGGCGTGGGGCTGGGAATCGGCGTCGGGAGCGCGCTCGTCGGTGTTGGCGTCGGGCTGCCGGGCGTGGGTGTCGCTGTGGGTGTCGCCTCCGCCGGGGTCGGCGTCGGGCCCGCGGGCGTGGGCGTCGCCCCTGGCTGTTGCCCGCCCGGCGTCGATGTCTGCGTCGCGCCAGGGATCACGACGGTCGGCGTCGGCGTCGGGGAGCCGGTCACCGTGCCCGAGACAGTCGCCGTCACAGTCAAGGTCGCGGTCGGCCGGGTCGTCGGCGAGGTGTTCCCGCGGGTGGCTGTCGGCGACGGCGTCTGGTCGCCGATGGCGGGCGCGTCGTCGTCATCGCCGCCCGAGGTCACGAGCACCGCCACACCGAGCCCAATCAGGATCGCGAGCAGCGAGCCGCCGATGATCGCGAGCCACCGCGCGCTCGACGCGCCGTCTTCCGGAGGGCGCTCGGGCAGCACGTCCCGCACGCCCGCGGGCTCGTACACCGGCTCCTCCTCGAACGCGGGCTCCGGAGGAGGGCGGCGTGGCGGCTGGGCTGACTCGGGAGGCGGCGCTTGGACGCGCTGCGTTGGCCGGGCCGGCCCTGGCGGCGCCACCGCTCCACGTTCGCCGCCGCGGGGTGATTCTGGCCGCCGGGCGAACGGGTCCGGCACGCGTTGGGGCGCCGGCGGGCGTTGCGTAACGGACGGCGGCGGCTCGTGGATCCCGCCGCCCCGCATGCTCGGCAGCCGGTCGAGCTCCGAGAGCAAGGGCGCAGGGTCGACGCGCAGGTAGTTGGCATAGGAGCGCAGGAAGCCCCGCACGTACACAGGCGCCGGGAGGGCGTCGAAATGCTCGGCCTCAAGGGCGTGGATGAACCGGCTGGAGATCCTCGTCTCCTGCGCGACCTGGTCGATGCTCAGGCCTCTTTTGGACCGAGCTTCGCGCAAAACCCCGCCGATATTCGCCAAAAGGAAGCGCCTCCGTGGGCCAACATAAAGGACAGAGATTCCGTGAATCAAGCGGAGCCGAGTGATCGGCCCCCAAATGCTTGGCCAGCTCGGTGTCCTGGTATGGCTGGGAGGGGCTGCTATTGTTGGCGGATGTCATTTCAGCACCTGCTCGCCAGCCGAACTCAGCGCATGGAAGCCAGCGCCATCCGCGAGATTTTGAAAGTCGCCTCCTCGCCGGGCGTCATCTCGCTCGCGGGCGGGCTGCCGGCCGCAGAGTCGTTCCCTCTGGACTTGATGGAGGAGTTGATGGGGACCGTGTTGGCCAAACACGGCGGCCGCGCCCTCCAATACGACGCCAGCGAGGGCTGGGGCCCGCTGCGCGAAGCCCTCGTCCCCCATCTCGCGCAGAGGGGCGTCGACGCGGCTGCGGGCGAGATCGTGGTGTTTAGCGGCTCCCAGGGCGTGCTCGACGCCCTCGGGAAGATCCTCATCTCGCCGGGCGACGTCGTCGCTGTAGAAGCGCCGACCTACCTCGGGGCGCTGCAGGCGTTTAACCCCTACGAGCCGCGCTACGCCGAGATCGCGACCGACGACGACGGGCTGATCCCCGAGTCGCTGGACGCCGTCCTGGGCCGTGAGCCGGTGAAGCTCGTCTACCTGGTGCCCACCTTCCAGAACCCCACCGGCCGGACGCTGCCGCTCGCGCGGCGCCAACAGGTGGCCGAGATCCTGCGGCGACACAACGTCCTGCTCGTCGAAGACGACCCCTACAGCGACCTCCGCTATTCAGGCGAGCGCGTCCCGCCGATCCGGTCGCTCGCCCCGGAACACGTGGCCTACGTGAGCACGCTCTCGAAAACGTTCGCGCCGGGCCTCCGCCTCGGGTTCTGCGTCGCGCCCGAGCCCATCCTTCGTTGGATGGTGATCGCGCGCCAGGGCGTCGACCTCCACACCAGCACCCTCACGCAAGCGCTCGCGGCGGAGTATGTGAGCGGCGGGCATTTGGAGCGTCAGGTCCCGAAGATCATCGAGCTTTACCGGCCGCGGCAAGAGGCGATGCTCGATGCGCTCGGCAGGCATCTGCCGGAGGACTTCCATTGGACCCGCCCGCAAGGCGGCATGTTCGTCTGGGTCGAAGGGCCGGCCGGCTTGGATGCGGTCCGGCTCTATGGGCGAGCGCTCGAACGTGGCGTCGCCTTCGTCCCCGGCCGCTACTTCTTCGTCGACGACGCGGCGGGCCACGCGACGTTGCGGATGAACTTCACCGCCGCCGACCCGGCGACGATCGACCGCGCCCTCGGGACGCTCGGCGAGGCGATCGCGGAAGAGCTCGCCAACCGCTGACGCTCAGAGGCACTGGTTCGTGCCCGGAATCGTCGGGCAGGGCGTAGGCGGCTGCGTCTCCGTCGGCGGCGGCGCTGTGGGCGTCTCCGTCGGCGGCGGGGCAGTGGGCGTAGGCGGCACCACGATGGGCGTTGGAGTTGGCGTCGGTGTGGGCGTGATCGTCGGCCGGGGCGAGGGGCTCGGTGTTGCTGTTGGCGTCAGGGTCGGCGGCGGCGTCAACGTCGGGGCGGGGCTCGCCGTCGGCGACGGAGCCCCAGTCGTCCCAGTCGGCGTCGCGAGCGGAGTGGCGGCCGGACCGGCCTGCGTCGGGGTGGGCGCGGTCGTGAGTGTCGCCGACGGCGATGGCGAAACGGCGCCGGGCTGCGCCGCCGCCGACGAGGCCGTCGCGGACGCGGTTGAGGTGCCGCCCGGAAGGGCTGTTGTTGGCGCCGTCGACGCCGGGCTTGGCTGGCCTTGCCCGGTCGATGAGGCCGCCGTGGCTGTTGTGACCGCGGCGACGGTCGGCGTCGGGCCGCCGTCGTCGCTTTCGCTGCCGAGGAGGCCGATACCGGCGGCAGCGGCGGCGGCCACGAGCGCCAGGCCCGCCACCGCAAGCCCAATAGTCCCGCGGCCCGGCCCTGAGCGAGGCGACGGCGGCGTTGGAAGCGGACGCGGCAGCTCGGGCGGCACCGGGGACACAGGTCGCGCCGCGGACGGCTGAATCGGCGGCAGACCAGGCGGCGTGGCCTGCGGACCAGCCCGCGGCATCGGGACGGCGACGGCTCGCTTCCCCGCCCGCGACATCGGCGCGCCCGCCTGCGACGCCTTGCCCACGCGGGGGCCTGGCTCGCTCGAAACGGGGCGCTCGGCGGGGACCAGGGCGCGGGGGTCGACGCGTTCCGCCACAACCACGCCCGCTTCCGGGTCGAACGAAGCCAGCCGTGTCCCGTCCGCGAAGGCGCGGGCAATTTCCGTCCGCAGGGCGCTGCTCAGCCGCCCGCGCCGGAACGCATCAAGAAAGCGGTCGAGGACAAGGCCTGGGACGACGACCTCCGCCTCCCGGCCGGCGCCGAGGCCAGTCGCGCGGAAGAGCACCGCCATCCACGTCGCGGCGGCGGCTTCGAGCTGGAGGCCGTCGCGCGCTGGCACATCGAGCAAGGCCCCGTGCGGCGACCAGACCGGCCCAGGGCGCGGAGCGGAATCAGCGAAGCCTTCGACGCCGAGCAATGCCTGGGCGCGAAGCATGCGCAACGCCAGCGCAAGGCCGCGGCCACCGGGGTGGCCGGCGACCGCGGCCGCGCATGCACTGAGATACCGCTGACCAGACCAGACGCCTCCCTCGGCGAGCTGCCAGGTCACGGTCCGTGGCGCGGCATAGGCGTCCGCCCCACCCCCGAGGCGGTGGACGCGGTGGCCAAACCGCTCGCGGCTGGGCCGAATCTCCACCATGAGTTGGGGGATGCAGTCGGGCGTTATGTCCAGCGCGCGACAGGCGGCCACGGCGAACGCCACCGCCGCCTCCAGCCGCGGGCCATCGACGAAGTCGCTGCAGAGCTCCAGCCGGCCCGGCCGCGGGCGGACGTAGATGCCCTGCGACGCGGACTTCTCGGCGATCGCCGCGTAGGCGGGCGCGAAGGTGCGGGCGAAGCGCCGGGCGATGGCATCCTCACGGCCGGCCGGCACCGAGACGCTGACATGCGTGGAGAAGCCTTCGAGCGTGGTGCCCCGCGGAAGGGCCGCGCGCAGCACCGTGCTTCCTGCAGCGGACCAGGCCTCGACTCGCCGCCCCACGCCCGGCCCGGTCGAGATGGGTGGCGTCGCTATCTCCGCCTCGCGCCCGTCAGCGGTGACGACGAACCCGCTTGGGGTGCGCACGGCGTGGACATCTCCGGGGTCCAGCCGACGCCCCGGCACGGCCAGCCGCGGCAGCAACGCGGCGAAATCGACCGGCACGCCCTGTGCGTCGCGGACCGTGAACTCATGCTCGACGCCAACCCGGTCGCCGACGACGGACGGCGGCGGCGGCACGAGCGCGTCGAGCCCGAGTTGGCGGGGCGCGAAAAGCGTTGCGCGAAGGCGACTGAGCCGGGCCTGGCCGCCCACGATGGCCACGGGTTAGGTGTTGCGCGTCGGCTTGTTGCGCGTGTCGTCGGTCACGCCCTCGTCGCCAACGGCAAGGTCCACGTCGGGCTCCATGTCGGGCCGGATGGCACGCACGCGCTGCTGGGCGGTGTGTGTAGCCTCGTGGGCCGCCGCGTGCGCGCGTTCGCTGGGCGCCGACGTCGCGGTCAGCCCCGACGAACCGGTCGCAGCCGGCGTGACCAGCCCGCGTTGGACGCCCGGCTCGCCGATGGTGAACGTGTCAGGCTCCATGTCGGGCCCGATCGCTCGGCCAGTGCTCGCCCGAGTCGGCGACTCGCGCAGCCGGTGCACGCCGCTCTCGTCGATCGCGATTCCATCACCATCGAGATCGCCAGCCGCGATGCGCCCACCCTTGATCACGGTCTCTCCCGGTGGGAGGCCGTTGAGCTCGGCGGCCCCGTCGCCGTCCAGATCGCCGCCAGGACCTGTGTAGGAGCCATCCAGCGAGGTCGACTGGCGCGGCCCACGCGCCCCCGCACCGCCACCCGACGCGCCTTGGGCGGCTCGCCCGGGGTTCGGCTTGCCAACCGAGGCGCCGCTGCCCTTCAGCGCCGCGCCCTCGCCCATCCACTCGTCGCCGCCCGCCATCTCTTTCTCGCCCATGTGAGCCTCCTCCGCGGCGCCGTCTTCCGCGCCAACGGCATCGTACTCCTGTCGTCAACGGCCGCCGGGCAGCCCAAGCTCGACGTTGTCGAGCAGCCGGGTCGCGCCAAACCGGACCACGAGCGAGATGACAACGGGCGCCGTCGCCTTTCCCTCGACCTCGTCCAGCGACACGTCGTCGGCGACACTGACATAGTCGATTTCGGCGAGCGGTTCGCCCCGGATGCGCCGCTCCACGATCCCGCGCAGCTTCGTCGCGTCGCGTTCACCAACGAGCCAGGCCGCGGAGGCTTCCTTGAGCGCCCGCTGGATGACGGGCGCCGCCGCCCGCTGCTCGGGGCTGAGGTACACGTTGCGGCTGCTCATCGCGAGCCCGTCCCGCTCACGGACGATGTCGCACGGCACAATTGCAACGCCGAGGTCGAGGTCGAGCGTCATCCGCCGGATCACGCGGAGTTGCTGCGCGTCTTTCCGGCCGAAGTAGGCGCGGTCGGCCCCAGTCGCATTGAAGAGCTTGAGGACGACGGTCGCAACCCCGCGGAAGTGGCCAGGCCGCCGCTCGCCTTCGAGCCGCTGGGTCACGCGCTCGACATCGACCGATGTCTGAAACCCCGTCGGGTAGACGGCCTCGACGGCTGGAAGGTAGACGGCATGCACGCCTGCCTCCCCGAGCATCGCCAGGTCGTGGGCTTCGTCGCGCGGGTAGCGGGAAAAGTCCTCGTTCGGCCCAAACTGCGAAGGGTTGACGAAGATGCTCACGACCGTGGCGGCGTCCTCCGCCAGCGACCGGCGGACGAGCGAAAGGTGTCCGTCGTGCAGGTAGCCCATGGTGGGGACGAGCCCAACCGGCCCCGGTTGCCCGCGGCGCCAGGCGCGCGCCGCGGCGGGTGTCTCAAGGATCTCCATGCTGGCCTCCGAGGCGCGGCTAGCGCGAAAGCTCCGCGAGCACGACCGCGTCGAGTTCGTGCGTGCCCGCCCCGAGTTCGACGGCGGTGTCGGCGGGCATCGCGAAGCTGTGCTCCATCGTGGGAAACGCGCCAGTCTCGACTTCGTCGATGTACTCGCGGACAGCACCCCGAATCGCTTCCCCGAGGACGGCGTAGCGCTTTGCGTGCTTGAGGGCCCGCTGGTCATCGTAGAGGCCGAGGAGGTCGTGGAAGACCTGCACCTGGCCGTCGCACTCCGGGCCTGCCCCGATGCCGATCGTCGGGATCGAGAGGCGCCGGCTGACCATGCCAGCGAGGGGCGCGGGGATCGTCTCGAGGACGACGGCGAAGGCGCCCGCTTCTTCCAGGGCGTGCGCATCGCTGATCAGCTTCGCGGCGGCGGCGGGCGTCTTCCCCTGGACCTTATGTCCACCGAACTGGTTCACCGACTGCGGCGTGAGGCCGAGATGGCCCATCACCGGGATGCCGGCTTCGACCATCCGGCGGACCAGTGGGGCGAGCGAGCTGCCACCTTCGAGCTTCACGGCGGTGGCGCCGCCCTCCTTGAGGAGGCGGCCGGCGTTCCGCATCGCTTCGTCGTCGTTCGCCTGGTAGCTCATGAAGGGCATATCGGCGACGACGATGCTCTTCTGGGTCGCGCGGACAACGGCGCGTGTGTGATAGAGGATGTCTTCCATAGTGACCGGGATCGTCGACTCGAAACCTTGGATGACGCTCCCGAGGGAGTCGCCGACAAGGATGATCGGGATGCCGGCCTGCTCGACGAGCCGCGCCGACGGGTAGTCGTAGGCCGTGATCATGGCGAATCGGCGGCCAGAGGCTTTGAGGTCCTTGAGCTTATGGACGGAGAGGCGAGTCACGGAAGAGCCACCCTTCCGAGCCGAGGAAAAGGCCCCGCTTGGCGGGGCCGGAAGGGGAGCGCGGAAGGCTGGCTACGCCAACCTGGGCGTCCGTCCCGGCCTCAAGGGTCCAGGCGGGAAACTCGTCTGCGGCTCGACCAACCAGGCTCGACTTCCTTGCGGATAGCCGGCACCCGGATCGTGTCCGATCGGTGGAGACGGTGTCAAGAGGCGAATTTGCGGCGCCGTTCGGCGTCTTTCCCCGCCCCTTCGAACTACCGTCCGATGGCCGCGAGGACTTCGTCTTGTTCGAGGTTCGGGCCGACGACGGCCGCGCGAAGCCGATCTTTCCTCACGACACGGCGCGCGACCCGCTGTACGTCTTCAGCGGTGATCGCCTCCATCTGGACGACCGCATCGTCGATCGATTCGACCCGCCCGCGCGTGAGGAGCGCCTCGCCATGGCGCTGGCCGAGGGCGTGGGCCGTCTCCAGCGAGAGCCGGAAGCGACCGATGCTGTGGTCCTTCGCCCGCCGGAGCTCGTCTTCGGGGACGAGCGCGCCCGTCATCTTCTCGGTCTCCTCGAGGCAGACCTCGATCGTTTCGCGCACCTTCTCGCGGTTCACGCCGGCTGAAATCGTGAACGTCCCCGCGTCGGCGAGGAACCCATAGCCAGACCCGACCGAGTAGGCGAGGCCGCGCCGTTCGCGGACTTCACGGAAGAGGCGCGACGACATTCCGGCGCCGAGCACGTCGTTCATGATCCGGATGGCCCAGCGGTCCGAATCGTCGCGCCCGAAAATCGGGAAGCCAAGGTAGAGGCTGCACTGGTCGATGGCCCGCGAGTCCAGCGCGACGGGGTCGCCCGAGATCTCGCCGTCGTAGGGGATGACTTCCGGGATGCTGCCCGCTGGCATGTCCCGGAAGAGCGGCTCAGCAAGCCGGACGACCTGCGCGTGGCTGACGTTGCCGGCCACCGAAAGGACGATGTTCGAGGGCTTGTACCAGGCGCCGATGTGCGTCAGAAAGTCGTCACGATGCATGCCATCGACCAACTCGACCGAACCGCCGACGTCCCAGCCACACGGTTGCTCGCCATAGACCGCCTGGCCGATGAGCCGGCCTGCCCAGGCCCCGGGATTGTCGTGGTTCCGCTTCAGCTCCTGCTGGACGACGGTGCGTTCGCGGTCGATCTCCTCCTGCTCCAGCTTTGAATGAAGGAGCATGTCGGCGGCCACGTCGAGCGCCGTTTCGAAGCGGTCGAACGGCACGATGTTCCAGTAACAGGTGAACTCTTTGTTCGTGTAGGCGTTCAGCGTCCCGCCGGCGCCTTCGATTTCCTGGGCGATGAGGATGGCGTCAGGCCGTCGCTCGGTGCCCTTGAACACCATGTGTTCGAGAAAGTGGGTGATCCCGTTCAGGCGCTGCGGCTCCGAACGCGACCCGACTCCGACGAAGAGGTTGACCGAGACCGCCTGCGTCGTCGGCATCGGCGTCGTCACGATGCGGAGGCCATTCGGCAGCTCCGTCTGTTCCCAAGTAGTTGGCACGGGCGCGCTTCCTTTCCTGCGTGCGGTCGCATCATACCGGCCCGCCCGTCAAGGGCAGCCTCCGCGCGCGGATAGCTGGCGGGCGTCGGGTAGACTGGATCGATGACTCCTCTCGGTGCACGCTTCGTCCCGAACTGGACCACCGCTGCGGGCGCGGTCGAAGGTGTGCTCGCCTTTCTCGAGACGCCGCTCGCCCGCCACGCCGTCATGGGCCTGACGGGCCACGCCTTCCGCCTCTGCCTCGGCGCGAAAGCCGGCGTTGTCGCCCTGCCCTCCGGGCCTCACGACCTCGATTGGGAGCGGATGGTACGCGAATACGCGCGGACCGGTTGGCGCTGGGAACGGTTCGGCGCCCTGCTCGCTCCCGAAGACGATTGGGAGCCCGCGCGCGAAGCCGCCGTCGCTTGGACGCAGGCCCACCTCGAGGCCGGCCGACCCGTTACTGGTTTCGACTTTCACGTCCGCGAACACGGCGTCATTTATGGCGTTGATGTCGTCCGCGGTGGCTTCCTCGTCGACGACATCACCAGCGCCGGCGGGAGCGGCTTCGCACCGTGGGCGGAATGGCCGACCGCGGTCGGGATGATTGAGCTCGCCGCGCCAGTCGAGCCCCTCGACCTCGACCCGCTCGAGGTGATTGGCGAATCACTCGCCTGGGCGACGGAGTGCCTGGCCGGGCGAGACGGCCCAGCCGACGGACAGCCGCGCGGGACAGGCGCCCTCCGCGCCTGGGCCGACGCCTTCGACGCCACAACCGAGGTCGACCGCGCCGGTAACGCCTACACCCTCGCCATCCTTCAAGCAGCGCGACTCGATGGCGCGACGTTTCTCGGCGACCTCGCGGGCGCCATCCCGGAACTGGAAGCGCCCCTGCGCCTGGCCGAACGCGCCCTCCGCGACGAGGCGAAGACGCTCGCCGGACTGCTCACGCTCTTCCCGTTCCCATCGGGGGGCCACGGCAACGTGACCGTGCCGGGCCTGCGCCGGGGCGCGGCGATGAACCTCCGTTCCGCCGCGACCTTCGAAGACCGCGCCCACGAAGCGATTAGGGAAGCCCTGCGGATCCTCGATTAACCGGGCTGGAGTTCAACTCGCTCGCGGGTACACTCGGCGGATGCCGAACTGGGTGATTAACGGCGTGCTCGCCACCAGTCCCCGGCCGGGCTTCACGCCCGGCCCCGAATACCGCGTCCCCGACGACGTGACCGACCGCTGGATTTCCGAAGCGCGGGACTTCGGCATCGCCTCGATCATGTGTCTGCTCGCAGACGACCAGCTCTGGCTCTACCGCGGCAACCTGTTGAAGTGGTACCAACGGGCCGGCTTCGAAGTCGCCCACATCGCCACGCTCGACCAGCAAACGCACCCGTTCACCCAGGAGCAGTACGACGTTGCCTGGCAGGCGTTTCTCGACCTGCCAAAGCCGGTCCTCGTGCATTGCAGCGCCGGGATGGACCGCACCGGGCGCATCGTCCAGCACATCCTCGCGCGTCTTCAGGAGTTGGACTGACCCGCTACTGGAGCGACTGCCACTCTTTCTGCTTCGAAAACAACAGGTCGTGCATCTCCCAGAACTTGCCTTGCTCGCCCGCGCAATGGGCCGCGGCGCTCGCTGTGCCGGCATTCGGATGGATCTGCGTGATCGGGAAGTGGAGAAACGCAAGCGCGATGTCGGCGCCGAGCCGGGGGCGCAAGCGTTGGTAGTAGCCCTCGGTCCAGGTCTTGCAGAAGGGGCACTGGAAATCGCTGAACTCAGCGATCATCACTTTCGCGTTCTTCCCGCCGGTGATCTGCGCGCCCGTGAGGTCGACTTTCGCGGTGACGATTTCGAAGCGTCCCTGCTGGGCGAGGGTCTTCACGGCGGCCGAGTAGCCGTCGAGCGTCGTGGGGCTGCCGCTAAGCTCGGCCTGGATCACCTCGTCGAAGATGGCGGCTGGCTGCGCTCCGACGATCCGCTTGTTGTTCACGAAAAACGTCGGCGTCCCTTCGACGCCAAGCGACACGCCCTGCTGGAAGTGCTTGTTAAGCAGCGCGACCGTTTCGGGCTTAGCGACGCAGGCTTTGAACTTGGCCTCATCGAGCCCGACACCCTTGGCGTAGGCCAGCAGCGCGTCGGATAGGCGAGCCACGGCGCTGGCTGCGGGGGCCGTCGAGGCCGCCTCGCCAGGACCGCCGGCCGGAAGTTTGGCGATCGCCCGGTCGAGCGCGGACTCCACCTGCGCCTCGGTCAGGCCACGGTCGTCGCGCAGGCCGAAGGCGAGCCCGGCGGCGATCAGCCCAGCGCCCAGCACGATGGCAATCGGCACAGCGAGGACCTGCCAGACCGGCCGTGTGGCGGGCTTGGGGGCCTCGCCCGGGGCCGCATCGGGCACAACGGACTCGTCCGGCGGTTCTGGCGTCATCGCCCCATGCTAGGCCGGGGCACGGCTCGGCGCGAGCGTCCCAGCGTTCATCCACGGCCCCCAACAGCGCCGAGTTCAGGCCACCTCAGTTCGCCCCGCGGGCGCGGAGGACGGCGAGCGTCAGCGACTCCAGCGTCTGGAGACTCGGGTCGTCGGCCAGCGCCTGTTCGACCCACAGCTTCGCGTCGCCGCGGGGGAAGCCGAGCGCCGCGATCGCCTCGACGGAGTCGGCGGATACCCGCCCCGCGGCGACGACCTTCGCATCCACAGGCCGCACGTCGCCGCCATCCTGAATCGCGGCTTCAGCGGCGAGCTTCCCTCGGAGCGTGGCGATGATTTTGTCTGCGCCCCGAGCCCCGATCCCGGGGAGCCGCGTCAACGTCGGCCGGTCCTCGCGCTCGATTGCGCTCGCTATCACGCTGACGGGCAGGTTGAGCGCTTTGGCCGCCTTCGCTGGCCCGATGCCTTCTACTGAGATGAACTTCCTGAAGAACTCCCGTTCGCCCCGCCGCAGGAAGCCAACAAGCACCGGGACAGGCTGGTTGGTGGTCGCCGAATAGTGGACGTGGAAGAGCACCTCTGGCCCGCTCTCGATGGCGAGCTCGCATTCACCCGCGAGACCCTGAAGCTCCGGCCAGAGAAACAGCGGCACCATCACCTCGTAGCCGACGCCGTGGACATCGATCTCGACGATCGGGCCCGCCAGGTCCATCCGCGTCAGGCGGCCGCGCAGGTGCGTGATCACGCACCGAGTATCGGCCAACCGGGCGAGTGCGCTACCGCGGCGGCCGGGCTACGCTCGCAACGATGCCGGAGCTGCCGGAAGTCGAGACGATCCGCGGCGACCTCGCCCCGCTGGTAGCGGGCCGCACCGTGCTGGCCATCGCCATCGACCCCGCGACGGCCCACCTGCTGCTTGGGGACGTCGCCCCGAGCGCATTCCTCACCGAAACTCTTGGCCGGACGATCACCTCGCTCGGCCGGCGCGGGAAGTACCTCCTCGCGCATCTCGACAACGGCCGCACCTGGGTGATCCACCTGCGGATGACGGGCCGGCTCGTCTGGCGCCCCGCTGGCGCACCGGAGGAGCCGTATCAGCGCGGCGCCATCAGCCTGGATGGCGGCCACGACCTCCGCTGGTCGGACCTCCGCAAGTTCGGCACCTGGCGGATTGTCGAAGACCTCGACGCCTACTTCGCCAAGCGGTTAGGCCCCGAGCCGATCGACGGGACGTTCACGCTGGCGCAGTTCCGGGCCGCCCTCGCGAATCGCCAGGCGCCCGTGAAGTCCGTGCTCCTCGACCAGCGCCGGGTGGCGGGGCTCGGCAACATCTACGTGGATGAAGCCCTGTATGAGGCGCGGATCCGGCCCGACACGCTCGCGGGCGACGTCGGCCCGGCGGCCGCCAAACGCCTCTTCGAAGCGTCCCGCGCAGTCCTCGAACGAGGGATCGCCAATCGGGGCGCGAGCTTCAAGGATTATGTCGACGGTCAGGGCAACCAGGGGACGCAGCACATGTTCGTCCAGGTCTTCCGGCGGACCGGCAAGCCGTGTTACGCCTGTGGCGCCATCATCGAGCGCGTCGTCATCGGCGGGCGTTCCACACACTTTTGCCCAGCCTGTCAGCCGAAAGCGCGGCGCAAACCCGCGCGGAACGAGGGATAAGCCTTGGACTACCCCGGTGGCCTCCGCGAACTCGACTTCCTTGATGCCTATCTGCGCGGGGCGCTGCGCAAGCCGCAGGTCGCCGCGGATGGGCTCCTCAGGGCGCTCGTCTTCGCGGACCCAGCCGACCGGCCCGTGCTGGCGGGCGCGATCGCAGGCGAGCTCGCGGAGGCCTGCCGGCGGCTCGTCGCCGTCTGGGAAGCGCTGAGCGACCGCCGCCGGCCCATCGCCGCGGCCCTGATGGGCCCGCTGCCCGGCGCAGCCGCGTGGGTCGAATTCGCACAGCAAACGGCCACCCTGACGCCTGAGCAGGTGATCCGCGAGCTCGGGATCGGCGAGGCGGGCCTCCGCGCCGCGAAACACCTCCGGGAACACCCGGACCTGCCAGGGCTCACGGGCCTGGTCGTCGCCGCCGAGCAGGGGGCGGAGATGCTGCTGCTCCCACTGGCGGCGGCGGACGAAGGCTGGCTCGCGGGCATCGGCGGCGACGGCGAGACGATGGCGGCGAGCTTCGGCGTCGGCGAACCCGATGCCGCCGGCCTCGCCGACCTCACCGCCGCGTTCTGCGACGCCGCCCGCGCCTTCCTTGGCGCCTACCTCGATGGGCGGCGAACCGCCGGTTGGCGGCCAGAATGAGCGGCGCACTGACGCCTGGCCGCTACGACGCGATCACGGATGTCACAGGGATCACCGTCGGACATTGGACAGACCGCCGCCGCGCCACAGGCTGCACGGTCATCCTTTGTCCGGCCGCCACTGGGGCCGCTGTCGATGTGCGCGGCGGCGCCCCTGGCAGCCGGGAGACCGATGTCCTCGGGATGGCGAACGTCGTCCGCACCTGCCACGCGGTCGTTTTCGCGGGCGGCAGCGCCTTTGGGCTGGCCGCTGCGCACGGGGTCGTCCGGCTCCTCGACGAGCAGGGCGTTGGCTTCGAAACCACCGTTCGGAAGGTCCCGATCGTCTCGGCAGCCGTGATCTTCGACCTTGCCGTCGGCGATGCCCAAGCGAGCCCCGGCGACGCCGAAGGATATGCGGCGGCGGCGGCGGCCAAGGGTGGCCGAATCGCCCAGGGCTCCGTCGGGGCCGGGACGGGCGCGACGGTCGCCAAGCTGCTCGGCAACGAAGGCCGCCTCAAGGGCGGGGTCGGGACGGCCAGCCTCACCGGCCCTGGCGGGCTCGTGGTCGGCGCGCTAGCGGTCACCAACGCCGTCGGGGCGATTTACGACCCCGCGGACGGCACGCTCGTCGCTGGCCCGAGGCGCGCCGATGGGGCGATGGCCGGTCTGGCCGAGACCGTCGAGCTGCGGCGCGCGCGCATGCAGGCGCTGGTCGCTACGCAGGCGCGCGAGAACACGACGCTCGTCTGTATCGCGACCAACACAGCTTTCCCACACGCGGCCTTGCAGCGCCTCGCCTACCAGGCCCACGACGGTCTCGCGCGGACAATCGTGCCGGCGCACACCCTCGGGGACGGCGACATCGCCTTCGCCGTCGCCGTCGGGACGCGCGAACCGGCCCCCGACGACGCATTGCTCGCGGGCATCCTGACGACGCTCGCCGTGGAGCGGGCCGTGCTCCGGAGCGTGCGTCTCGCGCGCCCGGTGGCCGGCGTCCCGGCTTCACTCCGAACTGCCTAGAACTCCACGAGAATCGGCCTTTCGACGGATTGGCAAATGGTTAACGTAGGGTTTAGCCTACCGCACGACCGTCCGCACACCCCAGGTGCGACGGAGGAGAGGGAGTTCGTGAAACGATTCTTGGCATTACCAGTCGCAGCGGTTGCACTGTCTGGCGTGCTCGCGAGCACCGGCCTACAGAGCGCCGATGCCGCCGACCAGACACTCACGGTCCGCGCCGGCGAGGCGTATGAAGAGGCCTCGGTGAACCTCTTCCTGCCGGCCAACGTGACCGTCATCACGGGGACGACGTTGCGCTGGGCGGTCTCGGACATTGAGCCGCACAGCATCACGATGTTCCAGGGCCAGCCCCCGGCCGATGAGCCGGCGCCCGACCCATCACCAGCGACGTTCCCGAACAGCAAGAACGTCGTCAACTCCGGCCTCATCTTCCCGAGTGGTCCGGCCAAGGCCACCTACGACGTGAAGTTCGCGAAGGCCGGCTCCTACGACTACTTCTGCATCATCCACCCGAACATGACGGGCGTGATCACCGTCGTCGACGAGGGGTCGGCTGCCGCACCCGGGGCCGACAATCAGCTATCGCTCGACGCCCGCGGCAACGCGGAGTTCAACTCGGCCAGCTTCGAGGCCAAGGCTGCTCTCGCGGCGCTCAAGAGCCGGCCGACGGAAGTCGTGAACAAGGCCGGCGGCGCCAAGGCCTACACCGTCAAGCTCGGCACTGAAACCCCGAACACGCAGGCGAACATCAACCAGCCCGCCAAGCTTACGATCACCGCGGGCGACTCCGTTGTCTTCAAGTCGCTGGAGCAGGTCCCGCACACAGCGACCTTCGGCGCGCTCCCGCCCGGCGACCCGTTTGAAGCCCCCGCTTCGAAGCCGGGCTCCGCGGTCGATGGTACGGCGACGGTCAACTCTGGCGTGCTTCTCAGCATCCCAGATCCATCGCAGGCCAACTCATTCGAGATGACCTTCCCGAAGCCGGGGACCTACAAGTACTACTGCGCCATCCATAGCGGCACGCTGCCGGATGGCACGATCGTGGGCCAGCAGGGCGAGATCACGGTCGTCGCCCGGCCGTCGGCCCCCGGCGCACCGAACACCGGCTCCGGCCTCGTTGCGGCCCAACAGGACGGCCAAAGCGGTTGGTTGCTGGTGATCGGGGCAACCCTCGCGGCGCTGATCGTCGCAGGCGGCAGCCTCGCCTACGCACGCAAGTAATCGCAAACGCGTCACGCGACGTACTGGGAATGGCCGGGTGTTCACCCGGCCATTCCCTATCCAGGAGACCCGCCCCATGCCTCCTTCGATCACCCGTGCCCTGATGATCCTTCCGGCCCTCGCCGCCATCGCCCTTGCGGCCTGCGGCGGGGGGGACTCAGGCACGTCGAGCCCTACCGCGGCGGCGACCACAACGACGGCCACCCCCACCACGACCACGCCGGCTTCGACAACCGTGACGACAACCGCCACCAGGACGGCCGCAACGGCGAGCGCGACCGCAGCGACTTCGAGCCCAACGGCCGCGGCCGCAACGGCGACGCGGACCCCGACCCCGGCTGCGCAGGCGACGGCAACGCCCGCAGCCGCGACCCCAACTCCGGGGGCGACTCAGCCGCCGCCCACGCCCACCCGGGCGCCCGCAAGCCCGACTCCCATCCCAGCCACCCCGACCGCCAGCGGGGAAGGGCCACGGAACGTGACGGTCACCGTCAACGACAACTTCTTCTCCCCCTCACAGCTCTCGCTCCCGCGTGGGAGCACGGTGACCTGGACCTGGGCTGGAGAAGCAATCCACGACGTGACCGGGCCGTTCGGGCGAAGCGAGCTGCAAAAGTCCGGGTCGTTCACCTTAACGTTTAGTCAGGCCGGGACGTTTCAGTACGTGTGCTCGGTCCACAACGCACCTCCGGCTACGTTCATGCGCGGCACCATCGTGATTCAGTAGACCGGCGACCCCCGACTGGGGGCTATGAACTCGCGAAACAAGGAGGCAGGCTCGTTGATTAGGCGGTATCGGCTTCGGGGAGCGGACGTGGTGACGGAAACCGTCGACGGTGAGGCCCTGATCGTCGACCTCGCCACTGGGACCTATTACAGCGCCCATGGACTGGCCGAATACGCCTGGACGGCGCTGGCGTCTGGCTACACTCCTGAGCAGGTCGCCGCCGCCGTCCGCGAGGGTTCGGACGCCGGTAAGCCCGCCGTCGACCAATGGCTCGAGGACCTCGTCGCGCAGATCATGAGCGACGACCTGCTCCAGGCCGGTGGAGCAGCTCCGGCTGCCCCACTTGGGCCGCCGCCCCGCATCGCGTTCGAGCCCGTCCTGCTCCGAAAGTTCACGGATATGCAGGAACTGCTCATCCTCGACCCAATCCATGATGTAGATGAAGCCGCGGGCTGGCCCGCCGCGAAGCCATGACGGGCCCGTCGAACTCGCGGAACTGCGAATGGGACGCGATGGCTGGGGCCTATGCGTCGGCGGCCGAACGCACTGGCGAGCACATCGTGCGACGGGCGGTGGCTGGCTTGCAGGTCGAGGTGCGATTCGCGGGGCCTGCCCTCATCCCCTACGTCCTCCCCGCGTTCGACCACCTTCCCGAGCTCAGCCCGGGGCCAGACCTGGTCATTCGAGCATGGGAGTCGGCGGCGACGGGCGTCGCCCTGCCGCCAGAAGCCGGCGTCCTCTCTGAACACACCCGGCGAGGCCTACCAGGCGAGGGGCCGGTGGACGGGATCGCGACGTCCTTCCTTTTCGGGAGCGGCGGGCTCAGCTTCTACCGGACCGCAACCGGCGAGGCCTATTACTGGATGCCGAGTGCCGCCGCTACGCCGTACTACGACCGCTGTACGCCGCTCAAGGCCATCCTCCACTGGTTCCTCGGGGAGCGGGGCGCCCACATCCTCCATGGGGGCGTGGTCGGCGAGGCCGGCCGCGGGGTGCTGATCGCCGGCGGATCCGGTGCAGGCAAATCGACCACCTGTCTCGCTTCGTTGTCCGGGGGCTTGGATTACGTCTCGGACGACCACTGCGCCCTCACCTGGGACGGCGATGGGGCGCCCGTTGCCCAGAGCATCTATGCCAGTGGGAAGCTGACCGTCCCGTCCTTGGAGTTGCTGCCGGAGTTCAAGCCACAGGTGGCGAACGCAGCGAGTCTGGCAACGGAGAAGGGCCTCTTGCTGCTTACGGCTCGGTATCGCGCGCAGCTTCCTGTTCGGGCAAGGCTGGCCGCCATGGTGGTCTTGGCCCAAACCACGGGCCGCCCTCGAATCGAATCGATCGGCGGGGGAGCAGCCCTCACCGCGTTGGCGCCGTCCACGCTGCTCCAACTCCCGGGCGCGCGCGCCGAAGCGCTCCGGCAGATGGGCCGGCTCGCACGTGTGCTCCCGGCGTTCCGCCTCCATCTCGGCGACGACGTCCGGGCCGTGCCGGACGCCATTCGCAACCTGCTCCAATCGGTCGGCCCACCGGTCCCCGCGAAATGACAGCCCGAGTAAGCGTCATCGTCCCGGTCTACAACGGCGCCCGGTATCTCGGCGAAGCGCTTGCGTCCGTCGCTGCCCAGACCCTGCCGGCTTACGAGGTCATCGTGGTTGACGACGGTTCAACGGATGAGAGCCTCGAGGTCGCACGGGCGGCGGGGGCTGTGTGTCTTTCGCAAGCGAACGCCGGGCCTTCGGTCGCCCGGAATGCAGGCGTGGCCGCTTCGAGCGGGGAGCTCATCGCCTTCCTCGACGCAGACGACCGATGGCTGCCGGGCAAGCTTGCCGCCCAAGTTCGGGCCCTGGCCGCTTCCGATGCGGGATTTTGCATCTGCGAGTTCGAACACTTCTTCCACGGGCCCCGATCGACCACGTACAACTACCCGGACGCAGGGGTGCCTCAACCCGGGCTCATCCCGTCGTGTTGGCTCATCACGCGCGAAGCGTGGACTGATGTCGGGCCGTTCAACCCGGACTACCGCCAGGCCGAGGATGTCGATTGGCTCTCCCGGCAGATGCGCGCGCGAGTGCCGCGCGTCACGGTCGCCGAAACCCTCGTCCAGAAACGGATCCACCCCGGCAACCTCACGGCCAACGTCGGGGAAGCGCGCACCTACTATTTGAAGGCCCTCCGCCAATCGGCCCGCCGGAATGAAGAGGTCACGCCGTGACCAGCGAGCCGCTCGTCTCCGTGATCGTCCCGTGCTTCAACGGTCTGCCGTACGTCTTGGAGGCGGTCGCAAGCATCGAGGCGCAGGACTACGGGCATTGGGAGCTGGTCGTGGTCGATGATGGGTCAACGGACGGCTCTGCGGCGGCCATCCGGGCGGCGTGTCCCCGCGCGGTCGTCCACGTTGAGCCCCATGCGGGCGTTGGCGCCGCGCGGAATCGCGGCATCGAACGTGCGCGTGGCGAGGTCCTCGCCTTCCTCGACGCCGACGACATTGCTCGCCCCCACCGGCTCCGGCTCGGCCTGGCCGCGCTCGCAAGCGGCGTCGACACGGTCTTCGGGGCGATTGTCCAGTTCCAAATCGGCCCCGGCGGCCTCCGCCGCGATCGGCCCCCGCAGCCAGGGGTCGCTGCCACGGGCTGCATGATGACGCGCGACGCCGCAGCGCGGCTCGGCCCGTTCGATGAGTCCCTTCGCGGTGGCGAGTTCATCGAGTGGTGGTCCCGTGCGGCAGGCGCCAGGGTGACCTCCGTCACCGTCCCGGAGGTCATCGGCGACCGGCGCATCCACGACCGGAACATGGGCCGCGACCCAGCCTCGCGGCTGGAGCTGCTGCGCGCCGTGCGCGCCTCCATGGCACGTCGCGAAGGTGGCGCGTGATGGCCGATCGACCACCGGACCTCCGCCTCCCCGACCGTGCGCAAACGCTGCTCCTTCAGGCCGCGATCCGCGCCGACGGAGCGGCCGTCGACGCATGGCGGCGCTGGGGCGCCGTCGTCGCCTTCGACGACGTCGATGGGCCATCGCTCGCCGTGTTGCCCGCCGTCGCCCACAACCTGCAACGCGCCGGCCACGCCGATGAGCTGACGCCGCGCCTCAAGGGGATTGCGCGGCTCGCCTGGGTGCGGAACCAGCTGCACATCGCGGGCGCCGCCCAGGCGGCCCACGTCCTCAGCGAGGCAGGGATCCCGGTGATGGCCCTCAAGGGCATACCGCTCCTCGCCCGCCACTACCCCGACGCGGGCATGCGGCCGATGGCCGATGTCGACCTCCTCGTGCACCCCACCGACGCCGGCGCCGCCGACCAGCAGCTTCGCAATGCGGGCTGGCGCCGTACGAGCGAGCGACCCATCGCGGCCCTTCAGGCCCGGGCGCACGCGGCCGACCTCACAAGCCCGAACGGCGCGGCGCTCGACCTCCATTGGCGGCCCATCGCGCAGTCGTGGGATGCCGCTCTGGACGACGCGGTCTGGTCGCGCGCGACCCCAGCCACCGTCACCCAGCTGACCGTGCCGGCTGCCGCGCCGGAGGACCTCCTCTTCCACATCATCGTCCACGGCGTGCGCGGCTACCCCAACCAGGTGATCCGCTGGGTGATCGACGCCGCGATGGTCCTCGGGAGCACGCCGGAATTCGACTGGGACCTTTTCTTCAAGACGGCAGTCGCGCGCCGGCTCACCTCGGCGACCGTGCTCGGCCTCACCTACCTTCGCGAGCAACAGATAGCGGTGCCCGAAGACATCGTGGAACGGCTCGCCCGCGTCCGCCCATCACTACCAGAACGGCTGGAGCGGGGCCTTCGACCGGGCGCGGGAGCAGTCGCCTGGATGACGAAGTTCGAGGCGCCCGTTTACCTTCGGAGCACGCGCGGGTGGCCCGTGCACCGTCGGGTGACGGGTATTCCGGCATATCTTGGCGTCGCCTGGGATGTCGCGCCGAAGCGGGTGCCGGGCGAGTTCCTGCGGCGAGGCCGGCGGGTCGCGGTCGGTGCGTTCAGCCGCCGCGCGTAGGGCAACGCTACTCCGCGACCGCCAGCGAGCCCGTTACCGGGACCGGGATGATCGCTCCGGGGGCACGCGATGTCAGCCCGAGGACTTCGATGCTCTCAATCGCGCCCGTCTCTGGGTTGAGGCGAGCCACGATGTCGTCCCCCAGGAACTCCGTCTCTTGGTCCGGCCGGCGCGGGCCGAAATCGATATGGAGGATATCGCCAACGCGGTCGTAGGAAAGGGTCATGGTCGCTTACCTTTGCGGCAGTGTCCCAGAAACGTCAGCACCAGACGCCCCGCGTTCGGTGCTGGCGGCCTTCCGCCTGCGAGCAAGCCGCCGCTCAAACCAGGAGAACGTGGCCTCGGCCATCAGGCCGCCAACCAGCGAGATCACGGCGCCGATTCCCAGGAGTTCCGGAGTGCTCATAGGCCTAGTCTACCACGGGCCAGTACCGGCCCATCGCACGCGGGAATCCTGCCGTTTCGGCCGTCACGCGCAACCCGCGTCAGCTGACCAGCGCTTCCCACGCCTCGCGCAGCGCGTCCGGCGTGCATTCCACCGGCCCAAAGGTGAAGACGGGGGCCTCCGTCGTCCGGCCGAGACGCGTGACCGGGACGCCCATCTCGCGGGCCAAGTCCTCCAGGCGCGCCGGGCCGCCCATCCGCCGGTACGTCTCCGGCGGCAAGCTCACGACGATCCGGCCTTGGCCTTCGCCAAAAAGCGCGGCATCCAGCCGGCCCGGCAGCTCCGCCGCGGCCCCCCGGAACCCCAAGCCCCCGATGATCGCCGATTCCGCCAGCGTCACCGCCAGGCCGCCCTCGGAGCAGTCGTGCGCGCTGAGCAGCAACCCCTCGGAGTGCAACAGGAGGACGAGCTGCTGCAAGCGGAGCTCCGCCTGGAGGTCCACGGCCGGCAACCCGGCGACCAGCCCGTGGCGGGCCTCCAGGTACTCGCTCCCGGCGAGCGTGGCCGCCGGTTGTTCGAGGCCAGCGCCCAAGAGCCAAACCTCGCAGTCAGGCTGCTTGAACCCAGCCGTGATGTGCCGCTCAACGTCGTCGAGGACGCCGAGCAGGCCAATGATCGGCGTCGGATACACAGGACGGCCAGCCGTCTCGTTGTAGAGGCTCACGTTGCCGCTCACCACCGGGATGTTGAAGGTCGTGCACGCCTCCGCGATCCCGTGGACCGCTTGCGAAAGCTGGAAATAAACGTCCGGCTTCTCCGGGTTGCCAAAGTTGAGTCCGTCGGTCACGGCAACCGGCGTCGCGCCGGTGCAAACCACGTTGCGCGCCGCCTCCGCCACCGCGATCGCGGCCCCCGCGTAGGGGTCGAGGAAGCCGTAGCGGCCGTTGCAGTCGGTCTTCACCGCGATGCCCCGGTTCGTCCCGGGGACACGGATCACGGCGGCGTCGCCTCCAGGGGCTACGACCGTGTTGTTCAGCACCTGTTGGTCGTACTGGCGGTAGACACCGCGATTGCTCGCGATGTTCGGGCGCGCCAGGAGCTCCAGCAACGCTGCCGTCGCCCCGTCATGCGTCAGGTCCGGCAGGCTGGCAAGGTCGAAGCGGTTCAGCTCGGCGACCTCGGGGGCGAGGACGCCCTCCCTCCGGTAGAGCGGCGGGTCGCCCGCAATCGCTGTCGGCACTCGCGCGACCTCGACACCGTTGTCGTGGATCACGACGTCATTCCCGGTGGTCACCGTCCCGATTTCGGCGCAGTGCAGCTCCCAATGCTCGAACAGACGGCGGACATCGGCGACGTGCTCGCGCTTGGCGATCACCAGCATCCGCTCCTGGCTCTCGCTGAGCATGATTTCGTAGGGCCGCATGCCGGACTCGCGGCGCGGGACGTTTGCGAGCTCCAGGATCGCCCCCGACCCGCCTTTGTCGCAGCACTCGACCACAGAGGATGTGAGCCCGGCCGCGCCGAGGTCCTGGAGCCCGACGATCCAGTCCGCGTGCTGAGAGGCGAGTTCGTAGCACGCCTCCATCAAGAGCTTTTCCATGAACGGGTTGCCGACTTGGACGGCGGGGCGCATCTCTTCGAAGCGCGCCTCCGGGTCGGTGCGGCTGGCGAGCCCGCTCGCGCCATGGATGCCGTCGCGGCCCGTGTCGGAGCCAACGAGGAGGAAGACGTTGCCAACGCCGCGCGCCTTGGCCGAAAGCAGCTTCGACGTCTCGGCGATGCCGACGCACATCGCGTTGACGAGCGGGTTTCCGCCATAGCCCTTGGAGAAGAACACCTCACCGCCCACGTTCGGGATGCCCAGGCAGTTCCCATAGCCTCCAATGCCCGCAACCACGCCTTCGAACAGGTAGCGGTTGTTCGCTTCTTCGAGCGGGCCAAAGCGAAGCGAGTCGAGGATCGCGATCGGGTAGGCGCCCATCGCAAAGATGTCCCGCACGATGCCGCCCACGCCCGTCGCCGCCCCCTGGTAGGGCTCGATCGCGCTCGGGTGGTTGTGGGACTCCACCTTCATGACGACGCAGAGGCCGTCACCGATGTCAATCGCGCCTGCGTTCTCGGCGCCTGCGCGGGTCAACACCCGGTCGCCAACGCTGGGGAGGAGGCGAAGGAGGATTTTGCTGTTCTTGTAACCGCAATGCTCGCTCCAAAGGGAGCCGAACATCCCGAGCTCGACCTCATTGGGTTCGCGGCCGAGACGCTGGACCAAGAGGTCGTATTCAGCGCGGCTAAGGGCGACGGCATCAAGGGCGGCTTGGTCAACGGGCATGGCAGTAGGGTAGCGGCGGGCCACGATAGGCCCCAGATCAGCGGAAGTCGTACTTCAGCGTCCCCGTTGTGTCCCAGGGCGGGTCGACCGTCAGCCGCGCCGGCGTGGCGTCCGCCGGTATCGTGAAGGCGACCCGGACCGTGACGGTGGCATCTCGCTTCACGGCCGCGGGAGAGAGAGCGCCGCCAAGTTGGACGATGGAGGCCTCGCGCGTCTTCTTGGAAGGCTCCCCACCTTCCTCTGAGAACGAGTACGCGAGGCGGAAGTCCTCCGACCGCACCGTCCGGTCGCGCGTCGTCAGGTTGAAGTAGGTGAATTCGAAGACGACCACCCGCGAGGCGCTTCCGACGGCGAGGGCGCGCTGCACATCCGGAGAGGGGTCCGTGACCCGAAGCAATGCGACCACAAACGAAGGGTCCTCGCGGGGCCCCAGAAAGAAGCGCGGGGCGTCCGCGACGCCGCGCTCGAGACTGTCGTAATTGACATCGGCCTGCTGGCCCGTGCCCGCCGCGACGCTCGCGCCCAGAAGGCCAGCCCAACCGCCCACCAACAAGAGCCCTATCAGACCCGAAGCGATGGTCGCCCCGCGTGAGGCCGGGCCGGCCTCCGCCGCAAGCGAGAATGGAGGGAAGCGGTCGTTGAGCGAAAGGAAGTAGCCCGAAACCCGGTAGTGCCAACGGAGGACGCCCGTCGCGAAACCGAACAATCCGCGCGGATAACGCCCAGTGAACAGGATCGCGAACCAGGCGAGGATGGTCACCACGAACAATGCGAACCCGAGGAAGCCCAGCAGGAAGAGATGCGGCGCGGTCAGGACCCACTTCCAGAGCAGCACACGCCAACGGCTCAGGCCGCCGCGCTCAGGTTGGTCATACGTGAGGCGGACGCGGCTTCCCTCGGCGTCCAAGCTCGGGAATTTGTCGGTGAGCAGCGCGCCGTAGGCCTGTGTCCGGGCCGCCCAGGCGAGGCCGCCTGTAACCCCATGAAAGAGCCATGTGGGGTACGACTTTCGGAAGAACACCGCGAGCCAGCCGATCGGAAACGCGCCGTAGGCGGCGAAATAGAAGAACGTGCCGAGCATCCAGGCGGGGACGAGCAAGAACAGGCGCAAAAGCGTCGAGAGCCGGCTCAACTTGCCCGGATACGCGACCGAGAAGTGCATCGGATACGGCTCACGCGGGGCGGTCGCGGGTTCGGCCGGCGGCGGCGGGAGCACGGGCCCGTCGAAGCGCAGCGCCGGCGCTTCGGGCGGGCGCTCGGCAGCTGCTGGTGCGTCGAAGGGCTGCGCTGGGCGGGGCCCGAGCGGTGAGAGGGGCTCGTCTGACATCGTCCGCTCCTCGTTCGCGCTCAGCGGCCCGCGGTCGCCATAGCGTGTTCGATGACCGAGCGCCAAATCAGGTTCCCGTCGGTGCCACCGACGACAGCCTCACCGGCGCGCTCCGGGTGGGGCATCATGCCGAGCACGTTGCCCCGTTCGTTGAGGATGCCAGCGATGTTATGGAGACTCCCGTTGGGGTTGCCCGCCCGCGTCGCTTCCCCGGCCTTGTCCACGTAGCGGAAGGCGACGCGCCCGTGGGTCTCCAGGCGTTGCACCGTTGCCTCGTCGGCGAAGTAGTTTCCCTCACCGTGGCTGATCGGCACGCGAAGGATCGCCCCTTCGGGGATCCCCGCGGTCCAGGGCGATGGCCCTCCTTCCCGCCGCAGCTCGCGCCATTCGCAGCGGAACTGGAGGCTGTCGTTCCGTAACAGCGCTCCCGGAAGCAGGCCGCTCTCGCAGAGGATCTGAAAGCCGTTGCAGATGCCAACCACCGGCCCGCCGCGAGCCGCGAACGCCTGTACGGCATCCATCACCGGTGAAAAGCGCGCGATCGCACCGCAACGCAGGTGGTCGCCATAGGAAAAGCCGCCCGGCAACACGACCGCGTCGAAGCCTTCGAGCGATGTCTCGCGGTGCCACACAATCGCCGTTTCCTGGCCGAGGACCGGACCCAAGACCCGCTCGCAATCGCGGTCACTCCAAGTACCGGGAAATCGGACGATGGCGAAGCGCATGGGCGTCGGTACTCCTCAGTGGGGCGTGCCTCCCGAGTATACCGGCTGCGGGCTAGTGGCCCCTGTGCGACCGGGTGGTCGTCTGGCCGCGCCGCGCCCTCCGGCCTGCGGCTGGGAGTTCGGGGGCTCCGTCCGGCTCCTCGGGCAGCGGCCCCTGTGCGATGCGCGCGATCTCTTCCGGGGCAGGGGTGGGGTAGGCGATCCGCGGGTGATAGATCGCGCGGAGCGTGGCCTTGAAGCTCCCCGCGACGGCGTGCAGGTCGCGCATGGTGATGTCGCAGTCATCAAGTTGGCCCTCGGCCAACCGCTCCGCGACGATCCCGTCGACGAGCTCGTCGATCGCGCGGCCGCCAGCCTGCTGGCTCGCGCGGACCACTGCCTCGCAGGAATCGGCGAGCATCACGATCGCGCTCTCACGCGTCTTGGGCCGGGGCCCGCCATAGCGGAACGGCTCCGGACTGACGGCCGGGTCGCGCTCGACGGCGGTGCGATAGAAGTACGACACCAGACGCGTGCCGTGGTGCTCGGGGATGAAATCGCGCACCACAGGCGGAATCCGGTAACGGACGGCGAGCTCAAGGCCGTTCGAGACGTGGGCCCGGATCGCCTGGGCGCTCGCCACCGGGTCGATCGAATCGTGCGGGTTGGCCACACCTTCCTGGGTGTTCTCGATGTAATACGCGGGCTGGGCGATCTTCCCGATGTCGTGGTAGTAGGCGCCCACGCGGGCGAGCAACGCGTCGCCCCCGATCCGATTGGCGGCCCGCTCGGCAAGCGCCCCGACCATCATCGAATGGTGGTACGTCCCGGGCGCCTCGTCCTGCATGCGGCGGAGGACCGGGTGCCCTCCCTGTGCCAGCTCCATGAGCTGGATACGCGTCGTGAGCCCGAACGCCATCGCCAGCAAGGTAAACCCGCCGCTCGCGAGGATGGCCGAGCCGATCCCGTTCAGCACGGCGGCCAAGACGAGCCAGCCGAGCGCCTCGTTCGAGCGAGGTTCGCTCGTCAGCCAGAATGCGAGCAGCACGCCCGCCGAGGCGGCCGTGCAGGTGATAGCGGCGACGCCGTACCGGCTCAAGCTCTCCGCCCGTGCCAAGGTGAGGGCGCCCGCCACGCCGGTCACGGCGAAGACCGCCGCCAGCTCTATCGCTTCGGTCGAGCTCACAAACGTCGACCCGGCGAGCCCAGGCGCGAGGGTCACCACCAGCGTCGCGAGGGCCGCCACGAGCCCCGCGACGACCACCGCGAAGCCGGCCCCGGTAAACGCGACCAAAAGCATCGGCACCGCCGCGAACGGGAGCGCGAACTGCAAGAAGAGGCCGTCGCGGTCCGGCATCAGCGCCGGCAGGGCGGTCCGCGCCGTCAGCGCCACCGCCCCAAGGAGCGCCACCGTTGCCCAAACCAGCCGGCGGTGGCTCTGCGCAAACGGCTGCATTTGGAGGAGGCAGCCGGCGAACAACGCCCCGAACGCCCCAGCGAAGAGGATGCCCCCGCCCGTCCGCCAGAGGTCGAACGCGGAACGGAAGACGCCGGTCGCCCGCAGGGCCTCCACATCGCCGGCGTCCAGGACCTCGTCTTGGAGGGCAATCACCTGGCCACGCGAAAAGCTGACAATGACCGGGGCCTGGCGCTCACGCGCCTCGTCCCGCGCACGCCCCGTCGCTGCCTGGTCAACCGTGACGTTCGCGACGACGAAGGCTCGGAGGAGCTCTCGCTGGGCCGTGGCGGCGCCTGCGTCGAGCTTGGGCGACTGCGGGTCCTTCGCCGCCGCATCAAGGTGCTCCGATACGCGAGCCCCGCTCCCGCCGGGCTCCACGGCGATGCGAAGCAGGTCGCTCACGGCCGAAGTCACCGTCCGAGCGAGGGTCTCGAACGTATTGCGGTCGGTCGTCAACAGGGTGGCGTGGACTGTGGAGGGGATGGTCGCGGCCGAAACGAGGCTCGCCGCCTCCGAAAGCTGCTGTGCGGGCGAAAGCTCCGTCCGGCCGCGCAACACGCGGAAATCGGCAAACAGGCGGTCAATACGCTCGACCTGCTGCTGGCGGATGGCGGGGTCCGGCGGGAAGTAGATCTCCTTGACCGCCGCAGCCGCGCTCTCGCGGACGGCGTCGGTTTCGGCGGCGGATTCGTATTGGGCATCCCGATTCGCGACGAGCGTCCTGGGGGCGCGGTCTCCCTCG
Source organism: Dehalococcoidia bacterium (assembly GCA_046152925.1). Lineage (GTDB taxonomy): Bacteria > Chloroflexota > Dehalococcoidia > Tepidiformales > Tepidiformaceae > CAMAUF01. The sequence continues at coordinate 88,233 of JBJXFX010000058.1, forward strand.
CGGACGACTTCGCTCCGCGGAAAGAGGGGAGCAAGCGCGAGGGCGACGACGACCGCCACTGCGACGCCACTCAACGCCGCCAAGCGGCGCGAAATCCTCACCTGCGGCCGTTGCTCCACGAGCGCAAGCGTAGCACCGGCCGGGCTCCCGCAGCGCACCCGCCGGTAAACCGCGGGCTTGCGCACACGCAGGCGCGTCGCCAAGGTTCCAGACATCAGACCACCAGGAGGCACCGATGCAGCTCGGCATCGTGTTCCCGCAACTCGAAATCGGCGACGACCCGGTCGTCATCCGGGACTTCGCCCAGGCCGCGGAAGCCATGGGCTTTCACCACATCCTCATCTATGACCACGTCCTCGGCGCCGACCGCGACCGCCCCGGTGGCTTCCGCGGCCCATACGACAAGGATTCGACCTTCCACGAGCCGTTCGTGACGCTCGGCTACCTTGCCGGGCTGACCAAGACGATCGAGCTCGCCACCGGCGTCATCATTTTGCCGCAGCGGCAAACCGCGCTGGTCGCGAAGCAGGCCGCCCAGGTCGACGTGCTTTCGGGCGGACGCCTCCGCCTCGGCGTCGGGACCGGCTGGAACGATGTCGAATACGAGGCCCTCGGCGAGGACTTCCACAATCGCGGCAAACGCCAGGAGGAGCAGGTCGACCTCATGCGCGCCTTGTGGCGCGACGACGCGATCAGCTTCGACGGCAAGTGGCACAAAGTGACGAAAGCCGGGATCAAGCCGCGCCCGAAGCGCGACATCCCGATTTGGTTCGGGGGCAGCGCGCCGGCGCTCGTCCAGCGCATCGCCAAGCAGGGTGATGGCTGGATCCCGATCATGGGCCCGAACGACGCCGCCCGCGAGATGATCGCGGCGATTCACACAGCCATGACCGCTCACGGCCGCGACCCGCAGTCACTCGGCATTCAGGCGCAGGCCCAGGTCGCGGGTGGCAACCCGGAGCGCTGGGCAAAGAACGCCAGCGCCTGGCAGGCGCTTGGCGCGACCCACCTCGGGCTCGGCACGATGGGGGCCGGCCTCCCGAATGTCGAGGCCCACCTCAAAGCCGCAGAGCAATGGAAAGCCGCGATCACAGCCTAACCGTTAGTTCACGGTCACCTTGATGGTGTAGGTCTGCGCTGGCGGCACGCTCTCCCACGGCCTGCGATATTCGAGCACCAGCGTCGCCGTCCCCGTCTCCTTCGCCACGAAGGTGTAGAGGAGGCGCACCGGCGCGCCGACCGCGGGCGTGCCCGAGGCCGCCGTGGGGACGACGCTCGGCTCCCCTGTGAACTCAAGCGTAGCGGGCGCGGGCGCCTGGACGTTCCAGGTGAACCCCGTGGACGGGTTCGCCTCAAGTTCGATAAGCAGCTTGCCGCCCCTGGCGACGGTCGCTGCCGTGTCGTCCTTACTCACGCGCACCTCCGCGGGAGCATCATCGTCGTCGCCGCCATCGCAGGCGACCGCGACTGCCACCACGGCGGCAAGTGCTGCCCCAGCCAGGACCAGCATCCAGAACGGCTTCATGGGTCACCTCACACGATCCAGGCTCGCAGGTTGGAGCCACCGTCTCAGCGGCCAAAAGGCCCGGAGTCGCGGGCCTCGCCGGTTAACTGGCCGTTGACACCCTTCGGCGCCCGCTCGAATACTGCGCCGCGGCCATTCCCGGCCCCTTGAAGGAGACCCCCATGCCGATCCCGGACAAGCTCCCCCGTTACGACCAGTTGCCGTTCAAGCCCGGCAACCCGCCGAAAACCGCCTGGGGCCTCTTCGGCGACGACGACAACGTCGGCATGTTCAACCTCCAGACGCCCGAGCGGGTCGTCGAAGCCGCGCGGCTCGTGAAAAAGGGCGCCGTCTTCGCGATGAACTGGGAGCAAGAAAAGCCCAACCCGCCGCTCTATGGTCGCGGCAAGTTCCGCCACACGGTCATGCGCGACATCCCGATCGGCCACCATGGCGACGACGTCCTCGATAACTTCTTCACTCAGGCATCGAGCCAGTGGGACGGCCTTACCCACGTTGGCGACTTCCACCATGGCTTCTGGGGTGGGCGCAAGACGGCCGACGTCAAAGCGGACAAGACGCTGCTCGGGATCGACCATTGGGCCAAGCGCGGCATCGCCGGCCGCGCCGTGGTGCTCGACGTCGGGCGTTACCTCGCGGCCCAGGGCTCGCCGCTCGAGTGCGGCGAACGCCGCGAAATCACCGTCGCCGACCTCGAGGGTTGCCGAAAGGCCCAAGGCGTCGAGTTCCGGGATGGCGATGTCTGGCTCATCCATACCGGCTGGGTCGAGTGGTACGAATCCCAGCCACAACAAGTGCGGACGGCGCTTGCCACCACCGCGAACCTGCGCACGCCCGGCCTTCAGTGCTCAGAGGAGATGGCCGAGTACATTTTCAACCACCACCCAGTGGCGCTCGCGAGCGACAACCCCGCGCTCGAAGCGTGGCCGCCCCCAGCGTTCATGGACCCCGACGGCTTCCTGCACCACTGGATCATCGGCCGCTTTGGCATCGCGATCGGCGAAATGTGGCAGCTCACGGGGCTTTCCGCCGACTGCGCTGCCGACGGCGTCTACGAGTGCCTTTTCGTGGCCGCCCCGCTCAATGTCCAAGGCGGCACCGGGAGCCCGCCCAACGCCCTCGCGATCAAGTAACGGAGGCCACCGGCCTCACGGGCCCGGCGCTCGCCGGACGCTGTGACGGCGGCCCGGCCAAGCCATCTGGCCCGTGTTCCGGTCGGGCCAGACGTTGCTGAACTCGCGCGTCGCCCCACAAACGCACTGGCCACTCGAGGTCGGCTGACCTTGCTCGGCGAGGTGCCAGTGATGGGCGTGTTCAGGCACGTCAGTCTGGTCGGCGCTCGTCGTGGGGGTCATTGGCGGCGCCGGCCCGCAGCCTTGGCGGCAGCGAACTCCCGGCGGATGCCGTAGCAGGTGGCGCAGAAGCCGTAGCCGCCAAGCATCACGGTGGCACGCCGGCCACAGCGCGCGTTGCACAGCGCAACGCCCGACCTCCGTGGAGAACTCACATCAGACGACACGGGGATGAGGCCTTCCTGCCGACGCTACCGACGACGGAGGGCGCGAGAGCCCCGGCCAGCTGGCGAGGACGGCGCGCTGTCGGAGGACACGGGAAGCTTGGCGCCCGCGCCGGTTCGGAAGCCGCATCCTAGCACGCCCGGGGCCCGCACGGTGACGACAAGGCGGCGTAAAGTGGCACCCGCGCCGCTCGCGCCAGGAGGATGCACTGTGCACATCGAGGTCATCGCCACCGGGCTCAGCTTCCCCGAAGGGCCCATCATCCTGCCGGACGGCAGCCTGGTCGTCACCGAAATCGGCGCCGGGCAGCTGACGCGGGTCGGGCTCGACGGCGCGACCTCACGCTTCGCCGGCACAGGCGGTGGGCCAAACGGCGCCGCCCGTATGCCCGACGGCTCAGTCATCGTCTGCAACAACGGTGGCTTCCCAAAGGAGCGTGGCGGCCCACCGCCTGAGCGAGGTCGGCTCCAGCGCGTCACCGAAGGCGGCGCGGTCGTCGCCGACCTGCTGCTTGACGTCGGAGGCGCCCCGCTCGATGCACCGAACGACTGCGTCGTCGATGCCTCGGGCGGGCTCTGGTTCACCAATCCGGCCGGCTTCGGGAAGCTCGGCAACGTCTGTTACCTCGCCCCAGACGGGCGCGCGACCGTGGCCGCGGACGGCTTCCTCTTCCCCAACGGCATCGGGCTCTCCGCCAGCGGGGCGCGGCTGGTCATCTGCGAATCCGAGACTGGCAACCTGTTGGGCTTCGAAGTTGAGGGCCCGGGAAAGCTCTCGGCGCCCCAGATCAACGGGAACATCGGCAGGCGCTCGATCCCCGATGGGTTCGCCGTCGACTCCCTGGGGCGGATGATCGTGGCTGGCTTCCGGACGAAGAGCCTGTTCGTCCTCGACATGGACGATGGCCGCCCGATCGAGGTCATCGAACTGCCGGACGAGGGCGTGACCAACTGCTGCTTCGGAGGGCCGGACTTCCGGACCCTCTTCATCACGTCGTCCCGCAAAGGCGAAGTGCTGCGATTGGAGTGGCCAGTACCGGGACTGCGCTTGAACGCGTAGGGGGCCGCCTGAGACGCGCTAGCCCAAGCGATCGAGGAGCGTGCGCACGTCCCGCGCGAGCAGGCTCGGCACGTGTAGCCGAAGGCCGGGAAGCTCAATGCTCTCAATGATGCCGTCGGCGTCCGGCTCGCGGCGAATGTAGCGGCCCTCGACGAGCTGGAACCACTCAAGCCGGTTCTCGAAGATCTCCCAGACCACGTACTCCGGGACTCCTCCGCGCTCATACGCCCGCCGTTTCTGGTGCAGGTCATACGCCGCCGAGGTCGCCGCCACTTCGAAAACGAACTCCGGTGGACCATCGATTCCCGACGACGAGCGCCGGGAGGCGGTGGAATCGGTGCGCCTGAGGAGCACATCCGGTTGGACGTCATCCGCCGGGAGCCGAACTGTGACGTTATCGCCGGCTTCGACCCCGGCTGCGCGATGTGCGTACATCCCAGCCCACATCGCCACAATAATGTGCGCTGCGCCGTGGTCGGGGCCGACAACCATCTCGGCGTAGACGATACCGTCGATCCGTTCCGCCCGCTTGATCTCGGGATGCAGGTCCCAGCGGCGCCGAAACTCTTCGCGCGCAAGGACATCGCCATTGTTCAGCGGCGGGATTGCCTCGGCGGCGCGGACGGCAACTGCGGGGCTCGCCATTCGCCCCATGATACCAGCCGGGGCAACCGCGTGGCTGCCCCGGGCCGGCAATCAGCAAGCAGTCGGGTCGCCGACTTAGGCGTAGACCACGCCGAAGTCCCAGCCGCGGCCGGCCTTGAAGCTCTGGAGGATGCGCCGCGACACGACCATGCGGTGGCTCTCGTCCGGCCCATCGTAGATCCGGGCGGCACGCGCGTTGCGGTACATCCCTTCGAGCGGGGTATCGCCCGAGACGCCACGCGCACCGTGCACCTGGATGGCCCGATCGATCACGTCGTGGAGCACCTTGGCGCCGAAGAACTTGATCGCCGAAATCTCCACCCGCGCCTCATCGCCCGTGTCGATTTTGCGCGCCGCATCGAGCGTGAGCAGGCGTGCGGCCTGGATCTCCACGTACGAGTCCGCGATCCAATTCTGGACCGTCTGCTTCTCGGCGAGGGTGCTGCCATAGACTTCCCGCACGAGCGCGTAGTTGATCATGATCTCGTAGGCGCGCTGCATTTGGCCAAGCCAGCGCATGCAGTGGTGGATGCGGCCCGGGCCAAGACGCTTCTGCGCGATCCGGAAGCCCCCGCCGGCCTCGCCCAACGTGTTCGTCACCGGGACGCGGACGTTGTCGTAGACGATCTCGCAGTGGGAGCCTTCGGTCTCGCCCATCACCGGCACGGGCCGGACGATGTTGAAGCCCGGAGTATCGCAGGGGACCACGATCTGGCTGAAGCGGCGGTGGGGCGGCTGGTCCAGCTCCGTGGCGACCATCGCGATGGCGAACGCGGCGCCTTCGGCCTGGCTGGTGAACCACTTGTGCCCGTTGATCACCCACTCATCGCCATCGCGCACGGCGCGGGTTTGCAGGCTCGTGGGGTCGGCGCCCGACACTTCGGGCTCAGTCATCGAATAGCACGAGTAGATGTCGCCGTTGACGAGCGGCTTCATGTACCGGTCTTGGATCTCTTTGGAGCCAAACTGGAAGAGGATTTCGGCATTCCCGGAATCGGGCGCCTGGGAGCCGAAGGCGCGCGGCGCGATCCCGCTGCGGCCGAGAATCTCGTTCATATAGACATACGGCATGAAGCCGATGCCCATGCCGCCCGCCTCTTTCGGCAGGTGCGGGGCCCACATCCCCATCGCCTTGGTCTTGGCCTGGAGCTCCTTGATCCGCTCCTGACCTTGGGGGCTGCGCATCCCATAGCGGTGGAAGAAAGGCTCGTTGGGATAGATGTCGGTTTCCATGAACCGGATCACGGATTGGCGGATCTCTTCGATCTCCGTCCGGCCGAGGGCCCGGTCCGATGCGTGGGCATGTGCAGGTGCGGTCACACGTCGCCTCCTCTGGGGTGGTTGTTCGGCCCCGGCACTGTACCCCGCTTGGGATCCCCCGTCACGACGCCGTAAGCCCGTATCCAGGTGACCGCGCGTCTGCCGTAAGCCCGTATGCAGGTGACCGCGCGTCTATTGGTTGTCCGTTCAGGGTCGAACTTGAATCAGGGACGCTGAACGGGCATCGAATGAGGTCGCTTTTGAAACCACCACGCGCCTTGGCGCTTCGGCCTCGTCGGCGCCCCGTGGAGGCAGTACGCCTTCGGGCTCCCGCAGGCCCGCGGCAAGTCACGGTTTTGATCGTGGCGTCCTTGGCCGTCGCCGCCATCACAGCGGTGTCGGCCCTCTGGATCGCCCTCGAGCTCTTCGGCCTCGCCGCAACCGTGGCGTTCGAAAACATCGTCGAGACGACGGCGGCCGGGTGCGCCGCCGCAGCTTGCTTCGCCACCGCCGTCGCCCGGCCCGGCCGGCCCCGAGCGGCGTGGATGCTCATCGGCGCCGGGTGTCTCTCGTTCACCGCGGGCGACGTCATCTGGACTTATCACGAAGTCGTCGGCGGCAACCCGCTTCCCTCGCCCGGTTGGCCGGACGTGTTCTACCTCACGTGTCCGCCGCTGTTCCTCGCGGGCTTCATCATCCTTGTGGGCGCGCGCCCACTGGCGAGCGTGGGCGTCGGACTGAACTCCCTCGTGATCGGGCTCGCCGCTGGCGCGGTCGTCTGGTTCCTCGTGCTTGGGCCTACCTACTCGTCGAGCGAAAGCTCTTTCAACGAGAAGCTCATCTTCGGCCTGTACCCAATCCTCGACCTCATGTTGCTGACCGCGGCCGGCGCGGTCGGAAGCGTGCACCGCGGACGGGCGGCGAGGGTCGTCGTCGGGATCATCACGCTCGGCCTGCTCGGCATCGTCGTCGGGGACCTCGGACTCGCCGTGCTCAGCCTGGATGATTCCTACGGCTCCGCGTCCCTCACAGACGTGGGCTGGATCGCCGGGTTCTTGCTGATCGGCCTCGCCGCGATGACCGACCGAGTGCTACGCGCAGACTTTGGGACGCCCCCGCGCGCCGGGGCCGAGCCGGTTTGGCGCAATGTAGCCCAGCTGGCCGTCGTCCCGCTGATGTTCGCCTTCTGCGCATGGGTAACCACGGGGCCGGAGGCTTCATGGGCGAACCCAGCACTCATGATGGCGAGCGGGGCCGGCCTGTTCGCCCTTGGCCGCCAAGTCACGGTCGGGCTCGACAATCAACGCCTCAACCGCGAGCTCATCCACGCCCGCCAGCTCCTCGAACGCCGCGTCGAACAGCGGACCCAGGAAGCCATGGCCGCCGAGTCCCGCCTCCGCTCACTCACCGAGTCCGCGACCGACGCGATCGTCACCACCGACCAGTTCGGCCGGATCCTCTCCTGGAACCGGGCCGCGCGGAGGCTGTTCGGCTATTCGGCGAGGGAGATGGCAGGCAAACCCGTGACGATGGTGTTCGGCGAGCCACTCCGCGAAGGCCTCATCGAACGCTGGCGGACGCTCGTCGAAGAGAGCGAGTCTCGCGACGTCCAAGCGACATCCGAGGCGATGGGTGCGCGCGCCGACGGCTCGACCTTCCCGATGGAATACTCCATCTCCGCCTGGCAGACAAACGGCGAAATCTTCTTCGGCGCCATCGTCCGCGACGTCACCGAACGCAAGCGCAACGAGGCCCGCCTCGTTTACTACGCCGACTTCGACGCGCTCACCGGGCTCCTCAACCGCCGCCGCCTGGAACAGGAAGTGGCCCGCGAAATCGCCGCCGCACGCCGGATGCGCACGCGTGGCGCACTCTTCTTCATGGACCTCGACCGCTTCAAGAGCATCAACGATAGCTTCGGACATCATTCGGGCGACGAACTGCTCGTCAGCGTCGCTGCCGTCCTCCGCGAGGTCTTCGCCGATACCGCGCTTCTCAGCCGGCTGAGTGGCGACGAGTTCGCTATCCTCCTGCCCCAAACACCGCCCGAGGAGGCGCTGGGCGCCGCAGAAATGCTCATCGAGCGGTTGCGCCAGCACCGTATCGTCACCCATGGCCAGACCATTTCCGTGACTGCGAGCGTCGGCATCGCGCTCTACCCCGAGCACGGCACGACCGTCGAGGAACTGCTCGTCCACGCCGACCAGGCGATGTACTGGGCGAAAGACCTGCGGGACCGCGTGGCGCTCTATTCAAGCGAGCGCGAAGGCGACTCGCTCACCTATCGGCAGCCTTGGGAACAGCGGATTCGCGAAGGCCTGGAACACGACCTCTTCGCGCTCTACCTCCAACCGATCCAAGACCGGATGGGCGGCATCAACCGGTGGGAGGTCCTCCTCCGCCTGATCGAGCCCGACGGCGAGGCGGTCCCTCCTGGCGCGTTCCTCGATGCAGCCGAGCGCAGCGGGCTGATCCACAGCATCGACCGCTGGGTCGTCCAGAAGTCCCTCGAGTTTGCCGCGAGGTATCCAGCCGACATCCCCATGAGCCTCGAAATCAATCTCTCCGGGAAGGGCATCGGCGACCAGGAGCTTCTTCGCCTCGTGGAGCAGGGCGTGGAGGAGCATGGGATCGACTCGTCGCGGCTCATCTTCGAGATCACCGAAACCGTCGCGATCGCCGACGTGGAACAGGCGAAAGCGTTCATCACGCGGCTGAAGGCGATTGGCTGCCGCTTCGCGCTCGACGATTTCGGCGTCGGCTTCTCATCGTTCTACTCGCTCAAACAGCTCGATGTGGACTATCTGAAGATCGACGGGAGCTTCATCCGCAACCTCGCCAACGACCCCGTCGACCGCGAAGTGGTCACGGCGATCACCCACATGGCCCACGCGATGGGGGTGCTCACCGTCGCCGAATTCGTCGGCGATGCGCCAACCGCGGAGATCCTGCGGGAGATTGGCGTCGACTACCTCCAGGGGTACCACGTCGGCATGCCCGTCCCCGCCGAGCAGGCGTTCTTGGAAGCGATGGCCGTCACGGCGCTCCCGGCCGCGCGCTGGAGCGATGGCAGCGGCGGCCGCCGGAGCATTTTCCGGACCGCGAGGATGAAGGAGGTCCGGTCCGTCCGGCCCGCCCGCACACCCGAAGCCGCTTAGTCCTTGACATGCTGCGAGTCATGCTGCGAGAGTCAAAGGCGAGATGACCCGGTTCGAAGACTCCATCGCCAAAGCGAGCGCCGCGCTTGAACTGCATCCCCAGACGCTGCGCAAATACGAACGCGCCGGGCTCGTGCGCCCGGCCCGCCAAAGCGGCGCGCGCGCCTATAGTCAGGCCGACCTCGACCGGATCGCCCTGATTAAGCACCTTTCGGACGTCCGGCGCCTGAATATCGCCGGTCTCGCCCTCGCGCTCGATGTCCTCGATGGGCTCGAAGCGCTCCTCACGGACCTCGACACCCTCGACGGGCCCAGCGGCCACGCCGTCGCGCGCGAACGCGTCACGGCCATCGTCGCTCGCTTCCGTCAGTGACGATCCTCAGGGCCGAACCCACGTACCCATTCGGACTTGATACGACTCGACTCAATCTTCTACGCTGGAAGATACACCGTGAGAAAAGGCGGGCCTGATGAACCTCGAACGATTCACTGAAAAAGCTCAGGAGGCCGTCGCTGGCGCGCTCCGCCTCGCCGAAGAGTCACAGCACCAGGAAGTCGTCGTCGACCACGCGTTGGTCGCCCTTGCCGAGCAGCCAGACGGTGTGGTGCCCCGCCTCATGAAGCTCCGCGGCGCCGACGCCGCCGCATTCGCCAGCTCGGTCCGCCGGACGCTCGCTGGGCGGCCGCAAGTCTACGGCCACACCCAGACCTATCTCTCAACTGCGTTCAGCAAGACGATCACAACCGCCGAAGAAGAGGCCCGGCGCCTGAAAGACGATTTCGTCTCGACCGAGCACCTCTTCCTCGGATGTATCGACCAGGCCGGGCCGGAGGCCCGGCAGCTTCTTTCGGCCGCGGGCCTCACCCGCGACGCCATCTACCAAGCCCTTGTCCAATTGCGAGGTTCCCAGCGCGTGACAGACCAACACCCAGAGTCGAAGTACGAAGCGCTCGCCAAGTACGGCCGAGACCTCACGGCCGCCGCCGCCGACGGCAAGCTCGACCCCGTGATCGGCCGGGAAGACGAAATCCGGCGCACGATTGAGGTCCTCTCTCGCCGCACGAAGAACAACCCCGTGCTCATCGGCCCTCCCGGCGTGGGCAAAACAGCCATCGCTGAAGGCCTGGCGCAGCGCATCGCGCGCGGCGATGTCCCCGAAGGCCTCAAAGGCAAGCAACTCGTCTCGCTCGACCTCGGCGCGCTGATTGCCGGCGCCAAATACCGGGGCGAATTCGAAGACCGCCTCAAGGCCGTGCTCAAGGAAGTCCAAGACGCGGCCGGCCAAATCGTCCTCTTCATCGACGAGTTGCATACCGTCGTTGGCGCCGGCGCGGCCGAAGGTGCGATGGACGCCTCGAACATGCTCAAACCGCTCCTCGCCCGCGGCGAGCTCCACTGCATCGGCGCCACCACGCTCGATGAATACCGCAAGCACATCGAAAAGGACGCCGCGCTTGAGCGCCGCTTCCAGCCCGTCCGCGTCGGCGAACCCACCGTTGAGGACACCGTCTCCATCCTCCGCGGTCTCCGCGAGCGCTACGAAGTGCACCACGGCGTCCGGATCAAGGACGGCGCGCTGGTGGCCGCGGCCCTGCTCTCCCACCGTTACATCGCCGACCGCTTCCTGCCCGACAAGGCGATCGACCTCGTCGACGAGGCCGCCGCGCGGCTCCGGACGGAGATCGACAGCCTCCCGGTTGAGCTCGATGAAGTGGAGCGGCGCATTTTGCAGCTCGAGGTCGAGCGCGAAGCACTGCGCAAGGAGAAGGATTCGGCCTCGCAGGACCGTCTCGCCCGGCTCGAACGCGAGCTCGCCGAGCTCAAGGAGAAGCAGTCCGGCCTCCGCGCCCAGTGGCACGAAGAAAAAGCCCGCATCGAAACCGCCCGGCGTCTTCGCGAACAGATGGAGCGCGCGACCTACGACGTCGAGCAAGCAGAGCGCCGAGCCGACTTCGAGGCCGCCGCGCGCCTGCGCTACACGACGCTGACCGAGCTCCAGCAACGGCTCAAGGACCTCGAAGCTGCCTCGGCGGGGCCGGACCAACTCCTCAAGGAAGAGATCGACGAAGACGACATCGCGGCCGTGGTCGGCCGCTGGACGGGCATCCCCGTCAGCCGCCTCCTCGAGGCCGAGACCCAGAAGCTCATTCGGATGGAAGACCGGCTTCACGACCGCGTCGTCGGCCAGGAAGAGGCCGTCCGCGCCGTCGCCAACGCGATCCGCCGGTCGCGCGCCGGCCTTCAGGACCCAAACCGGCCGATGGGCTCGTTTATCTTCCTCGGGCCCACGGGTGTCGGGAAAACCGAACTCGCCCGGGCGCTCGCCGAGTTCCTCTTCGACGACGAGCGCGCCATGGTCCGCATCGACATGAGCGAGTACATGGAGAAGCACTCCGTCGCCCGGCTGATCGGCGCGCCGCCGGGCTACGTCGGTTATGACGAGGGCGGCCAGCTCACGGAGGCCGTCCGCCGGCGCCCGTACGCGGTCATCCTCCTCGACGAAATCGAGAAGGCGCACCACGACGTCTTCAACGTCCTCCTTCAGGTGCTCGACGACGGCCGGCTGACCGACGGCCAAGGACGGGTGGTCGACTTCAAGAACACCACCGTAATTATGACGAGCAACCTCGGCAGCACTTACCTCGTCGACCAGACCTTCCCCGAGGAGAGCCGCCGCGCCCGCGTGATGGAAGCCCTGCGCGGGCACTTCCGGCCGGAGTTCCTCAACCGCGTCGACGAAGTCGTCGTCTTCCATGCGCTCGATCAGGCGGCCATCCTCCGGATCGTTGACATCCAGTTCGTGCTCCTCCGGAAGCGGCTGGAAGCCCGCCGGATCACGCTCGAACTCACCGCGGCAGCGCGCGCCGAGCTCGGCCAACAGGGCTACGACCCGGTCTACGGGGCGCGCCCGCTCAAGCGCCTCATCCAGCGCGAACTGCTCGACCCGTTGGCGATGCAGTTGCTCGATGGCCAGGTGCGCGAAGGGACCGAGGTGATGGTCGATTGGGACGGCGACCGGTTCACGTTCCGCTCCGTGCTCGTGGGGGAGGTCGCGGCCTAAACCGCGCCTCCCACCCGGAGTGGCGGGTCTTCGACCGTGCGGATCTGGTAACGTTGCCGCCGCATCCCACGAACGGAGCCCGCCGTGAGCGACTACGAGACCATCCTCTACCGCGCCGAAGAGAAGATCGCGCGGATCACCCTCAACCGCCCGGAGAAGCGCAACGCCCTCAGCTTCGGCCTCCGCCAAGAGCTGAAAGACGCGCTCTGGAAGGCGGAACGCGACGACGACGTCTCGATCATCCTGATCGACGCGAACGGCCTCTCGTTCTGCAGCGGCTACGACATCACGCCCGACATGTCGGGCCGCAACCCCCACACGGGCTGGGTTTCGCCCAAGCTCTTCGACGGCTGGACGGACCAGTTCGCGCGAAGCTGCGTCCGCGACTGGCTCGTGATCTGGGACCTCCTCAAGCCCGTGGTCTGCCAGGTGCATGGCGCCTGCCTCGCCGGTGGGTCGGAGTTGATGTCCATGTGCGACATCGCCTTCGTCGCCGACGACGCACGGATCGGCTACCCCCCAATGCGCGCCCAAACCACGCCCGACACGCTCTACTTCCCCTGGAAGCTGACGATGGCCCAAGCGAAGTACCTCCAGCTCACGGGCAACTCCGTCTCAGGGAAAGAGGCGGCCCGCATGGGCTGGGTTGCCAAGAGCTTCCCCGCCGAAGAGCTCAACGACCAGGTGATGAAGGAGCTCCGGGCGATGGCCACCATCGCCCCTGACTTGCTCTCCGCGAACAAGCAGTCGCTCAACCAGACCTACGAGATCATGGGTTTCCGCACAGCGCTCCAGACCGGCTCCCAGTGGCACGCGTTGAGCGCGCAGATGCGCCCCAACGCCGGCGAGTTCACGCGCATCTCCCGGGAAAAAGGCCTGAAGGCCGCCTTCAGTTGGCGCGACGACGCCTTCAAGGAGCTTGGCGGCTAGCGACGGCGGTTAGCCGGGCGGCAGGATGACGTACGTCCCGCTGCCCTGGCCAATGACACGGCCCTGCGCATCGAAAAGCTGCACGCTCGCGTGGCTCACGCTCCGGCCCCGGCGGACAACCTCGCTGCGCGCACGGATGACTGGCCCATCGAGCGCGCGGAGCCAGCGGAAGTCGGCCTGCGTCGTGATGATCCGCTCAGCGGGGTCGCACACCGTGCCGAGCGCACCGCCCATGGCGGAATCGGCGAGGAACAGCCAGACGCCGCCATGGACGATTCCATAGAGGTTGTTGGTCGCTGGCGAGGCTGTGAACGTGATTTCCGCCCAGCCCTCGCCCGCGCCAGAAAAGCGATAGCCGAGCGCCGCGAACAGCGGCGCCGCCGCCATCGCCGCCAGCGCTGGAAATCGCTCGTGGACGCTGTCGTCAGCCATGGCCCGGCATCGTACGGCAGCCCGCCTTGCCAGCCACTGGACGGTGGCGCGTCACGCGATAACGATTTGGCCCATGGGGCGCATTCTTGACCTCGTGCGTGCTGCCGACCCCTCGGCCACGGCGCTCCTGGCTCCAGGCCGCCGCGCCGTGACCTACCGCGAGCTTGTCGAAACCGTGGAGCGTCTCGCGACCGGCCTCGCCGACGCGGGCGTCGCCGGCCGGATCGCGCTCGCCCTGCCAAACGGGCCGGAGCTGGCCGCGCTCCTCCTCGCCGCCACCGAGTGCGGCTCCGCAGCCCCGCTCAACCCGAAGTTGCTCCCACAGGAAACCGGCGTGGCCGCCGGACAGCTCGGGGTTGGCGCGATGGTCGTGCCCGCCGGAGCCTCCTTCGCAGCTGGCGGCGTGCGCGTCTTTGAAGTCGCCGGAAGCTGGCCCGAAATCGCCCTTCTCGAAACAGCGCCGGGACCAGCCGCCCGCGCCGCGCTATCCGGCGACGAAGCGCTCGTCCTTCAGACATCCGGGACAACTGGGACGCCAAAGACGGTGCCGCTCAGCCACGGCCAACTCATCGCCTCAGCCCGGAACATCGCGGCCTCGCTCGCCGTCACGCCGGCCGACCGCACCCTTGCCCTGATGCCGCTCTTCCACATCCACGGGATCGTCGCGTCGCTCCTCGCGACGCTCGCCTCGGGCGGCTCGGTCGCATGCCCGCCGCCCTTCGACGCCTTTCGGGTCAGCGAATGGGTCGCGGAGCTCTCGCCGACCTGGTACTCCGCCGTCCCGACGGTGCACCAGGCCATCCTCCAGCGCCGCGCGGTGGGGCCGTCGCATCGGCTTCGCTTCGTGCGCTCGTCGTCCGCGGCGATGCCCGACAGCGTCCGCGAAGGCGTCGAGGCGATGCTGGGCGTGCCGCTCGTCGAGGCGTACGGCATGACGGAGGCAGCCCACCAAATCGCCTGCAACCCGCTCCCGCCGGGTATCAGGAAGCCGGGGTCGGTCGGCCGCCCGACTGGCGTCGAAGTCCGCGTGGTCGACGAGAGTGGCGACGCCCAGCCCGGCGGGCGCGGCGAAGTCTGGCTCCGGGGTCCGACGATCATCGACCGATACGACGCAGACGACGCCGTCAACGCCGCATCGTTCACGGAAGGCTGGCTCCGCACAGGCGACCAGGGCTACTTCGATCCGGATGGCTACCTCTTCCTCACCGGGCGCCTCAAAGAGCTGATCAACCGCGGCGGCGAAAAGATCTCGCCCTTCGAAGTCGAAGAAGCGCTGCTCAAGTGCCCCGGCGTCGCCGAGGCGGTCGCCTTCGCTTTGCCACACGCCTCCCTCGGCGAGGAGGTGGCCGCGGCCGTCGTCGCTGCCCCCGGGGCCAGTGTCGACGAGGCGACGGTGCGGGCCTTCGCCCGGGCGACCCTTTCCGCCTTCAAAGTCCCGCGCCGCGTCGTCGTCGTCGATGCCATCCCGCTCGGGCCGACCGGGAAGCTGCAACGTTCCGCGATGGCCGCCCTACTCGGGCTTGGGGGCAACGGGTAATGCCGACTCGCCGGGATGCCGTCACGCTCATCCGGGCTGCCGAGTCGGTCGCGGAAGGCTTTGCACTCGCCTGGCTTCCTGAACGCTGGTGGGCGCCCGCGGTCCGCGCACGCATCGCCTGGCCAGCCCGTCTGCGCGGACGCGAGCGCCCGCCGGTCGCGGTCACCCGCGAGCTGGACTCCTGGCCGGGCCTGACGATCGCGGAGAAACGCTGGGCCGACCGCCGCTTGGAACACCTTCCCTCGCTCCGGGCCTACCGCCCTGGAGGATGGCGGCCACCGATCGACGCCGCCGGCCTTGAACACCTCGACAACGCACTTCGGGAAGGACGCGGGGCCGTGCTCTGGGTACCCATGTTCCACTGCAGCACGTGGGTCGCGAAAGACGCCCTCCACCGCCGCGGCTACCAGGTCTCACATCTCAGCAACGCCGGACACGGGCTTGGGCAAGGCTGGCCATACAAGCGCTGGTTCAACCGCCTCCGCACGCGCCAGGAAGAACGCAACCTCCGCGAGCGCGTCACCTTCTCCGGCAGCCCGGTCAACGCCGTCCGCGCCATCCGCAAGCGCCTCGACCACGGCGGACTCGTCAGCATCACCCTGCGCCAATCGGCGACAACGGTGGTCACGTTGCCGTTCTACGACCGGACGTTCTCGGTCCCGCTCGGGCCGATCCGGATCGCGGCTGGCGCGCGGGCGCCGCTTCTCGCACTGATGGCCGTCCGCAAGCCCGATGGCCGCTACGCTGTCACCGTCGAGCCCGACCTGCTGACGGCGCCCGGCGGCAGCCGTCGCTCGCCGGAGGAAGCGGCCGCAGCGCTCGTGGCCTTGCTCACGGACTACTGTTCGCGGTACCCAGGCCAACTCGGCGGCCTGTTTAATCCAGAGGCGCTGTTACAAAGAGAGCCTCCGCCGTAGCCTGCCGCCATGGACAACCCGAAGATCTTGAGCACGACGACCGTCTACCGTGGCCGCCTCTTCGACATCGAGCTCACCGAGATGGAGATGCCGAATGGTGCGCGGACCGCGCGCGAGGGGCTGATCCACCCGGGCGCCGTCGCGATGGTGCCGGTCGACGGAGATGGCCGCCTCTTGTTGGTGACGCAATATCGCCACGCGGCCGGGCGCCGGCTGCTCGAAATCCCCGCGGGGACGCTGGAAAAGGGTGAGCCGCCCCTCGACGCGGCGATCCGCGAACTCCAGGAAGAAGTCGGCATGTACCCCGGCAGGATAGAGCCCATTGGCGGCATCTACGTCGCCCCGGGATACACCAGCGAGTACATCCACCTCTACGTCTGCACCGAGCTTCGTGCCAATAAGCTCGAGGGCGACCACGACGAGGACATCGAAGTCGAACGCCTCACGCCCGCCGAAGCGCTCGCCGCCATCGAAGCCGGCCGCATCTGCGACGCAAAGTCGGTCTGCGGCATCCTTCGATGGATGCGTTTATTGAATCGATAGACACGGCCACGTTCTATACCACCGATGGATGACACTTGATTGCCGGGCCTTTCGGCCCGACGTAGCATTCGCTCCGCGCAGCTGGAGGCGTGCTTTCGGCTGGCGTGGAGGGGGACATGGTCACACGGCCGGCTTCGGCCAAGGTCGCCGCGCAGCCCATTCGGAGCGCCCGGCGGCCACGGTTCTGGATCCTCGAGTTCTATGGCACGGCGATTGGCAAGAAGGCCGTCATGGCTCTCACCGGCATCGTCGGCATGGGCTTCGTGCTCATGCACATGCTCGGCAACCTGAAAATCTACCTTGGCGAGAGCGACTTCAACCACTACGCAGAGTACTTGCGCGAGATCGGCGAGCCAATCCTCCCCCACACTGGGCTCCTGTGGATCCTCCGTGGACTGCTCATCCTCGCGGTCCTCGTCCACATCCACGCAGCCGTCACCCTCACGATGCTCAACCGCAAAGCCCGGCCTACCGGCTACAAGGGCGGTCGGCGCTACGAAGCCGCGAACTACGCCTCGCGCAGCATGCGGATCACGGGCATCCTGCTGGTCGCCTTCATCCTCTTCCACCTGTTCGACCTCACCTGGGGGCCGGCCAACCCCGACTTCGAACGCGGCGAGGCCTTCAACAACGTCACCGAAAGCCTCGAACGATGGTGGGTCGCGATCCTCTACATCGCGGGCAACCTGGCGCTCGGCTTCCACCTCCTCCACGGCGTCTGGAGCCTGTTCCAGTCGCTTGGCTGGAACAGCCAGCGCTTCAAGCCGTGGCGACGCGCCTTCGCAGCCGGGTTCACCGTCCTGGTGGTCGGCTTCAACATTTCATTCCCCATCGCGATCATCACAGGCGCAGTGGGCTAAGGGGGCGGAACGATGGTTAAGCTCGAATCGAAAGCCCCAGCAGGTCCGATCGCGGACAAGTGGAGCAGCCACAAGTTCGATATGAAGCTTGTCGCGCCCCAGAACCGCCGGAAGTTCGACATCATCGTCGTCGGCTCGGGGCTGGCGGGCGCCTCGGCCGCCGCCACACTCGGCGAGATGGGCTACAACGTCAAAGTCTTCTGCTTCCAAGATTCCGCACGGCGAGCGCACTCTATCGCGGCCCAGGGCGGCATCAACGCGGCGAAGAACTACAAGAACGACGGCGACAGCGTCCAGCGTCTCTTCTACGACACCATCAAGGGCGGCGACTACCGCGCCCGCGAAGCGAACGTCTACCGCCTCGCCGAAATCAGCCGCCAAATCATCGACCAGTGCGTCGCCCAGGGCGTGCCCTTCGCCCGCGACTACGGCGGATTGCTCGACAACCGCTCGTTCGGCGGCGCCCAGGTCTCCCGCACCTTCTACGCCCGCGGCCAGACCGGTCAGCAGCTCGAACTCGGCGCCTACCAGGCGCTCATGCGCCAAGTCGAGCTCGACCAGGTCCAATACTTCTCGCGCCACGAGATGCTCGATGTCGTCGTCCACGAAGGGCGTGCGGCAGGCATCATCGTCCGCGACCTGATCGATGGCACGATCACGCGCCATTCCGCCCACGCCGTCGTGCTTGCGACGGGTGGGTACAACAACGCCTTCTACCTCTCCACCGGCGCCAAGGGCTGCAACGTCAGCGCGATTTGGCGGGCGCACAAAAAGGGCGCCTACTTCGCCAACCCCTGCTACACGCAGATCCACCCGACCTGCATCCCCGTGAGCGGCGACCACCAGTCCAAGCTCACCCTGATGAGCGAGTCGCTCCGGAACGACGGCCGCGTCTGGGCCCCGAAAGACAAGGACGACCGCCGCGCACCGAACACCATCCCCGAAGCGGAGCGCGACTACTTCCTCGAACGGCGCTATCCGTCGTTTGGAAACCTGGTGCCGCGCGACGTCGCCTCCCGCGCCGCTAAGGTCGTCGTCGATGAAGGCGGCGGCGTCGGCGAACTCAAGAACGGCGTCTACCTCGACTTCAAAGATGTCATCCAGCGCCTCGGCCGGACCGTCGTCGAACAGCGCTACGGCAACCTTTTCGATATGTACGACAACATCACCGGCGAAAGCCCGTATGAAGTCCCGATGCGCATCTACCCAGCGGTCCACTACACCATGGGCGGCCTCTGGGTGGACTACAACTTGATGAGCAATCTGCCCGGCCTGTTCGTAATCGGCGAAGCGAACTTTTCCGACCACGGAGCGAACCGGCTCGGGGCGAGCGCGCTCATGCAGGGCTTGGCCGACGGCTACTTCGTCCTCCCCGCTACCATCGCTGGCGAGCTGGCGAACCACCTCAACACCAAACCCCTCGCGACCGACCACGCTGCCTTCGCCGAAGCCGAGAAGGGCGTGCGCGACCAAATCTCCCGGCTCCTCAGCGTCAACGGCCGCCATTCGCCCGATTGGTTCCACCGCAAGCTCGGCAAGATCCTCTGGGAAAAGTGCGGCATGGCGCGAAGCGCTGAGGGCCTCAAGGAAGCGCGAGCGGAACTCGGCGCGCTGCGCGACGAGTTCTGGCGCGACGTCAAAGTGCTCGGCAACAACGAGTCCCTCAACCAGTCGCTGGAGCGCGCGGGCCGCGTGGCCGACTTCTTCGAGCTCGGCGAGCTGATGTGCCAGGACGCCCTGGACCGCGAGGAGTCCTGCGGCGGCCACTTCCGCGAGGAGCACCAGACCGCCGACGGCGAAGCGAAACGCAACGACGACGACTTCGCCTACGTCGGCGCTTGGGCCTACCAAGGCGAAGGCCGCCTCGCCGAGCTCCACAAAGAGCAGCTCGACTTCGAATTCGTCCACCTCGCCACCCGGAGCTACAAATAATGGACCTCGTACTTCGTGTTTGGCGCCAGGCCGGACCCAACGCCGCGGGCGACTTCGAAACCTACCCTGCACAGGGCATCAGCGAGGACATGTCGTTCCTCGAAATGCTCGATGTGATCAACGAGCGCCTGATCGAGGATGGCAAGGAGCCGATCGCCTTCGACTCAGACTGCCGCGAAGGCATCTGCGGGACCTGCGGCGTCGTGATCAACGGGCGGCCCCACGGCCCGAAGAAGCTGACAACCACCTGTCAGCTCCACATGCGCAACTTCAAGCACGGCGACACGATTACCGTGGAGCCATGGCGCGCCGCCGCCTTCCCGGTCCTGCGTGACCTGGTGGTCGACCGCACGCCGTTCGACCGGATCATTCAAGCTGGCGGCTGGATCTCGGCCCCGACGGGCTCCGCCCAGGAAGCGAACCTCACGCCCGTGCCCAAAGCCTCGGCCGATATGGCGTTCGACGCGGCAGCCTGCATCGGCTGCGGCGCCTGCGTCGCGGCCTGCCCGAACGGCGCCGGCCAGCTCTTCACGGCGGCCAAGGTCGGCCACCTGAACCTCATGCCCCAGGGCCAACCGGAGCGCTGGAGCCGCGTCAACGCCATGGTCGAGCGCATGGAAGACTACTTCGGCAGCTGCACGAACCACGGCGAATGCGAGCAAGCCTGCCCCAAGGGCATCTCCATCGACTTCATTGCCGCGATGAACCGGGACTTCCTCAAAGCGAAGTTCAAGGATCGCCGCCGCCTCCTCCGTGCGGCTGACGTGGCCCGCGAGGAATAACCCCGCGAGATCGCGTCGAGAAATCCACAACCCCTCCCTCCGCGAACAGCATCCACCGGCCGATTACTCTCTGTAGTGGCTGGAGCACAAACGGTGGCGGCCCTCTCGCGCGGTGAGCGGCTCGGGGCGGTGGCGCTCGGGCTGTTTGCGGTCGCATCACTCCTCTGGCACCTCATCCTCCCCGGCTCAACGCCCACAAACCGGATGGTGTCCGACATCCTGACGGTCGTCGCGCCGGCGTTTGGCCTCGCCGTTTGCGCGCGGGCTGCCTGGGGCTCCCAGGGCCGCGAACGCCACGGCTGGACCGTGATGTCGGCCGCGCTCCTCACCTGGCTTCTTGCCGAAAGCACCTGGGCGTTCTACGAGATCGGTCTCGACCAAGTCACTCCGTATCCGTCGATAGCCGATGTCTGGTACGTGCTTGGCGTGCCGTTGTTCGTCACTGGCACGGTCATCCTCACCGGCACCTTCCGCGGACTCGTCCACCCAGTATCCCTGTGGGACGCCGCCGCCCGCGTCCTTGTGCCTGCCGGCGTCCTCTGGCATTTCATCATCGGGCCGATTTTCGATGAGCCGGGGGTGGGGCCGCTCAAGATGGCGCTGTCGGCCTACTATCCACTGACCGACCTTGTCCTCTTCGTGTTCACGTTCGCGATCTTCCTCCGCGTCCGGGGCCCGGCCGCGAAGGTGATCGGGTTGCTCGCCACAGCCCACTTCATCATGCTCGCCACCGACCTCGCCTACGCCTGGATGACGGCGGCCGGCCGCTACAGCTCGGGGCAACCGATCGACGCCGCCTGGATCGCCGCCTACCTCCTGATGGGCGTGGCAGCCTGGTTGCATATCCGGCTGCGGCCGTCCTACATCGCCGAAGCGCCCGCCTCCGCGTCGATGACAGCCCACCTGACGCCAGTCGTGTCCCTCGTCGCCGTTGCCTGCTATAGCGTCGTCGCGGGCGCCCTGGGCGTCTTTCATGGCGACCCCGTGGGCGCCGCCCTCTGCGTGTGCGCAGCGGTCGCCGTGGGTGCGCGCCAGGTAGCCATCCTGATCGAAAACCGGCGGCTCACTCAGGAGCTCTCCAGCGCCCGGACGGAGCTCGAACAACGGGTCGCCGAGCGCACGCTGAGCCTCGCCCGCCTTGAAACGATCATCGAGTCGACTTCAGACCTGGTCGGCACCATGACCACCACCGGCGAGCCATTGTTCCTGAACCGCGCCGGACGCCGCATGATGGGCCTCGGCCCGGACGACCCGCTGACCGGCGACTACCTCGCTGGCTGGGGCGCCTCGTTCCCGGGCCTCGCGGCGACGTTGCGTGAACACCGCTTTTGGACGGGTGAAACCACCGTCCTCACCGCGACGGGCGCCGTGCCCGTCTCGGCCGTTGTCCTACTCCACGAGAACTCCGGCGCCAAGGCGGTCTCCGCCATCATGCGCGACATCACGGACCAGAAGGCGACCGAAGCAAAGCTCGAGCGCCTTGCCCATTGCGATGGGCTCACGCAGCTCCTCAACCGCCGCGCGTTCGGCGACATCGTCGAAGCTCAGCTCGCCCAGCCCGGCGTCCGGCCGGCGGCGCTGCTTTTCATCGACCTCGACGGCTTCAAGTACGTGAACGACAGCATGGGCCACCGCGCCGGCGATGACATGCTCGTGGCGGTCGCCGACCGGATCCGCGCCGCAGCTGGAGACTCCGGGACCGCCGCACGCCTCGGCGGAGACGAGTTCGCGGTCTTCCTCGATAACGCCGGCGCGACCGCCGCTCGGCTGGCCGCCGCAGCGATTTCGCGCTCCATCAGCGACCTCCGCTTCCTCACGTCCGGGCGATCGTTACGCGTGACCGCCAGCGTCGGGATCGCGCTCGCCCCCGAGCATGGCACAACCCTCCGCGACCTGTTGAGCAACGCAGACCTCGCGATGTACGCGGCAAAGGAACAACGCGACGGGTATAGCGTGTACTCCGAGGCGCTCCGCTCGACCCCCATCGACTCGCAACTCGTGCTCGAGCAGAACGTCCGCGACGCGATCGACGAGGGCCGCCTCGCGCTCGTCGCCCAGCCAATCCGCCACATCGCGTCTGGCGCCGTGCATTACGAACTGCTCCTCCGGATCCGCACCACTGAAGGTGAGTGGCTCCCGCCCGCGCAGTTCTTGCGTGTGGCCGAACGGTCCGGGCTCATCCACCAGCTCGACCGCTGGGTCGTGACCGAAGCAGCGAGGTTCGCAGGGGCCTGCCAACGGGCCGGGCGCCCGATCGCCCTGGAGGTCAACGTGTCTGGGCGCGCGTTCGCCGACAGCGGATTCCTCGCCTTCACGCGTGAGGTGATCGTCAACGAAGGCGTCGACCCGACGAACCTCATCTTCGAGATCACCGAGACAGCGGCCATCGCCGAAATGAGCACGGCGCGCGCCTTCATCGAAAACCTCCGCGCCATCGGTTGCCGCTTCGCAATCGACGACTTCGGCGCCGGCTTCTCCTCGTTCGCCTACCTGAAGCATTTGCCCGTCGACTTTCTCAAGATCGACGGGAGCTTCGTGGTGGATCTCGTCACCGACCTCGGCGACCAGCACCTCGTCCGCGCGATGGTGGAGCTGGCCCGCGGGCTAGGAAAGGAGACGATCGCCGAGTTCGTCGGGGACGAAGCGACGGTGGAGGTGCTCCGGGACCTCGGAGTTGACTACGCGCAGGGCTATCACATCGGCGAGCCAGTCCCGCTCGACCGCGTCCTACCGGAAGAGGCCCGCTCGGCCCGCGCCGCCTAAGGCGCCACCATCAGGGGACGAGCGCGACCTTCAGGTTCCCGGTCGTTTTGTCGACCGCTGCCTCAAAGCCTTCACGAGCACGTGCGAGCGGAAAAACCGCGGTCTGGAACCGCGGAAGGTCGCTGGCATACCGCCCGAGCAGGCTCGCAGCAACCCCGTACTCCGAGGTCGAGCCAGCGCGACCGTACATCACGGAACCTACAAGCTTGATCTCCTCGTTGACGAGCTTGAAGCCGTTGATCTGCGTGTGCCCCGTGAACACCCCGATTGCGACAATCGTGCCGCCAGGGCGGACCACCCGGAAGGCTTCGGCCAGCGTGTCCGCCGTGCCACCAACCGTCTCGACGACGACATCCGGTCGACGGGCCCGCGACCACCGCTTCAGATCGTCGCTCCCTGGTTCGAACGCGGCGGAAGCGCCGAGCGCGAGCGCGGCTGCCGCCTGATGAGCGTAACGCGCCGTGATCGCCACCTCGCCCGCGCGGTCGCGGAGGAGCATCGCGCACATCAGGCCGATGGGCCCGGCGCCAAGCACCAGCACTCTGGCGCCCATTGGGATCTCCGCCCGCTGGATGCCGCGGATCGCGACCGCCGCCGGCTCGGCCAGCGAGCCGAGCTGCGGGTCGATCCCCGGCGGAAGCGGGTAGCAGTTCGCCGCGGGCGCCGCCAGATACTCCTGCATCCCGCCGTCCGCCGAAATGCCCATAAGCGTCGATGCCTGGCAAACGGACGACTGGCCCTCCCGGCACGATGCGCAGTGCAGGCACGAGAGCATCGGGTCGACCGCCACCGCCGTGCCGGCGGCGAGACCATCGCCCGAGACCACGACGCCCGCGATCTCGTGGCCGGCGACCACGCCTTTGCGTGCCTGGAACTCGCCTTTGTACAAGTGGAGGTCCGTCCCGCAGATCCCCACGGAGGTCATGCGGACGACGAGCTGTCCCGGGCTTGCGCTCGGCTCGGGACGATCCTCGATACTGAGCGAATGCGGGTCGGACCAGGCGACGGCTTTCATCGCCGCGGAGTGTAGCCGCCCCGGCGCGGGGCCGGTACCCTCGCGTGGATGGGCCGCCGCAAGTCGCGCAAACAAGAACGTCGCCAGCAGAAGCGGGACTCGCTCTTCGGCGGCGCCAACGCGCCCGTCAGCTTCGAACCGCGAGCTGACCCCTTCGACCTCGGCCTTCACGAGCTCAGCGTCGACGACTTTGCAGCCTTCTGGCCGGGGGAATCGCGGGCGCGAGCCGTGAAAGCGTGTGGCAACTGCCGCGAGTTCGTGGAAGACGCCGAAGGCGGGCGTGGCACCTGTCTTCACCCTGGAAGCGGCATTCTGTCGCCCTGGACGGACACGCCACCCTGCGACTTTCACCATGCACGCCGGCGCTGAAACCCCAAGATCTGGTAGCCAAACTGTTGACAGGCCCTAGATCTGGGGCTTACGCTGCGCTAGCTGCGGAAAGAAATGATAAGGTGACTACGCTGGTTGGCGGATTATGATCCGCACGCCGCACGAAGCCTCTCGTCTTCCGTCAAGGAGCCCCGGCCCGTGCGTTGCCCCTTTTGTAACCATCGCGATAGCAAAGTAACGGATAGCCGTGCGAACGACGACGGCATCCGCCGCCGCCGCGAATGCATCGCCTGTGGCCAGCGCTTCAGCACGATGGAAGCCGTGCAACTGTCCGAGCTCCAGGTCGTCAAGAAAGACGGTCGCCGTGAGCCCTTCAACCGCGAAAAGCTCGCTGGCGGCATGTGGAAAGCCTGCAGCAAACGAAACGTGGCGCTCGAAGAGATCCACGTCGCCTGCGCGGAGATCGAGGCGAAGGCCTCGGCCGAAAACCGGAGCGAGATCCCATCGGCAGCTTTGGGGGAGCTGGCGATGGAGGCGCTCCGCCGGATAGACCACATCGCGTATATCCGTTTCGCCTCGGTCTACCGCCCCTTTGCGGACCTCGATTCCCTCAAGGAGGCCGTCCGCGCACTCGAAGAAGGCCACGCTGGTGGCCACGACGACCGCAACCGGCAGCTCACCTTGCCCGTCGAAGAGCCCGCACCGAGGCATCGCCTCGAAGCTGTCGACTTGCGCCCCCTCGCCCCCATCCCCCACGCAGGAGCCGCACGATGAGCAAACGGATTTGGGAGCTCCACGGAGCCATGCTCAACGGTGCCATCACCAGCACCCCGGAAGGCCACGCCGACATCCAGGGCCTCGTGCTCTCGGAAAAAGCCTACTTCCTCGTCGTCCGGGACTACCGCCCCCGCCAAATCATCGACCTCGTTGAGCGCGAAGGGGTCGATGGCGCTGCCCGGGCAATCATGGATCACTTCTCCGACCCGGCCGCACTCCGGCTCTCCGGCGGCCGGCAACTCGTGCCTTGCCGCGGCCTGGAGCCCACGCCCGTCATCCGCAGGAGCGACGAAGTGCGGCCCGCGACAACGGTAGTCCGCATCGGGTAGAATCTAGAACGTTTGTTCCTCCACCACCCCCTCGCGACCAACGCCGCGGGGTTCAGCTCACCCATCTTGCATCCGAGGAGCCCCCGCCATGGTCATCGCCACCCGCACCGGCCGCGAGTCGAACCCCAACGACTTCGAACCGACGCCCCTCTCCGAAAACGCCCTCGTCGTCATGGAACGGCGGATTATGGCGCGTAACGACCAAGGCGACGCCATCGAAACGCCCGACGGCTGCTTCCGCCGCGTCGCCCATAACCTGGCGGAGGCCGAGCTCCGGTTTGGTGGCGCCGAAGCGGACCGCGCCGCCGCGGAGCAGCTCTTCTACGAGACGATCTCGTCGCTCGACTTCTTGCCGAACTCGCCGACGCTCGTCAACGCCGGGCGCGAACTGCAACAGCTCTCCGCCTGCTTCGTCCTCCCCGTGCCGGATTCGATCGAGGGCATCTTCGAAGCCGTGAAGAACACCGCGCTCATCCATAAGTCCGGCGGCGGCACCGGCTTCGCCTTCTCCCGCCTCCGCCCCGCGAACGACCGCGTGCAGTCCACCATGGGCGTCGCCAGCGGCCCCGTCTCCTTCATGCGCGTCTTCGACGCCGCAACCGAGGCTATCAAGCAAGGCGGCACCCGGCGCGGCGCGAACATGGGCATCCTCCGGGTCGACCATCCCGACATCGACGCCTTCATCGCGATGAAAGCCGACATGACCACGCTCCAGAACTTCAACATCAGCGTCGCCGTCACCGACGCGTTCATGCAGGCTGTCGAAGCGGGCACCGAGTACGACCTGATCAACCCGAAGATCGGCCTCCCCGCCGGCAAGAAGGACGCGCGCACCGTCTGGTCGACGATGTTTGAGAACGCCTGGAAGAACGGCGACCCCGGCGTCGTCTTCATCGACCGGATCAACGCCGGGCGTGCAAACCCGGTCCCGAAGCGCGGCCCCGTCGAATCAACAAATCCATGTGGTGAACAGCCGCTTTACGCATATGACTCCTGCAACCTCGGCTCCCTCAACCTCGGGCGCTTCACCGCCGGCGTCTCCGGCGAAAAGACCGTCGACTTCGCCCGCCTCGGCCGGGTCGTCCGCCGCACCGTCCACCTTCTCGACAACGTTATTGAGATGAACAGCTACCCCATCCCCGAGATCGCCGAGACCTCCCACGCCATCCGCCGGATCGGCCTCGGCGTGATGGGTTGGGCCGACCTCCTGATCGAGCTCCGCGTCCCCTACAACTCCCAGCAGGCCCTCGACGTCGCCCGCGAGGTCATGGGCTTCATCCAGAAGGAGGCGGACGCCGCCAGCGCCCAGCTCGCCGCCGTCCGCGGCAGCTTCCCGGATTGGGAGCTTTCGATTTACGGCCCCGCCGGCCGCGAAGGCCCCCGCCCGATGCGCAACTCGACGCGCACCACCATCGCCCCGACCGGCACCCTCTCGATCATCGCCGACTGCTCCGGCGGCATCGAGCCCGTCTTCGCCCTCGCCTTCATCCGCTCCCACTACCTCGACAAGGACGACCCGACGAAGCGCACCGAGCTCGCCGAGGTCAACCGCCAGTTCGAAGAGGTCGCCAAGGCCGAGGGCTTCTATAGCGACGAACTCATCCAGTTCCTCGCCCGCGGCGGCCACCTCGCCGACCGCGCCGAAGTGCCCCAGTGGGTCAAGGACGTCTTCGTTACCGCCCACGACATCGAGCCCGTCTGGCACGTCAAGATGCAGGCCGCCTTCCAGGAGTTCACCGACAACGCCGTCTCCAAGACGATCAACTTCCCGAACAGCGCCACCGTCGACGACGTGCGCACCGCCTACGAACAGGCCTACGCGACTGGCTGCAAGGGCATCACGATTTACCGCGACGGCTCCCGAGAACTCCAGGTCCTCAAGTTCGACGACAGCGCCAAGGCGGCCGGCACGGACGACGCCGAGCTCGCCGTCGCCGAAGCGCAGGCCCTCGTCACCCGCTACAGCGGCCCCGTCCGCCGCAAGCTCCCCGATGAGCGCGCCTCCATCACCCACAAGTTCCGCGTCGGCGAACAAGAAGGCTACATGACCGTCGGCCTCTTCCCGGATGGGACGCCCGGCGAGGTCTTCATCAACGTCAGCAAGCAGGGCTCGACCGTCAGCGGCCTCATGGACACAGTCGCGATGCTCACGAGCTACGCCCTGCAGTACGGCGTCCCGATGCGCGACATCGCCTCGAAGATGAAGAATTCGCGCTTCGAGCCCAGCGGCCCAACGACGAACAAGCAGATCCCGCTGGCGACCAGCATCGTCGACTACGTCTTCCGCTGGCTGGAGATGAAGTTCGGCGAGACGGAGGCCGCCGTCCAAGCGCCGCTCATCCCGCTTTCGCAAATCGCCGAGAGCACCGGCGTGCACGCGATGAGCAACAAGGGCGACATGGTCCCGAGCGGCATCGGCTGCCCCGAATGCGGCGCCGTCCTGGACTACGCCGAGGGCTGCCTCGTCTGCCGCAACTGCTTCTACAACAAGTGCGGCTGATGGGCGACTCTCAACGCATGAACGTCACGGTCGTGCTTGGGGCAGGTGCCTCTCACGACTGCCACGCCGGAACTACACCCGTGCGTAGCGAACTTTGGCAGCCACCGCTTGCGAACACGCTTTTTAACGAGAAACGGTTCTACCGCCTTGGAGCGGACTTGCCGTCGTTTCCGGGTATCTGGTCGTCGATCGCCACCCAATTGAGCTCCAGGGGGACGACCAATAGCTTCGAAGCAGCGCTGTCTGAGTGGGCTAAAAGCGCGCACCCGGTACGTCGCGCAGCTTTCAAAAGCATCCCCACCTTCTTGATGCGCCTCCTGGCGTCCGCGACCATCGACTATG
Source organism: Dehalococcoidia bacterium (assembly GCA_046152925.1). GTDB lineage: Bacteria > Chloroflexota > Dehalococcoidia > Tepidiformales > Tepidiformaceae > CAMAUF01. Next base: position 116,448 of record JBJXFX010000058.1, read on the forward strand.
TGGACCACCCTGACGCGACAAGCCTACTAGTTCGCGGACTCTTGGATGCCTTCCATCGGGTAACATTTGTTGTCTTAAACTACGACCTAATTCTAGAGACCGCACTATTCGGCCTGGGCCATCTCCCACCGGTCGACCAACTAGACATGGACGACTACAATCTTCCCAAAGGAAGTCAGTTTCAGATATACAAAATTCACGGATCCTGCAACTGGATCGCTCCATTCTCTGCCAGTGATAGCAGCTCACCCCGAGACTTCAATCACTGGATTTCCTTGGTTAATCAAGAACTCGACTTGACCACATGGAGCCCACTGAACTCCGTGAGAGTAGTTCCGCTGAGTCAACTAACATTCGATCGAACCAAGCAGCACGGAATATTTATCAACGTCGGGGCTAGTAGGTACGCTGCTGGCTACCCGGTCTTAACGGCGCCGTTACTCGACAAGTCGCTGGATGACGTGCTCCTGCCCACGGTTACGCGGAACAGCCTCGCTGATTGCCTTTCAGAAACCGACATTGTGCTCGCGATCGGGACGAGTGGACTCGACGCCGACCTAATGGAACTTATGCGCACGCACGCCAAGAGCGTTTCGAGCATCAGGGTCATCTCGAAGTCGCAGCAAAGTGCGAACGAAGCGTTGGCACGCTTCATGGACAACCTTCCGGAGGCTTGCAGAGCTAACGCTGACGCGATTGCGGGCGGTCTGAGCCAGTTCGTGACCGGACCTCGATTCGAGGAATTTAGGTCGAATCCCAGCCAAGTCGCCTAGCTTCCACCGCGTTCTGGCCGCCAGCGCTTAAGTCCTCACCCCTCGAACGCAGGCTCCTCCCACCACGGGAAAAACGCCGGCATCTCGTCGCTCGGACGCATCGTGAACACCGCCGGACGCTTCTCCAAGAACGACAGCACCCCCTCGTCCGCGTCCCGCGTCTGCCCCATCGCGTCCACGCCCTTCGACTCCAGCCGGTGCGCCACCATCGGGTGGTCCGCGCCCAACATCCGCCACAACAGCTGCCGCGTCAGCGCCACGCTCACCGCCGACGCGTTCGCAGCGATCTCCCGCGCCAGCTCGCCCGCCTTCGCCAACAGCTCCGCCCCCGGTACGACATCGCGGACGAGCCCCGCCGCCTTCGCTTCCTCCACCCCGAACACCCGGCCCGACATGCACCATTCCAGTGCCTTCGAGATGCCCACAATCCGCGGCAGGAACCACGAGCTCGCCGACTCCGGCACGATCCCCCGCCGCGCGAAGACATAGCCAAACCGCGCACTCTCGGAGGCCACCCGGATGTCCGCCGCCAGGATCATCGTCGCGCCCATGCCCACCGCCGGCCCGTTGATCGCCGCGATGATCGGCTTCTTACACGCGAACATCTGGAGCGTCAGCAGCCCGCCCGGGTCACGCGCGCCCAGCTCCGCGAACACGTTGCCGCCCGAAACATCGGCTCCGGCACAGAAGCCCCGCCCCGCGCCGGTCAGGATGACCGCGCGCACGCTGTCGTCCGCGTCCGCCTGTTGAAACGCGTCGACCATCTCCATCGTCATCGGCGTCGTCGCCGCGTTCAGCTTCTCGGGCCGGTTCATCGTGATCGTGAGGACTCCGTCCTCGATGGCGTAGAGGATATCGTTATAGCTCGGCATGCCCCGCAGTCTACCTCCCCCATCCCGCCAGTGACTCCCCCCGCGCATCCGCACCGCGACCGTCAGGAAGCGTCCTCGCCCCCGCCAGCGACCCCCGCACAGCCGCGAGCGTCAGCAAGCGGGCCGCCCCACGCAGTCTCACCACACGCCCGACTCTCCTCAGTACCGCGACGACCCGGGAGCGGTCACGCCGCCGCCCGCGCGCCCGGCCACGCAGTCTCAGGACGCTCCACTCAAAATCAGAGCCCGGAACGCCAGTGACGGGGCCGTCGCAAAGAACCCCGCTCACAACACCCTGCCAACGTCCCCTGACGGACCGCCGCGATCCACGCTACCCTCGGGCCTTGCACCCAACCCCGCTCCTCGCCCAAACGCGCCCCACCGCCACACTCAATGAGCCCAATGAGCCTTGGCTCATGAAACGCTGATCCAATGAGCCGGAGGCCCATCAAGGCTCATCCCAGCGCCACCCTGGCTCATCCGCGACGGCGACCCTCGATGAGACGCTCGTCGCCGTCTCATCTCCCCACACCGCGCGCAACCCGCCCCGCTTTGGTAAAGTCCCCCCACGGAGGCAGCAGATGACCCGAATCCCCACCGTCGAAGGCGCCCATGGCTTCGGAGGCGTCTACATGCGCCACCCAGCCCTCTGGGAGGCGTTCAAGGCCAGCTACGGCACGCTCTGGGAATACGGCGAGCTCGACCCCCTCGTCAAAGACCTCTGCCGCATCAAGTCCGCCCAGCTCCACGGATGCATGTTCTGAGGCATGGCTCGGGCTGTTGCGGCGCAACAGCAGGGCATGGACGAAGAGATGGTCGCCAAGCTCCCCACCTACGAGACCAGCGACCTCCCCGAGCGCCTCAAGCTCGCGCTCACCCTCGTCGAATCCTGGGTCACGGCCGCCGGCCAGACGGTCGACGACGCCCTGATGGACAGCCTCCGCGAGCACTACTCGGAAAAGCAGATCGTCGAGCTCGCGATCGCCATCGGGACGTTCGACTTCTCCCACCGGTTTAACGCCGTGATGGGCGTCGAACCCGTCCACCCCGGCACGTACCAAACGAACCACCTGATGGCGCCACCCCACATGAAGGCGCATCTCGCCGAGTTGGGCATCGAGCCGCCCGCCCGCAACGAGGAGTAGCCCGTGGACGCCATCGCCGACCGCCTCGCGATCTACGACCTCTGCACCACCTACGCCGAGGCGCTCGACATCAAGGACTGGGCGCTGTTCGCCACCATCTGGGTGCCGGACTGCGATGTCCACTACCCCGGCGACGTCCACCTTCAGGGCATCGACGTGGTTTCGGCCTACTGTGAACGCGCCCTCAGCCGCTTCCGGGCGACCCAGCACCTGCTCGGCAACCACCGGGTGACGATCGACGGCGATCAGGCCCGGAGCAAGATCTACCTTCAGGCGAGCCACATCTTCCCGGAGGCCGAGGGTGGCCGCTGCTACACCCTCGGCGGCTACTACGAAGACATCCTCGTCCGCACGCCCGCCGGCTGGCGGATCAAGACCCGCACGCTCACGAGCCTCTGGACCGAGACGGCGGAGCCCGCCCAGCGGCGCTAAGCCGGGCCGGCGTTACCGGTCGGTCGTCGTCACCGAGCCCAGCGTCCGCAAGAAGTTGACGAGGTGCCAGATCTCCTCGTCCGACAGCGAGTCTGGCCCCTCGCCCCAGGCGCGCATCGCGGTCCCGGGGAGGCCGTCGGCGATGAACCGGAAGAGCTGGCCGTCGGCGTGCAGGGGTGCGTGGACCGTCAGGTCCAAGGGGTAAGGTTCGAGTTTGAGGCCCGGCGGCGGGACGCCGCTTCGCCCGTGGCAGGCCATACAATTCTGCAGGTAGATTTCCCGGCCGCGGTTGATGGAGTCCGCGTCCGCCGCGATCGGGTTCTGCGGGAGCCCTTCCTGTTCGTGCCCATGCACGCCGAAGAGCAGCAGCGTCCCGAGCCCGAAACCCGCCAGCGTCGCCCCATTCGCCGACCAGGCCCAGCCGCGACGCCGGTGCGGGATGCGCCCTTTGAAGAGCGCGACCCCCAGGCCGATGAGCGCCGCCACCAGCCCACCCGTGGTGTTCCACGAGACAGCCGCAGCCGGATTGCCCCACGCGTCCCGTGCGGCGAAGGCCGCGACCGGCGCGCCGGCCGGCCGCACCTCATAGAAGGCGCGGACGTCGTCTTTATCGGCGCGACGCACCTCGACCTCGACCTGCCAGCCGCCCTCAAGCGTCAGGTAAGGCCCCTGCCCGAGGTAGTCGCCCGAACTGTTCCGGGCGAGGACCAGCGTCGAAGGCCCGACCTGCTGGTCTTCCCGGTAGCGGAACACCAGGCGGACGCGCTGGACCTCAACCTGCGCCCCTGCGGCATCGCGGACCTGCACGGTGAAGGTGTTGAAGCCGGTACGGTTCGGGTCGACCGCGAGGCGCACCGCGAGTTCGCCCGCAGGCAGGGTGCTTGCGAACGGCTTCGCATCGAGCGACTCCGGGACGGACTTCGCCGCCGTCGTCTGCGTCAGCACGCCGCCGAGCGCGACGATCACCAGGCCGAGCAACGCCTCGGCCGTCACCGTCAGGAGGAAGGGTCGCGGGCTCGCCTTTCGCCCGACGGCCCGCCGGCGGCCCCAGCGCGCGTTCCAGGCGGCAAGCGCGCCCAACGGGACGAGCACGGCAACCTTCAGCGCAAGGACGACGCCGTAGTTGGTCGACGTCAGCCGGTCGACGCTATCCACCTGGACGAGCGCGTTCAAGAGGCCGGCCGCGGCCGCGACGAAGACCGCGAGCGAAGCCACGAGGCCGAAACGGGCGGCGAACGCGGCGTAGTGATGCTCCCGCCAAGCGAGACGGAGGTAAAAGGCCAGCCCGGCGACGGCGGCGACCCAGGCCACCGCCGCCCACCCGTGGAGCGCATCGAACGCCATCGCCCAGTTCGAGCCCGTCCCGGCGGCGGCGTGGCTCGTCGCCGTGAAGCCAACCAGGTAGAACGCGACGCCGGCGAGCGCGCCGAGCGCGGGCCAGGCCTTCCCAGGCGTCCGCAAGGAGGCCCACGCGCCCGCGGCGACGACGCCCAGCGCCGCCCAGCGGAGGAGCCACCAGCGCCCCGACCGCGTCTCGAAGACTAACTCGCGGAACGAGAAGCTTTCGTAGGTGTTCGCCAACTCGAAGCCCGAGAGGACCGTCGCAATCGCGACAACTGCGACCCCCGAGGCGGCAACGAACGCCAGCCTCCGCCGGACCGCGGCCGGAGGCTGAGCAAGAAGGATGATCAGCGCGGGCCCGGCGGCGCCCAAAAGGCCGAGCAGCGCGAGGAGCCGCACGGCCACGCCGTCCTCGGATGGCGGCGGGTCGGCCTCGCTGCCGGACTCCCCAAGGAGGTTCGCCCCGGCAGGCAGCGATCCATCGGCGTTGAGCACCGTGAACGGATACGCGCCCCGGAGCGCGTGGCCATCGACGCGCGAGACGTTCGACCAGATGACGTTGTAGAAGCCCGGCCCAAGCGCGCTCGGGAGGCGCAGGCGGAGCGTCGTGCCAGTAGCGGAGAGCTCGGCCGCCCCTTCGTGGACAAGTCCGCCGGCGCCGTCGAGCACCCGGACGGCGCTTGCCGCGGGGTCCACCGGCTCGGCGAACGAAAGCGTCACCTCCGTGGGCCCGCGCTGGAGAAAAGCGTTTGCGGGCGGCTCCGACTGGAGGAGGGTCGCGTGGGCCAAGACGCCCCGCGGCCCGCCGATGACGAAGCCAGCGGCCAGCACCGCTATGACCACGAAGACGACGCGCCGGGTCATGCCTGCCGCCGGACAAGCAGGAAGGTGACGGCCGCGCCGATCGCAACCCCGCCGAGACCGGTCGCCAGCGCGAAGATCCAAGTCGAATCGTCTGCGCCGGGGCTGATGACGGCCGCCCCGCCGCCGCCAGCCCCGGGAGACGGCGGCGGGGCCGGGTCAGCCCCGCCGCCCTCGTCGCCCTTCGACGCCGTGCCCGACGGGTCGACCGTGAACGGGTACGACCCGTCGGCGGCGTCGCCGTCTTCGGCGCTCAGCGTCTTCCATTTCACCGTGTAGGCGCCGGGCGCGAGCGTGGAAGGGAGCGCGACCGTCAGCCGCTTCCGGTTGCCGTTGTCGATCACCGCCGCGACCGTGGTGACCTCGCCGCCCTTGGCGTCGAACACGTCGATATCGTTCGCGCCCGGCTGGCGCGCCATCTCCTGCGTCATCAGGATCTCGACCGCGAGCGGCGCCGATGTGAGCACCGCTCCGCTTCCTGGCCGCAGCTGGGCCGGCTCCGCATGGGCGAAGGCGACGGCCGGCGCCACAAGGACGCCGAGGACAAGGACCGCCAAGAACCAGCGCATGTCGCGCACCTCCGGGACAGGCCCGTGGCCGGGGCTCCCCCCGGGCCGCGGGCAAACTGACGCCTACTCTTGGTGGTGGTCGTCGTCTTCCTTGGCGATCCCGGCCTCCTCGTAGAGGTGGGCCCAGGTGTCGTGCGAAAGGTCGTGCTCGAGGTCGTGCGCCTTCTTCGCGAGTTCGCCGGCCTTCTTCAGGTCGGGCTGTTCGGCGTCGAGGACGGTCGCCAGCTCCTCCAGCGTATCGGCCAGATCCTCGGCCGTGTCGCGCAAGTTCTTGGTCGGCCACGAGGTCAGGCGGGTCACCGTGGCCGCTTTCTGGGCCGCGGTCTTCGCCGTCGCCGGGACCTTCTGGTCCTTGTTGATGCTGTCGTCGATGCCGTGCAGGCCGGCCGAATCGAGCAAATTGACCGCGCTGGCGACCTGCAGCGCGTCGCCGTTGCTGGCGCTGCCCTCGTCGCAGGCAGCCAAAAGGAAGGCTGCGCTTGCAGCCAGGACAGCGCCCGCCAGGGCGCGAGGGATCCATCGGGACATGAGGTTCACTCTCCGTGGTTCGTACAACGGGTTCGTCGAGGGCGGGAAGGCTAGAGAGCGAGCGATCGCGGAGGTGGCGGCTCGGCGGCGAGCACCGAGGCGCGAAGCGGCGTGGACTCCGCCAGAGCTCGGGCAAACGCGTCGCTGAGGGGCAACCCGTCCACGAACGCGCCAAGGACGGCGAGCGGGACGCTGCCCGTCGGAGGCTGATCGCCGCACGAAGCCACGCCAGCGTGGCAATGGCGGGCGTGGTCGCCTTCTTCCGAATGCGGCGGTTCGCCGCCCGGCAGCCGGAGGACGCCAGCCCCGCCGGGGAGCGAGACCTCCATCTCCGGCCAGTGGCCCACGAACGTCAACATTGGAAGCAAGGCGAACAGCAGGGCCAGCGACGCCCGCCTCCGTCCGTGCTGCCAGCCCAACAACCGCTCCATGGGCGCAGTGTACCGCGACGGCGAGGAATGGCCCGTCAAGCCGCTCAGCGCGTCCGAGGCCAGCGGCGCAAGCTCTTAAGCCGCACGCCCGTCACGCGATCGGCACGCCCGCGGCTCGGCGGTCAGCGGCGTCCTTTGCGGCGAATTCGGCCGCGCGCGCCGCCTCGGCCCGCTCGCGCTTGGTGAACGCGGGCATCACCTGCTCACTAAACAGGCGCAGCGAACCCAGGACCTTTTCCTGCGGGATCGTCTCGCCGGTGTTGAGCAAGAAGCACATCCGGTCGACGCCAACCTCTTCCCACCACTTGAGCTGCTTGATGCAGAACTCTGGGTCGCCGATCGGCGTCCCTTCGCGGACGGGCCCGACGACGTCGCCAGGCCGGTTGCGAAGGGGGGCCGCGCTCGAATGGGCGTGGTAGGCCGGCGACGGATAGATCCCGCCGACACCGACGAGGTGCGCCGCCCGCGTCCCGAATTGCACGACGCTCATGCCGCCGACGGCCTTCGCCTGGGCGTCGTCCTCGTCGCAGTACATGAACGCGACGCCGTTCACCTGTTCGTTGACGAACTCGCCGACGGGCTCGCAGGTGCGGATCGCACGACGGTAGTCCTTCACGATCTGTTCGTAGTCGAGCGGCGCCCCGAGCGTCACCCCGAGCATCCCCATGCCTCGCTCGCCCGCCTGGACCGCCGTCTCCGGCGACTGCACGGCCACCCAAAGCGGCGGATGCGGCTTCTGGATCGGCTTGGGGATCACGTTACGGGGCGGCATCGAAAAATGCTTCCCGTTCCACCCCACGTTCGACGATGTCCACATCTTGACGAGGGCGCGCGTGCACTCGTCCCACATCTCCTTCGTGTGGTCCGGCTCGCAGCCGAAACCGCCGAGCTCGGTCCAGGTCGCCGAACGGCCGGTGCCGAACTCGAGGCGGCCATCGCTGAGGATGTCGAGCGTCGCCGCCCGCTCGGCCACCCGCGCGGGGTGATTGATCGGCGGGAGCATCAGCGCGATGCCGTGGCCGAAGCGGATGCGCTTCGTCCGCGCCGCGCAATACGAAAGGAACACCTCGGGCGCGGGCGAGTGCGAGTATTCCTCCAGGAAGTGGTGCTCGACCTCCCAGCATTGGTCGAACCCGACTTCGTCGGCGACCTCCACCTGTTCCACGCCCTGTTTGAGGACGCGATACTCCGACCGGTCGTCCCACGGCTTGAGCACCGAGTGCTCGAAAAAGATGCCGAACTTCACTGGCCGGCCTCCGTCGCCTGGTGGCGCTGCTTGCGACCCCGAACGATGGCGAGGCCGACCGGCCGTGTCAACTTTCGAAGCCTCGCGCAAACAGTTAGGATCGCCTGCATCTTAACGAGACCGGGGTTCCCGATGGGGAAGCTCGTCCTGGTGACCGACTCAACGGCAGACCTTCCGGGCGACGTCGCGGCCGAGGCGGGCATCGCCGTCGCGCCCTCGCGCTTCGCGTTCCGCGATCAGGCGTTCAGCGACGGCGACCTCTCGCCCGCCGAGCTCTACGGACGCATGGCCCGCGATGGTGAAGCGCCCAAGCCGTTCGGCGTCCCCGAGGCCAGCTTCCGGGCGATCTTCACGCAGTGCTTCGAGGCCGGCGAGTCGCCGCTCTGCATCGTCTCGCCATTCGACGTCAACCCAAGCTTCACGACCGCACTCGCGGCCATGCTCAGCTTCGATTCCGCCGACATGAAGGTGATCCACGCGGGCGTCGCCTCGGTTGGACTCGGGGCGCTGGCCCTCAGCCTTGCCGGCGCGGTGCGGGCCGGATGGGACCGCGCCAAACTCCTCGCCGCCATCGAAGAGGCCGGGCCGCAATGCGACGCGCTCTTCGTGCCCGCGGATGTCGCATGGATCGAGCGCGCCGGGCGCTTGCCGCTGATCGAGGAGAAGCTTGGCCCCGTCGACGATACGGCCCTGCTCCGCGTCGGTTCGAGGATCACCGGCGTCGCGCGCGCCGCCTCGCAGGATGATGGCCTGACGGAGGCCGCGCGCAGGGCCCCATCGCGGCTCACGAGCGGCAACCGCGCCATCGCCTTGGTCGCACACGCGGTGGCGGCCGATCGCGCGGAGCGCGTCGCCCAGTCGCTGCGACGCTCCCCAGCGATCGCCCGTGTTATCGTGACCAACCTGAGCGCGACGATCGGCTCCCAGCTCGGCCCGGGCGCTATCGGCATCGGGATCGCGCCGGTGATTGCGGAGTAGGGGGCGACCATGCCAGACCGTGGCCTTCTCGACCTCGCGACCGTCGCCGCCCCTGCACTGGGGGCGGCCGCCGGCGGCCTGCGCTTCGAAGCGGCGCGTTGGGCCCAGATCACGTTCGAAGTCGACCAGGCGGCGGCCCTCAGCCGGCTGCCCGCCGACGCTGGCCGCCCAATCCCGACGTACGCCCGCCTCCTCGTGATCGATGGGCCACACCGCGTCGCGCTGCTCGCGGTCGGTGGGCGTCACAAGCTCCTCCCGCGCAACGTCCTCGTCGAAGCGATCGTTGATGGCGACGCCGACGCCGTCGCGGGCGCCATCGGCGGGCCTTGCCGGCCGGGTCGCGTCTCGCTCGAGCGCGCCGCCAGCCGCCTGACGGTGACGGTTGCAGATGCTGCATCCGGCCCCCTGGCGACCATGACGCTGCCCGACCTTCGCGCCGTCGACCCTGGGATGCTCCGCTGGGACCCCTGGCTCACGTTCGCCGGCCGGGATGGCGTGACCTACGCGGCGGAGGTTGCGGCTCAGGCCAGCCCAACCGAGGCGTTCCTCAGCAAAGGCGCGACCCTCGAAACGCCCCCGAGTCTCGGCCGGGGCCACCTCTGGCGGCAGTTCCGCAACCTTCAGACGATTTCGGCGTGCTTCGGCGAAGGCCAGCTCGCGTTCTCGGCGCCAGCCATCGCCTGAGGCGGACCGCCAAGCGGGCCCGCGCGGTATGCTGGCGCAAACCTGCCCGCGCTGCGCGGGCGTCCGGAGCTCTCCCCGATGACGACATCTTCCCCCGCCGGGACCGATTCGCTGTTCGACGCCCTCTACACCCAGCGGGCGATCCGCAAGTTCAAGCCCGACCCGGTCCCACGTGAGCTCCTCTGGAAGGTCCTCGAAGCGGCGACCAAGGCCCCGAGCGGGACTAACCGCCAGCCCTGGCGCTGGATCGTGGTCGAAGACGCGGCACGCCGCGCCGGGATCGCCAAAGCACTCGAAGCCCACCTCCAGACAAACGACGCGATGCGCACCTACTTCGAATCCGGCGCGACCTCGGACGACAAGAGCACCCGGCTGATGCTGAGCGGCGCGCTGGCGCTGGCGCACAACGTCGGCGTCGCGCCCGTGCTCGTCATCCCCTGTTACTGGTCCGACGGCAACCGCATCCCCGACCGGCTGCTGACGGGGTCATCGCTCTATCCCGCGGTCCAGAACCTGCTGCTGGCGGCGCGCGGCCTCGGCCTCGGCACGGTGCTGACGACCTTCCAGAGCGGCATCCTGGAGCATCTGCGCGCCGAGATCGGTATCCCCGAAGAGGCGTTCCCCGCCGCGCTCATCCCCCTCGGGTGGCCCGACGCGAACTTCGGCCCCACGAGCCGCAAGCCGGTCGACGAGGTCGTCTACTGGGAAAGCTGGGGGACGACGGCGGCGCGATAGCCTACGGACGCGGAGGGCGGCGCCGATGCACTCCCCTGAGCAGGTCTTTCGCGAATACGAGTCAGCGGGCGGACTCGCGGCGCCGTCCGCGTTCTGTCCCCACTGCGGCTCGCCGTGGAATTCGGCCGCCGATGAACCGTGGCGCTGGGGCGCCTGCGGGAAGCGCACGTTCCGCAACCCCTCGCCAGCCGTTTCGGTACTCGTGACCGATGGCCCTCGCTTCTTGCTCTGCCGGCGGCGGGCTCGGTCGTTCCAGGGGAGCCAATGGTGCCTGCCATCTGGTTATGTGGAATTCCAGGAAGACTTCCTCACGGCCGCACGCCGCGAAGTCATGGATGAGACGGGGTTAGCGGTACAGGTCTCGGGCCTGCTCTCGGTCGTCTCGAACTTCTTCCGGCCCGACCTGCATAGCCTGGTAGTTGTCCTTCTCGCCCACCCGACCGACCCGAGCGTCGAGCCCACCGGCGGCGATGACATCGAGATTGCACGGTGGTTTGACGACCCCCAGGCACTCCCGGAAATGGCATTCGAAGCGGACACGCACATCATCCGCCGCGCCTTTGCGACGGGTCTTCGCGGCACGCCAATCGACCCACGTTTCGCCGGTCGTTAGGCGAAATCGGGCGTGAGGTCGGTGAACAGCTCGACGATATCGGCCTCGAAGCCAGGCAGCGCCGTCGATGTCAGCGTCCCGGTGGTGAAGATCTCACCGTCGCGTCCGGCGTCCCAGACCTCAACGAGGCGGTTGTCGGCATCAACCAGCCATACTTCCTCTACACTGTGATTTCGATAGTACGACGCACGGGCCCGCTGGTGGGCCATGGTCTGGCCAGGCGAGCGGACTTCGACCGCGGAGGTTGGAGGGTGAAGCGTGCCATCTGGATGGCTTAATCGCGCTCCGCGGCGGAAGAACGAGACATCGGGGAGCATGGCGCGAGGGTTTATGGGATCGTCGAAGCGCGATCGGCCATCCGGTCCCGTCCTCCCTCCCACGCGCCTCCGGTACTGGAACAGCAGCTCGAGCAACCGGGCAATGATCTCCATGTGTGTCGCAGTGCCCACGGGTTTCTCCACCACCTCGCCGTCGATGTACTCCAGCCACGGCGGGCCGTCCTCGGGGAGGGCAAGGTACTCTTCGATGGAGATGCGCGTCGCGGTCGCAGGCATGCCACTATCCTACCAGGGCCTCGGCTCGAGTCCGACTCGCTCCCTCACTTTCCCGCCGCGACCTGTTCCCGATAGCCCATCAGCTTCGCCACATCGAACCCGAAGAGCCGCGCCGCGTTCAGGCCCAACACCTTTGCGCGCTCGTCGTCCGTGAGCTTGCCCATCGTGCGTTCGATGGCCTGCTGGCTGTGGGGCCAACTCCCCTCGTGGTGCGGGTAGTCGTTCGCCCACATGAAGTTGTCGCTCAGGTCGTACTCGCGCATCAGGTCGATGCCCGGCGGGTCCTCTTGGAAGCTCGCCATGCAATGCTTCCGGTAGAACTCGCTCGGCAACATCGAAAGCTTCGGGAAGACCCAGAAGTGGTGGTGTTCGTAGGCCTCGTCCATCGCGCGAAGCATCCACGGCACCCAGCCGATGCCCGCCTCGATGCTCGCGAACCGCAGGCCCGGATTGCGGTCGAGGATGCCCGAGGAGCAGAGATGCACGATTGGCTCCGCCGTCGGCGCGAGCGAATGGACGACGTAGTTGATCACCGCGCCGCCGTGGCCCTTTGCGCCGCGCGGGTCCTTGCCCGTCGAGACGTGGAAGGTGAACGGCATGTTCGTTTCCTGCAGGCAGGCCCAGAGCCGGTCGTACTCGGGGTCGTTGTAGTTCGCGTCGTGTGCGCCGCCGTTGCCCCAAACGGGCTTGCACGGCAGGCTGAGCCCCTTGAAGCCGAGCTTCGCGGTGCGCGTAATCTCGGCGATGGCGCTGTCGAGGTCGCCCGTGTTCACGCAGGCGAGCGGCGCAATCCGGTCGAAGTAGGCGCCGTACGTCTCGAAGCACCAGTCGTTGAAAACGCGGCATTGGGCCTGGCTGAACAGCGGGTCCGGCGTCGCCCACATGTTCAGGCCGCGGTTCGGGAAGATGACCTCGGCGTCGACGCCGTCGCGCGCATGGTCCTTGAGGCGCTCGAGCGGGTCGCTCTTCCCGACCTTCGACCGTTCGAGGTCTTCGCCCTCCATCTTCAGGTCGCGCAGCTTCACCGGGTGGTGGCCTTCGGTGATCGACCACTTCACGCCGTCCTTGTCGACTTCGATGCGCGGCAGGCGATGGCGGTACTTCTCGTCGATCCGCTCGACCCAGAGGTTGGGCGGCTCGTTCACGTGGCAGTCGGCCGAGATCATGAGGTGACGGTTTGGGTCGCCGGGCGCGACCGACTTCGACCAGCCCTCGGCGCCGGGGCTGACGTAGCGGTGGGCGTTGAAGACAACGCTGCGTTCGAGCGCGGACATCGCGTCGACGGTCTCTTTGGGGGCGCTGCTGGCGAGCTTCGTCATGGGGTCACCTCCGGAATGGCCCGCATTCTAGCCGATCCGCGCGGGCAGGCGGCTGAATTCTTGACGTACATCAAAGTCGACCTCGCCGGCGTCCAGCGTGCGCAGCCGCGCGAGGTCGAGGATGTCGGCGTACTCGGCCTCGAAGCCGTCGTTCGGCCACTTCCGGATGCGGAGGCCGGTGGCGTCCGCTGGAATGGCGACGGTGACCTCCGCGGCGCCGCGCGCGGAGTGAAACCAATCCCCCTCGACGCCGGCATCGCCGACGAGCCAGGCCGCGAACCAGATCATCGGCCGCTCTTGCTCGTTGAGGACGAAGGGGAAGCTGACGGTGAGGTCGGGCATGGCCGGCATTCTAGAGGAGTTCCGCGTTCCCAGTTCCGGGTTCCGAGCCGCGCGCTTTCGTTCTCAGCGCCTGACCGACCTGAGCATTCCCCGTCGCGTCCCGGCCGGCGAATGCGACAAGCGCCTCGCGTGGCTGGTCACGAGCCGAGGATCCAATGACGCAGCGGGCCTTACCGGCCCGCTGCGATGATCCATTGGGATACGAGCGTTGGCATCCCCACCCTGATCGGCAGCTGTCCCCCTACTTCGCCGGGAGCGGGCGGAGCGTCAAATTCCAGTAGGGCACGAAGTACACCGCTCGCGCCATCCACAACACGCCAGAGGCCCGCAAGCAGCACGAAGAGATGGGTTTCGCGGAAGGCTGGGGCACGGTCCTCGAGCAACTGGTGGCGTTTATGAAGGAGAAGAAGGGCCCCTCGTAGGCCTGAATCGGGTCATAACCGACCAACTGAAGCCGCTGCACGGTGACTCGAGCCGAGTCGTCGCACAGCGGCTCTTTCGGTGCAGGGTCTCACGCGACCTGTGAGATGACTGGCGCTTTGGAACTGAGCTTCTCCTGCGAGTCACCGCTTCTAAGCGCGAGGTTTACGCTGCAAGCGATCACCCAAACGAGTAAGAGCAGCATGCCGATGAAGCCTGGACCCTCCATGGCGAACGGCATGCCGGCTACCAGGGCGACGGCCGCGCCAATTCCAGACCAGGAAACCCATGGGGCGACCGCATTGGCGCGGCGAAGGCCGATCGCGGCTGCCGCCGCGAATACCGCTTGCGGAAGGAACGTCACCACGAAGCCAACGCTGCTCAGGTCCGAGAGTGCACGGATGAACTCCGGGCTCAGGCCGTCATCCGCACGGTAGAGGACGGTCAGCAGCATGGCGCCTGAACCGAGTTTCACGGCCAGCGCCATGGTCCCAGCGACGAGCACCAGTTGACTCACCACCTCAATCGACCGGATGCGGCTTGCTATCGTAGCGATGAACACCATCCCGGCAGCGAACCCGGCCAGCTCTACCGCGACTCCAGCCCATGCGCGGCCGCCATTGTGCTGGGCATAGTAGTCAGCAAAGACCTGTGGGCCGTCCGACGGCATCGGTGCAGCGTCGGACTGGCCAAGCACGTCGTTTCCGATGATGAGAAGCAGGATCCAGAGCGCACCCGTGAGTGCGAGTAAGCGCGACGACGAAAGTGACATGACGAGACTCCGGTTGATTGGCTCTCCATAGCGGAGGCGCCGCCATCGTGCCCTGCTCGCCTGGCCCGGCGCGTCCATCCAGCGGCCTCACCCCTGTCCCGCTCGTGGTGCGTGTGATATCAGCCCATGGGATGACTCCCCCGCAATGCTCGGCGTGTAGGATTCTGTGGATGACCCATCGCTGGGCTCGGTTCGCTACATCATCGTTGGCGCTCGACTGGGGCCCCTCGGTGATCGGACTCGCAATCTCCCTGCTCGCTCCAGTCGTACAGGACGCGGCGAATTTTGGGCCCGCGTCCGTAGCGATTGCACTGGTCCTAACCGGATGCATCGCGGTCCGCCGGCGGTACACGCTGGCGGCTCATGTCATCGTCTTGACGGCGACAGCGATCGACGTGGCGCAGGCTCCGACAGTTCAGCAGGCGTCCTTCCTCGGATTCTTCGCCCTGATGCTGACGACGAACGCGGTTGCTGCCAGCAGCCGTTCGAACCGGACGGTCGTGCTCACAGTCGCGAGCTGCCTCCTTTTCAACGTCGCCGTGTTCATGCGCGGATCATTCGACGCGGCGATCGAGTTCGCGCCTGTCCCTGTCTGGACCGCCGTCGCGGCGATCATCGGGCGAACGTTTCGCAATCGCGCCCAGCTCCTGGCTTTGCTCGAAGACCGGGCCGCGCACGCCGAGCGGGAGCGCCAGCAAGAACGAGCTCGTGCCGTGGCGGAAGAGCGCGCCCGCATCGCCATGGAACTGCACGACATCGTCGCCCACGGTGTCAGCGTCATGGTCGTGCAGGCCGGAGGCGCGCGCCTGGTCGCGGATTCCGATCCTGCTGCGGCCAAGAGAGCGATGGAAACGATCGAACAGACCGGCCGCGCGTCACTGGTGGAGATGCGCCGCCTCGTAGGATTGCTGCGGATGGATGATGCCGAGGCAGCACTGGCGCCCGCACCCGGCATCGCCCGAATCGATGAACTTGCGGACGAGATGAAGCGCGCTGGTCTTGCGGTCCATATCTCCATTAGCGGCGACGTGCGACCGCTCGTTGCAGGACTCGACCTCGCGGCTTACCGCGTCATCCAGGAGAGCCTGACCAACGTGCTGAAGCATGCGCACGTTGCGGAGGCGTCAGTCCGCCTGTACTTCGCACGGTCGGCGCTCGAGATCGAAGTGGAAAATCTGGGCGAGCGCGCATCAGTGGAGGAGATCGGCAACGGCCTCATCGGGATGCGGCAGCGGGTCGGGATGTTCGGCGGCAACGTGGATGCCGGCCCGAGACAACAGGGCGGCTTCTTCGTTCGCGCGACGATCCCGTTCGAAGAAGCGCCGGCGGTATGAGCATCCGCATCCTCGTCGTCGATGATCAGCCACTCGTCCGCGCCGGGTTTCGCCTGATTCTCGGCAGCGAACCGGCGTTCGAGGTCGTTGGAGAAAGCGAAGATGGCAGGGCCGCGATCGAAATGGCTCAGTCGCTCTCTCCGGATGTCGTGCTCATGGACGTTCGCATGCCGGTCATGGACGGGCTCGCTGCGGCGCGCGCCATCCTGGGCAGGCCTGGCGCGGCACGCGTAGTGATGCTCACGACATTCGATCTCGACGAATATGTTCACGAAGCGCTCAGCATCGGCGCCAGTGGCTTCCTCTTGAAGGATGTGACGCCAGAGCGGCTCATCGCTGCGATCCACGATGTCGCCCGCGGCGAGATGCTGGTCGCTCCACAGGTCCTGCGGCGACTCGCTTCGACGTTCGTCAGGCACCCGCCAGCGCAGCCGTTGAACCTTCGAGATCCGCTGACGAACCGGGAGCTTGAGGTTCTCGCCCATGTCGCGCGGGGACAGTCCAACGCTGAGATCGCTGGCGAACTCGTGCTTAGTGAGGCAACGGTGAAGACGCACGTCGTTCGCATCTTCAGCAAGCTCGAAGTTCGCGACCGCGTGCAGGCCGTGATCTGGGCTCACCGGCACGGCATCGGCTACGACTGACCAGGCTACTACCGCGGCGGTTCGATCGCTTGCAGCGTCCCCGCTTCCTCGATCGCCCCTACCCCGCCCGCTTTGCGACCTCGCTCTCCTGCGACGCCAAGTACTCCGACATCACCCGCCGCGCCACCGGCTCCAGCACCTGCGACCCCAAGACGCTCAGCGCGCCCGTCGTGTCGACTTGCATCTCGTAGCTCACGCGCGTCCCCAGGCTCTCGGCCGCGAACCGGAAGGTGAGGTCGACGCGCAGGCTCCCGACGGAGCCGCTCCCGGTGACCTCGACGCGGTGGAGCGACGGCCGCTCGTGCGCCAAGGTCCGCACCTCGCCCGAAACCGTGATCGAGGAGACCACCACGCTGATCTCCAGCGTCACCCGGTGGTGGTCTGGCCCCAGCTCGACGAGATCCTTGAAGCCGGGCAGGTTCGTCCGCACCGCTTCGATGTCGCTGATCGCGTCGAAGACGGGCTCGACCGGGGCCTGGAACGTGTGCGCACCCTGCACACGCATCTCACCCTCCCTGCTGGACGCGCCCGCGCTCCTGGATGCCCGCCCGGCGCTCCGCGACGCGCGTCTCGGGGTTGTTGCGGCGACTGTACTCGTCGCTCGCGATCAATTCGAGGCGCAATCCCTCGCGCAGCGAGGTCTGATACCCCTCGTCGCAGATCCGCTTCACTTCGCGCACCACCGCCTGGTCGCAGCTCCGCATCTCTTGGGCCATCGCGAAGCACGTCTCCACGAGTGCCTCGGGCTCGACCACGCGGTTCAGCAAGCCCCAGCGCTCGGCCTGTGCGGCGTCCAAGAAGTTGCCCGTGAAGTGCAGCTCCTTCGCGCGCCCGATGCCGATCCAGCGGCCGAGGTGCTGGCTCAAGCCCCAGCCAGGGACGATCCCGACGCGCGCGTGCGTATCGGCGAAGCGCGTGTTCGGCGTCCCAATCAGGAGGTCGCACATTAGCGCCAGCTCGAAGCCGCCCGTGATCGCGACGCCGTTGATCGCGCCGATCAACGGCCGGTCGAAGCCCTCAACGGCCTCGCGAAACTCCAGGTTTGTCACGCGGCGAATGCCGTCGGGCACGGGCGTCTCGCCGCCAAGCTCCTTCAGGTCGAGCCCCGCGCAGAACGCGCGCCCCGCACCCGTGAGGATCGCGACATCGACGGAGCGGTCCGCCTGAAGCTCCCGGAATGTCTCGACGATGCCGGTGCGGAGCGCCTGGCTGAGCGCGTTCATCGCCTGCGGGCGGTTCAAGGTGACAATCGCGACCCCTTCGCGGCGTTCGAGACGGATGACGGGCTCTGACATGGGCGTGCTCCTGGCTGGTGCTCGCGCGAGTATCCGGCGCGCTTCGACAGGCGGCCAGCCTGCGTCCAGAATGCTCGCCGGAGGCCCGCATGCAGCTGTTCGACCTGTCGGGGAAGGTAGCCCTCGTCACCGGGGGCAACGGGGGCATTGGCAAGGGGATCGCGCTCGGGCTCGCGCAAGCGGGCGCCGCCATCGCCGTCGTCGCACGCGACGAAGCGAAGACCGCCGAGGCCGTCGCCGAGATCCGCGCGCTTGGCGTCCCGGCGGCCGGCATCGTCGCCGACGTCGCCCACGCCGGCGACCTCGAGCGCGCCGTCGAAGAGGCGGAGAGCGAACTGGGCACGGTCACCATCCTCGTGAACAACGCTGGCGTCGGCGTCCGCGAACGCCCGGAGACGCTGACCGACGACGGCTGGGACACCGCGATGGAGACGAACCTGCGCAGCGCCTGGCGTCTCGCCAAGCTCTGCTACCCCGAAATGAAGGCCGCGGGCGGCGGCAAGATCATCAACGTCGCCTCGCTCTACTCGTTCGCTGGCCAAGTGACGCCCGCCTACTCGGTGAGCAAGGGCGGCCTGCTCCAGCTCACGCGGTCGCTCGCCAACGCCTGGGCCGGGGACAACATCCAGGTGAACGCGATCATCCCCGGCTACATCCAGACCGGCCTCACCGCCCGCATCCAGCCGGGCTCGGAGATCTACGACACGCTCATCTCACGGACGCCGGCCGCGCGGCCCGGGGTCCCGGAGGACCTCGCCGGCGCGGCGGTGTTCCTTGCTTCCGGGGCGTCGAGCTTCGTCACCGGCCACGCCTTGGTCGTCGACGGCGGCCTCAGCGTCGCCGATGTCGCCGTGCGCTTCCCGCTGCCGAACTAAAGGAGCCCGAAATGCCCGAAATGCCGCCAAAACCGCTCCCCAAAATCACACCCGCCACCCGCCCCTTCTGGGAAGGGACGAAGCAACACAAGCTCCTCATCCCGCGCGGACGGGATGGCAAGCTCTTTTGGTATCCGCGCTCCGCCGCGCCGGGGACGCTGGACGAGCACTTCGACTGGGTCGAGGTTTCGGGCAAAGGGACGGTCTACTCGTTCACGATCGACCGTCGCGGTTCGGCAGCCGCGTTCGCCGCGGATGTCCCATACGTGATCGCGATCGTGGAGCTCGCCGAGGGGCCGCACTTCACCACGAACATCGTGGGTTGCGCGGTGGACGACGTCCACATTGGCATGCCGGTGAAAGCGGTGTTCGAAGACGTCGACGCAGAGGTGACGCTCGTGAAATTCCAGCCAGAGCAGCGTTAGTGCAGAAAACGGGACGAGCCGCCTACGGAAGAGTGCACTTGCGCCCCCAGGTGTATCTTCCGTAAGCGGCTCGTTCGGTCGCGAGGCTGGAAGCGGACCAACCTCGATGCCAGGAGTATGCCGTGTGAGCGCGCGGGTTTCCCCAAAACGCCGCAATGACGGCGTAAATTGCTCGTAAATCTGGACACCTGGCGTCCACTGTGTGGCGAAGTGAATGCCCGGTGGACGCCCCCCGGAGGGCGAGATGGTGCGGCCTGGCGTCGGACTGATCGGTTGCGGGCACATCGGCCGCTTCCATTCGCGCAACGTCCGCGCGGCGTTCGCCTCGGGCCAGGTCGAAGGCGACTACATCGCGGTCTGCGACCGCGTCATCGAACGTGCTGAGTCGTTCGCGGCGATCACCGGCGCGCCGGTCGTGTCGGTGGACTGGCAGGATCTCCTCGCGACGCGGGGCCTCAACACCGTTTATGTCTGCACGGAAACCGCGGAACACCCAGCAATCGTGCTGGAGGCGGCGCGGCGCGGTCTCCACGTCTTCTGCGAAAAGCCGCTCGCGAAAACAGTCGATGTGGTGCGCGAGATGGCGGCCGCGGTCGAGGCCGCCGGCGTGACCAACCAGGTCGGCCTCGTCCTTCGCCACTCACCGATCTACACGGTGCTCCGCGACCTCAGCCGGGAGGCGGACCTCGGCCCGTTGCTCACCGCGCACATGCGCGACGACCAGTTCTTCCCGATCCGCGGGCACTATGGCAGCCGATGGCGAAGCGACTTCGAGCGCGCCGGCGGCGGCACGCTCATCGAACACTCGATCCACGACATCGACGTCTTCCGCTGGTTCTTCGGCGAAGTCGATGAGGTCCGCTGCCGGACGCGCGTGACCAGCGGCCACCCGGGCATCGAAGACGTCGCCACCGTCTCCCTCACACACACGAGCGGCGTCGAGACGACCCTTTCCTCTGTCTGGCATTCCATCGACGAGCGCCCCTCGACCCGGCGCTTCGAGATCTTCTTCGAAGGCGGCTGGTTCGCCACCGACCACGACTTCCTCGGTCCAATTCGCTACCAACTCCGGAGCGGGCCTGAACAGGAACTGACGGCCGACGCGGTCCGCGAACGTTACGTCGCGCTCGCGGGCCTCAACGGCGAGGAAGCGAGCCTCGCGCAGCGGGGCGTCTTCGAAGACCTCGCCTTCCTCCGCGCGGTGGCGTCTGGTTCGCCGGCCCACCCGGACTTCGCCACCGCCCTCCGCGCGCACGACATCGTCGACGCGTGTTATC
>JBJXFX010000083.1:0-15271 GCA_046152925.1 Dehalococcoidia bacterium
TCGAAACCCGCGCTGTCCGCGATGGCGACGACTGGGTGATCAACGGCAAGAAGCGCTTCAACAGCGGTCTGCACAACGCCACCCACGACCTCATCTTCGCCCGCACCTCGGGCGAAGAAGGCAAGCCCAAGGGCATCTCGACCTTCATCGTGCCCACGAAGTCCGAAGGCTTCTCGGTCGACTTCATGTGGTGGACCTTCAACATGCCGACCGACCACGCGGAGGTCACCCTGAAGGATGTCCGTGTCCCGGCCGACGCGATGCTCGGCCAGGAGGGCGACGGCCTTTCGCTCGCCAACATCTTCACACATGAAAACCGCATCCGGCAGGCCGCCAGCGGTGTCGGCGCCGCCCAATACTGCGTAAACAAGAGCGTCGAGTACGCCCGCAAGCGGATCACCTTTGGGAAACCGCTCTCGGAACGCCAGGCCATCCAATGGCCGCTCGCCGAGCTCCAGACCCAGATCGAGATGTGCCGCTGGCTCGTCCGCAAGACTGCGTGGGAGCTCGATCAGCGCCATCACATGGAGATCAGCGACAAGGTCGCGATGTGCAACTACTTCGGCAACCGTCTGGTCTGCGAGGCCGCCGACCGGGCGATCCAGGTGCACGGCGGCATCGGTTACACCCGCCACATGCCATTCGAGCACATCTACCGCCACCACCGCCGCTACCGGATCACGGAGGGCTCGGAAGAGATCCAGATCCGCCGGATCGCCCAGATCATGTTTGGCTTCCAGGGCCGCGACGCGGGCCGCACGGCGGGGGGGCGGTAGTCCCCAAGTAACGAGGTATGAGGCATGAGGGATGAGGGATGAGCGGGCCGTGCTCAGGCCTCATGCCTCGTCTCATGCCTCGTCGGTAGCCGCGACCTCGAGGGAGCGGATCACGACGACGCGAACCACGACGGCACCCAACCCACACACCGCGTCGCTCAGTACCGCGACCACACGGGAGCGGTCGTCCTGACGCAAGCGACGGCGGTACCCAACCCACGCACCTCGCGTCGCTCAGTACCGCGACCGCGCGGGAGCGGTCGGCCTGACGCAAGCGACGGCACCGGATTTACACTCGGGATGTGCCCTCGGATCCGCTCGGTTACCTGATCACGTTCCGTTGCTACGGCACGTGGCTCCACGACGACGACCGAGCCTCGACCCACCGCTGGAACGCCCGCTTCGATGCGCCATTCCTGGCACCTCGTCCAGCGCTGGAGAAGTCCGAGCGCGCAGCGATGCACCGGACGGCCTTTTCGCTCGACATGACGACGCGCACGGTCGTCGGCGAGGCACTGGAGGATGAGGCACGCGTCCGTGGCTGGGACGTGCTGGCGCTCAACGTACGGACCAACCACGTGCACATCGTGCTGACCAACGTCGCGATGCAGCCCGAGCGCGTGATGACGTTGCTAAAGTCGGCGGGTACGAAGGCCTCCGGGCCGCGGGCGCCCTGGCACCAGATGCCCGTCCTTGGTCGCGACACGGGAGCACCGTTTATCTGTGGGACGAACGCGGACTCGCCGATGCCGTCGTCTATGTGATGGACGCACAGGATTGACGCCGCCGTCGCTGGCGTGACCGTGACCGCTCCCGTGTGGTCGCGGTACTGGGGGCGCCCGTCGCTCGCGTCAACGCGACCGCTCCCGTGTGGTCGCGGTACTGGGGGCGCCCGTCGCTCGCGTCAACGCGACCGCTCCCGCGTGGTCGCGGTACTGAGGGCGCCCGTCGCTCGCGTCAACGCGACCGCTCCCGCGTGGTCGCGGTACTGAGGGCGCCCGGCTCATGCCTCATCCCTCATGCCCCATGCCTCATCGCCCCGTTCGCCCAGATCCGGCGCCCCTGATACCGTGACGCCGAGGCCCGCCCATCGGGCGCGCCCTAACTTCGCTTACGGGAACTTCCCCTTATGCCCAAAGTTGGAATCATGGAGACGGCCATCCGCGATGGCCATCAGTCACTCCTCGCGACGCGCATGCGCACCGAAGACATGCTCCCCATCCTCGAAGCGATGGACGCCGCTGGCTACCACGCCATCGAGTGCTGGGGCGGCGCCACCTTCGATACCGCCCTCCGCTTCCTCAAGGAAGACCCCTGGGAGCGCCTCCGCGAAGTCAAGAAGCGACTCAAGCACACGCCGACGCAGATGCTCCTCCGCGGCCAGAACGCCGTCGGCTACCGGCATTACGCCGACGATGTCGTCCGCATCTTCTGCGAAAAGGCCGTCGAAAACGGCATGGACATCTTCCGCATCTTCGACGCCCTCAACGACACCAGGAACCTCGCGACGGCCTTCGAAGCAGTCAAGAAAGCGGGCGGCCACGTCCAGGGCACGATTTGCTACACCACAAGCCCGGTCCACACCGTCGATAACTTCGCCAAGCTCGCCGACGAAATGGTCGCGATGGGCGCACACTCGCTCTGCCTGAAGGACATGGCCGGCCTCCTCAGCCCGATGATGGCGAAGGCGCTCGTCAGCCGCCTCAAGGCCGACCACCCGGGCATGATGGTCCAGATGCACTGCCACGCGACCAGCGGCTACTCCGAGATGGCCTACCTGATGGGCGTCCAAGCCGGCGCCGACGTCATTGACTGCGCCATTTCGAGCCTCGCGGGCGGCACTTCGCACCCGGCGACCGAGACGCTCGTCGCCGCGCTCGCGGAAGACCCGGAGCGCGCCACCGGCATCGAGCTCGAACCGCTGATGACCATCTCCGACTACTTCAAGAACGTCCGGCGAAAGTACTGGAAGTTCGAAAGCAACCTCCTCGGGATCGACTCCGGCGTGCTCGCGCACCAGGTGCCCGGGGGCATGATTTCGAACCTTGTCGGCCAGATGCGCGAACAGGGCGCCGAACACAAGCTCCCGGACGTCCTCCGGGAAAACGCCCGCGTCCGCGCGGACCTCGGCTATCCCCCGTTGGTCACCCCGAGCTCGCAGATCGTCGGCACCCAGGCCGTCCTCAATGTCCTCACCGGGAAGCGGTACGGGAACGTGACCAAGGAGACGAAGAACGTCGCCAAGGGCATGTATGGCGCGACGCCAGCCCCAATCGACCCAGAAATCATGAGGATCATCCTTGGCGACGAGGCGCCCATCACTCACCGGCCCGCGGACGACCTGCCGCCCGAGATGGAGGCCGCCAAGGCCGAAGTCGGCGACCTCGCGGAAACCACCGAAGACGTGCTCAGCTACGTGATGTTCCCCGGCCCCGGCAGGGAATACCTCCAGTGGCGTCGCGAAGGCGGCGGTGTCGAGCGGGAACTGGTCGCGGCGATCGTCGGCGCGATGACCATCGGCGAGCGGAAGGCCCAAATCGCGGCCCCGGCGCCCGTGGTCGTCAGCGGCAACGGCGGCGGCGACGTCGCAGCGTGGAAGAGCTATGGCCGCATCCGGCAGATGCGCTAGGCCCGCGAAGGAAGAGGTGACGACGATGGCGAAAGTAACGATTGGGACGCGGACCTACGAGGTCGAGGTTAAGGGCGACAAAGTGGTCGTGGACGGCCACGAGTTCGCGGTGACGGTCAAAGATGAGGGCGCGCACCGCCTCGTGAATGCGGGCGGCGTCCAATACCGCGTCCAGCTGCCCGCCGCCGAGGATCGCGCCAGCGGCATGGGCGTGAAGGTCGACTACCGCGACTTCACGATGGAGTGGGATGGCACCTTCGGTGGAGCGCCAGCACCCCGCGTGCAGCGCGCAGCCTCCGGGGCGCCGACCGGCGCGGCCCGGACCGCGGTCAAGGGCGGCGTGGCTGCGCCGATTGCCGGCAAAGTGCTGCGGCTGGTCGCGAAGGCCGGCGATGCGGTGAAAGCGGGCGACGTCCTGCTCGTGCTCGAAGCCATGAAAATGGAGAACGAGATCAAAGCGCCCGTCGACGGCAGCGTGAAGGAGATCCTCGTCGCCGAGGGCGCCCGCGTGTCGGAAGGCGAAGTGCTCGCGGTCGTCGAGTAGAGCCTTACACCTCCGCGGACCATCCAACAGCAACCATCTAGACGATGAACACGCCGAAGTTCGCGCCCGAAACGGCGAGCCCGTGGGTGTGGTCCCACAGCGAGGCGGCGAACGCGTGCGCCCGGGCGTCGCTCATGAAGAGCGTCCTGCAGGCGTGAGGTGGCGACGCCACCATGCTCCGCCAGGTCGCCCGCGCCGCCTCTCCGCGGTGGCCGGCCGCCCAAAGACCACGAGCGCTGAGCGCGAAATACGCGGCGTAGGCCCCGCGCTGCCGGGCGACGTGCGGCAACGCTCCCGCGAGGGTCGCCGGGCGGTCCCACATGAAACGCCTGGCGACGCGACGCAGCGCGGCGGAGTGGTAGCCGAGCCGCTGCCACTCCTGGTCATCGTTCTGGCGGCCGGCTTCGCGTTGGCGAAACAGCACGCACGGGACTGGGACGAACCCGACGGGACCGGCAGCCGCGACCCGCAGGTGCCATTCCCAGTCCTCGTCGGCGATCAGCGTCTCATCGAGCAGGCCAACCCTGGGGATCGCAGAGGCCCGGACGACCGTCGCGCCGATCTGGGGGTACTGGCGGAGAAACTGCGGAAAAAAGTCGCCCACGCCGGGCGCGAGTTGCGGCCATGGCTCGCTGCGCACGCGCCGCTCGCCATCCGTGTTCACGACCTGGCCGATACAGGCGACCAGCGCCGGATCGGCTTGCAGCGCCGCTAGCTGGGCCCGCAGCGCTTCCGGCGTCCAGAGGTCGTCGTCATCGAGAAACGCGAGGAACTCGCCAGTTGCCGCCCGGATGCCGGCGTTGCGAGCCGCTGCTGGGCCAAGCGCAGGTGCCGTGACGTAGCGCGCACCGGAGGCCAAGGCAACCGCCTCAGCGCTCCGCGACGTCGAGTTGTCCGAGACGATGACCTCGAGTTGGATGTCCGGCCCTCCCACGGCGCGGATGCTCGCCAACGCCTCCTGAAGAAGCCCCGGACGGTCACGCGTCGGGACGATGACGCTGACGCGGTAAGGACCGCTCGCCGCTGCCGTCGGAGCTGCCGCCTTGGAGCGCTTTCGCCACCGCTGGCCAGCCCGGAGCCCGCTCGTACTCAGAGGTGAAGTTGCCATGCCGAGGAGGATCCTCTGGGATGCCCGTGGACGGGCGGTTGAGGACTGGTGAACCTCGTAGCTTTTGCCGCCGGGCGCCGCGGGTTCGACCCTCCAGAGCACGGCGGCGTACAATACGGACACTTACCGGCCTCGCCACGCCAGGAGTCGCCCAGTGACGGTCAAGTACCTCAGCGACCAGCGCCGCCTCGGCGTTGTCGCCGAGATCGCCAAGCTCAAGTTCGCCTTTCCCAACGAAGCCTTCCCCGACTTCGAAACCGTCGTCAACCTGCCTAAGCCCGGCATGTCCGTTGGCCCGGGCCCCGACGGCAAGGACCTCTATCCCGATATCGTCGTCGTCCGCCGGCCGGGCACCTGGCTCAAGATCATGGCGAGCGTCGAAATGCCCGACACCGTCACCGACGAGTCCGCACTCGCGAAGTGGCTCCCGCTCTCGCGCGCTGGCGACCTCACGGTCTACGTGCCGGCCGGGATGGTCGGCGACGCGAAACGGCTCTGTAAGAAACACGGCATCAAGCCCAAGGCGTTCCGCAGCTGGCGCTTCCGCCCCGTGTGGGGCCTCGAAGTAGCGGAAGCCTAGCCGTGGCCATCAACGTCTTCTTCGATGTCGACCACACGCTGGTGTACCCGAACCAGTACGAAAGCGCCCTGCGTCCCGGCGCCGCGCACGTCATGGCGACGATTAAGGCCGCCGGACACGGCGTCTTCGTCTGGTCGGCAGGCGGCGAGCAGTATTGCCGCCGGACGGTCGAAATCCACGGCCTCGGCGAATGGGTCGACGATTGCTTCGACAAGGATCCACGGGTGAAGCCGCGCCCGGACTTCATCATTGATGACGACTGGTACCTGGTGCAGAAGTACGGCGGCCACCTCGTGAGCCAGTACAAGTCCGTCGACCACGACGACCGCGACCTGCACAACGTCCTCGACGTCTTGATCGAGCTCGGCCACCTGTAGCGCGAACCATGGCCCACGGCCTCTTCGTCGAGCCCTTCTACGGCGGCAGCCACCGCGCCTTCCTCGACGGCCTCGTCGACCATTCGCGTCACTCGCTCACGCTGCTCACGCTCCCCGATGGCGAATGGCGGCGGCGAATGCGCCGCGGGGCGCAGGAGCTCGCGACCTCAGCGCCACCCGGCGATGTCCGACCGGACTTCATGGTCGCGAGCGACATGCTCGACCTGCCCACCTACCTCGCGCTCACGCGCCGCTGGTCCGCGGAGATTCCCGTCCTTTACTACCTCCACGAAAACCAGCTCACCTATCCTCGGATCAAGGGGACCAAGCTCGACTCCTGGTTCGGCGCGATGAACTACCTCTCGGCGCGGGCGGCCGACCGCGTCGCATTTAACTCGGGCTACCATCGCGACTCGTTTCTCGGTGCGCTTCGCGAGATGGAACACCGCCCGAACAACTGGCTCGTGCCAGCGGCGGTCGCCACCATCGAGGCCAAGAGCGTCGTGCTCGCGCCGGGGGTCGACCTCGCTTGGCTCGATGGTCTGCGGCCAGCGGCCCGACGTCCCGGCCCGCCGCGCCTGCTCTGGAACCACCGCTGGGAGTTCGACAAGTCGCCGGACCTCTTCGCCCGGACGGTACGGTGGCTTGCGAGCGGGGGCCACGCCTTCGAACTGATCCTCGCGGGCGAGCCTGGCCTGAACCCGAGCCCCGCCTTCGCGGAGCTCCGGGCCGCCCTTCCCGGCCGCGTCATCCACTTTGGCTACGCCGCGACGCGCGAAGCCTATGGCCGTCTCATCTGGGATGCGGACATCGTCGTGAGCACGACGCAGCACGAGTTCTTCGGCATCGGGATGGTCGAGGCGCTCTACGCGGGCTGCTGGCCGGTGGCGCCGCGCCGTTACAACTACCCGGCGCTGGTCGCCCCGGAAGTGCACGACCTCGCCCTCTGGGACGACGAGCCTGGGCTCCGCGAGCAGCTCGCGGAAGCGCTCGCCCGCGTCGCCGCCGGGTATACGGCACCTGCGGTGCTGCGGACCGCCGTTACGCCGTTCGCGTGGCCCTCGGTCGTCCCGGCGTGGGACGCCGCCCTCGACGGGCTCGTGCGGCGTTAAATCGATCGCTCGCCTTCACAGTTCGCCATTCGGCGAGCATTATGGTCAGCGATGGCGAGCAAACCCCTCCCCCGGGACCGAGGGCCTGCGCGGCACATCTGGGGGCCGCTTCTGCGCGAGTGGTCTCGCCTCCCGGAGGGCGTGCAGCACGCCGGGACCGTGATCGCGCGCACCTTTCGCGGCTACTACACCGACAGTTGCGGCACCTACGCGGCCGCCATCGCCTACTACGCCATCTTCTCGCTCATCCCGCTGGCGCTGATCATCCTCTCCGTCGCGGGCCTCGTTGTGGACCCGAACCGGGTTGTGAACTTTGTCTTCGACCAGTTCCCCCTCGAAGAGACCGATTCCGTCCGTGACAACGTGACCGAGATCGTCAACCGCGCCCAGGGCTCGAGCGCGGTGGGCCTCGGGTTCGGCGTGATCGCGCTCGTCTGGACATCCTCGGGCATTTTCGGGGCCGTCCGCCGGGGGTTGAACGCCGCGAACCACGCCCGGCCCCGCGCCTTCTGGCGCGGCAAGCTCCTCGACGTCATGGTCATCCCGGTCGCCGGGATCCTCATCTCGCTGTCGGTCTCGCTCTCTGGCCTCGCCCAAGTGGTGGTCCAACGGACGGGCGGCGTGGGGCCGCTCGACGCGACCGAAGCGTGGCGCGCGATGTCCCTTGGGTTCTCGGCGGTCATTTCGTTTGTGATGTTCGGGTCGCTCTACCGTTTCGTGCCGAGCCAGCGGCCACGCTGGCAGGAAGCGCTGGCGAGCGCGGCCTTCGCGACCGTCGCATTCGAGACCACGAAGGTGCTCTACACCATCATCGCCAGCCTGACGCCGTATACGCGTGACACGGCGGTGTACGCCGGGATCGGGACGGCGCTCGCCTTCCTGTTTTGGATGTACCTGAACGCATCGATCCTCCTGCTCGGGGCCGAATTCGGGCGGGCGCTCCGCACGATCCGGACGACGGATCACGAGGCCCAAAGCTTCCTCGCCCCCTTCCGCCGAGAACTGCGCCCCATGCGCCGCAGCCGCCGCCGTGGATGAGTCGCATCGACGACTTTAATAACGAAGAAGTTGCAAAAGTAGCGAAACCCCCGTACGCTCACGACTATGCAAGGCACACGAGACCGGGTCCTTGAGTTGCTCCTGGAGCAACGCTCCGCGCGAGCCGAAGACCTCGCGACCGCGCTGGACATCACCGTGCCAGCGATCCGCAGGCACCTGGACCACCTCCGTGCCGATGGCCTGATCGACATGCGGGCCGTGAAGCAAGCCATGGGCCGGCCCTACTACGACTACTTCCCCACCAAGAAGGCGATCGCCAACTTGCCGGGGTCGTATGCGGACCTCCTTGCCCGCGTCCTCCAAAGCGTGGACACGAGCCCGGCGGTCGTCGAGACGGTCACGCTTGGCATGGCAAACGCCGTCGCCTCCCGGCACCGCGATGCTATGGACCTCCCGGCCGCCTCCGCTGCGGAACGAGTCGACCACGTCACGACCTCCCTCAAGC
The DNA here is from genome assembly GCA_046152925.1 of Dehalococcoidia bacterium. Taxonomy (GTDB): domain Bacteria; phylum Chloroflexota; class Dehalococcoidia; order Tepidiformales; family Tepidiformaceae; genus CAMAUF01. Next base: position 8,631 of record JBJXFX010000083.1, read on the forward strand.
AAGAGGGCATCCTTCAGGACTGGCACGCCGAAGCCGACGGTTTTCACCTGATCAACGGCCAATGCCCCTACCGGGTCGCCGCCGAGGTCTCCAGCCTCCCCTGCGAATCCGACCGTAAAGCAATCGCGATGCTGCTCGAAATGGACGTGCAACAGGTCCGGCGCATCGTCGATGGAGCGGCGTGCTGCGAGTACGTCGCCCGCCCAACGAACCACCAGGCCTTCGCGGCCATGAAAGGAACCGAGCCCGCCTCATGAACAAGACGCCGCTCCTCGAAATCACCGACCTCCGCGCCAGCATCGGCGGAAAACAAATCCTCAACGGCCTAACGTTGACGATCTTCCCCGGTGAAGTGCACGCGATCATGGGGCCTAACGGCTCCGGCAAAAGCACGCTCGCGAACGTCCTCATGGGCAATCCCGCCTACGAAGTCACCAGCGGCGATGCCAAGCTCCTCGGCCAATCGCTGCTTGAGCTGGCGCCCGATGAGCGCGCCCGCCTCGGCCTCTTCCTCGCCTTCCAATATCCAGTCGCCATCCCAGGCGTGACGCTCGTCAACTTCCTCCGCCAGGCTGTCAGCGCCAAGCAGGGTCGCGATGTCCCCATCCGCGAGTTTCGCCAACTCCTCGACCAGCAGATGAACCTGCTCAAGGTCGACCGGGACTTCGCCCGCCGCTACGTCAACGACGGATTCTCGGGCGGCGAGAAGAAGCGCGCCGAGATGCTCCAGATGGCGATGCTCCAACCGCGCATGGCCGTGCTCGACGAGACGGACTCAGGCCTCGACATCGATGCGCTCCGCACCGTCTCCGAAGGCGTCAACTCGCTCATGAACCCGGAGATGGGCCTGCTCCTCATCACGCACTACCAGCGCCTGCTGAACTACATCCGCCCGCAGTTCATCCATGTCCTGGTGAACGGCCGGATCGTGGCCTCGGGCGGCCCGGAGCTCGCTGAAGAGCTGGAATCCTCCGGTTACGACCGCTACGAAGCCGCAGTCGCGGCCAACGCTTAAGGAGGCTGGAATGACCACGGCACCCGAACTGATCAAGAACGACTACGAGTGGGGCTTCTTCGATCCCGAAGAGGCGCTCTTCAAGGCGAAGAAGGGCCTCACGCCCGAAATCGTCCGCACCATCTCCAAGCTCAAGAACGAGCCCGAGTGGATGCTCGAATTCCGCCTCCATGCGCTCGAGCTCTTCCATGAGATCCCGAATCCGCGCTGGGCCAGCACCGACCAGCTCCAAGACATCGACTTCGACAACATCCACTACTACGTGAAGGCGACCGACAAGAACGAACGGTCCTGGGACGACGTCCCCGAGTACATCCGGCGCACGTTCGACAAGCTCGGCATCCCCGAGGCCGAGAAGAAGTACCTCGCGGGCGTCGGCGCCCAGTACGACTCCGAAGTCGTCTACCACAACATCCGCGAAGACCTTGAGAAGCTCGGCGTCCTCTTCTTCGGCATGGACCAGGGCCTGGCCGAGCACGAGGAGATCGTCCGCGAGCACTTCGGCACGATCATCCCGCCGGGCGACAACAAGTACGCGGCGTTGAACAGCGCCGTCTGGTCCGGCGGCTCGTTCATCTACGTCCCGAAGGGCGTCAAGGTTGATATCCCGCTCCAGGCCTACTTCCGGATCAACACGGAGAACATGGGCCAGTTCGAGCGCACCCTGATCATCGCCGACGAAGGCAGTCAGGTGCATTATGTCGAGGGCTGCACCGCCCCCATCTACCGGAGCGACTCGCTCCACTCGGCCGTCGTCGAGATCATCGTGAAGAAGGGCGCCCGCGTCCGGTACACGACCATCCAGAACTGGTCGAACAACGTCTATAACCTGGTGACGAAGCGCGCGGCCGCCTACGAAGACGCCGTGATGGAGTGGGTCGATGGCAACCTCGGCTCCAAGCTCACGATGAAGTACCCCAGCATCTACCTCCTGGGCGAACGGGCCCACGGTGAAATCCTCTCCCTCGCCTTCGCTGGCTCCGGCCAGCACCAGGACGCCGGTGGCAAGGTCGTCCACGCCGCCCCGAACACGACTTCGACGATCATCTCGAAGTCCCTGAGCAAGGACGGCGGACGCACGAGCTACCGTGGCCTGCTCAAGGTCTATCCCGGCTGTGGCGGCGTAAAGTCCACAGTCCGCTGCGACGCGCTCCTCTTGGACGCGGAATCCCGCAGCGACACCTACCCGACGATGGAAATCGACGACCCAGACGTCTCGATCGAGCATGAGGCCTACGTCTCCAAGCTCAGCGAAGACCAGCTCTTCTACCTCACGAGCCGCGGCCTGAGCGAAGAGCAGGCCGCGAAGATGATCGTCAACGGCTTCGTCGAGCCGATCGTCAAAGAGCTGCCGATGGAGTATGCCGTCGAGCTCAACCGCCTCATCGAGCTCCAGATGGAAGGCGCAATCGGCTAGGCCGAGCGCCATCCATCGGTCCTTTCACGAACATCCTCTCGCAGGATGGAGGTTCTCTTTGACAACCGCACAAGCAGACACCGCTTCGACTCTCGGCATGCAAGCGAGCGCCCAACTGGGCGCCTCGCTCAGCGACCTCCCGCGCGTGGCGGCGCTCCGCGGCCAGGGCGCCGCCCTCGGAGGCGCGCTTTCCTGGCCTGACGGCCGGCGCGAACGGCCCTGGAAGTACCTCGACGTCACCGGCTACGACCTCGAAGGGCTCCGGCCGGCGCTTGACGCCGTCACGAGCGACATCGTCGAGGTGCGGAGAAGCTGCCCGGTGACCGGAGAGCAATCAGCCTTGGCGATCGTCCAAAACAGCCACGTGGCGCTCACCGAGGTCGAGCCAGATGTCGACGGGCTCACGCTCGCGGCGTTCGAAGGGGCGAGCGGGCTCGCCGCGGCTTCGATCGAGAAGCACCTCGGCACGGTGGTCGCCCCCGAGAAAAACCGCTTCACCGCCCTGCACTACGCCTTTCTCCGCGGCGGCGTCCTCATCCAGGTCGCCCCGAACGCCGAGGTCAAGCTCCCGGTCCGCATCGTCCGCGGCTTCCTCAGCGAGGGTCAGTTCGCCGCACCCCACACACTGATCGTCGCGGGCGCCAACAGCCGCGTCACGATCGTCGAGGACTTTCATTCCAGCGACGGCGAGATGGTGGTTGTGCCTGCGGTCGAAATCGTCCCCGGCCCGGGCGCGCAGGTGACCTACACGGCGATCCACCACTGGGGCGCGAAGACCAAGACGTTCCTTGAGCAGCGGATGGTCTCCGAACGCGACTCCGCGCTCGTCGCGACGCACGTGGTCGCGGGCGGCGAGGTGGTCAAGGGGCATCTTGAGAGCTCGCTCGAAGGGCGCGGCTCATCGAGCGAACTCTACTCAGCCGTCATCGGCAGCGGCTCGCAGCACGTCGACTTCTACACCGTCCAAGACCACATCGGCCCCGATACGCGAAGCAACCTGCTCTTCAAGTCAGCGCTGGGGGGCAAGTCCCGCGCGGTCTACTACGGGCTCACCAAAGTCGGGCTCGGCGCCAAGAACGCCGACGCGAACCAGGAGAACCGCAATCTCTTGCTCAGCCGCCAGGCCAAAGCCGATTCGGACCCGGTACTTGAGATTCTGACGAGCGACGTCGTCCGGGTGAGCCACGGCGCCACCGCCGGACCCGTCGATAGGGAGCAGCTCTACTACCTCCAAACGCGCGGGATCCCCGCGAAAGAGGCTCAGAATCTGCTCGTCCGCGCGTTCCTTGGACATGCCATCGACCACGTGGGCAGCGATGCCATCCGTGATGAGCTCGGCGCCGTCCTCGACTCGCGGATGGCGCAACTGGCTTAGGCGCCCCGCGGCGCGGCCGCGGAGGAGGTCCCCGAAATGGACACGCAGCGGATCCGGGCAGACTTCCCCATCCTCTCCGAGGTGGTCAACGGCAAGCCGCTTGTCTACCTCGACAACGCCGCGACGACCCAAAAGCCGCGCGCGGTGATCGACGCGCTGGTGCGCTACTACGAGACACAGAACGCGAACATCCATCGCGGCATCCACACCCTCGCCGTCCGCGCTACCGACGCCTACGAGGCCGTGCGGCCGAAGGTCGCCCGGTTCCTCAACGCAACCTCGCCCGAGGAAATCATCTTCACGCGCAACACGAGCGAGGCGATCAACCTCGTCGCCCGCGCCTGGGGCGACCGCAACCTGCGCGCTGGCGACGAAATCGTGCTCACCCAAATGGAGCACCACTCGAACATCGTCCCTTGGCAGCTCTTGGCTGCGCGCACCGGCGCTCTCCTTCGCTACGCCGAGGTTACGGACGGCGGCTACTTGGACATCGTCTCGCTCCGCAGCCTGATCGGGCCGAAGACCAAAGTCGTCTCCGTCGTCCACATGTCGAACGTGCTCGGCGTGATCAACCCAGTCGCCGATATCGCCGCCATGGCCCACGAACACGGCGCGATCATGGTCGTCGATGGCGCCCAGAGCGCGCCGCACCTCCCGGTCGATGTCCAGGCCCTGGGCTGCGACTTCTTCGCCCTCTCGGCCCACAAAATGCTTGGCCCGACCGGCGTTGGCGTCCTCTGGGGCAAGAAGCCGATCCTCGAAGCGATGGACCCCTTCCTCGGCGGCGGCGACATGATTTCGCTCGTCCGCGAAGAGGCCTCGACCTGGGCCGACCTCCCGCACAAGTTCGAAGCCGGCACGCCGAACATCGCCGATGTCATCGCGTTCGGGGCAGCGCTCGACTACATGGCGCCGATCGGCATGGACGCGATCCGTGCCCACGAAGTGGACCTTACGGGCTACGCGATTGACCGGCTGCGCTCGCTACCGGAGATCTCGATTCACGGCCCGCTCGATGTCGCGCACCGTGGCGGCGCCGTCAGCTTCACCGTCGACGGCGTCCATCCACACGACGTGAGCACCATGCTCGACGCCGAGGGCGTCGCCATCCGAGCTGGGCACCACTGCGCACAGCTGCTCATGCGCCGGCTCGGTGTCCCGGCCACCAATCGAGCGAGCTTCGCGCTCTACAACGAGCGCAGCGAGGTCGACATCCTGGTCGACGCGCTGCGCACCACTATCAGGATGTTTGGCCGTGGCGAACGAACCGCTGTTTGACGACCTCTACCGCGAAGTCATCCTCGACCACTCCCGCAACCCGCGGAACGTGGGCACGATGACAGCGCCCGACCGCACCGCCGAGGGCCTCAACCCCGTTTGCGGTGATGCTGTGCGGCTCGACCTCGCGCTAGACTCCGACCAGATTTGCGGCCTGATGTTCGATGGCCAAGGCTGCGCGATCAGCCAAGCGAGCGCGTCGCTGCTCACCGAACGGCTCCACGGGGCGACCCTCGGGGAGGCCCGCGGCGTCTGCCAAGCGATGCGCGCCATGCTGGTCGAAGGGGCCGACCCGGACGCCGTGCTCGGCGACTTGGAAGCGCTCCATGGCGTCGCGAAGTTCCCTGTGCGCGTGAAGTGCGCAATGCTCGCATGGAAACTCCTCGAGGGCGTCCTCGAGCAACCCACCCCCTCAGGAGCCAAAGCATGAGTGAGACCGCCACGATCCCGACCTACGACCAGCTCCGCGAAAAGCTCGCCGAGGTCCAGGACCCCGAAATCAACATGAGCATCGTCGAGCTCGGGCTCGTCTACGACATCGAGTTCGACAACGGCACGGTGATCGTCACGATGACGCTGACCAGTCCCGGCTGCCCGCTCGGCCCTGTCATCCGGGGCGAAGCCTACGCGAAGCTGAAAGAGCTTCCCGGCGTCAAGGATGTCGACGTGAACCTCGTCTGGAGCCCGCCCTGGGATCCGCGCACGATGGCGAGCGAAGACGTGAAAATGGCGCTGGGCATCTGGTAGACAACCTTCACCCCGCCTTGCGCCCGCGTCCCTAAGATACCCTCATGCGCCCCGCCCGCGGCATCACCCGCCGGACGTTCCTCGCGGCCTCCGCTGGCGCGTTCGTCGCGGCGTGCGGCGGCTCCGCGAAGAGCGGCGCCCAAACCGGCGACGAACCCAGCCCAACCCTCACTCCCCGCACCGTCGTCCCGACCCTGACCGCCGACGGGCCAGCCGCCGCGACCGCGACCCAGCCGCTAGCGACGCCCACGCCCGTCCCGCCGCCGGCGGAGGGCACCGTCCGCCGCATCGCGCTTGAGGGAACACCGGCGGCCACGGAGATCGTCATCCACCACAGCGGCATCGCCGGGCCCGCCGCCGTCGTCCTCAGCGGGGTCCACGGCAACGAGCCGGGCGCCTGGTTCGCAGGCGACGAGGTCGCGGGCTGGCTCCCGGCACGCGGCAGCCTCGCGGTCATCGCGCGGTGCAACGTGCCGGCGATCGCCGCCTTCGAACGCACGACCGACGCCGACCTCAACCGCGCCTACCCCGGCAAGCTCGACGGTCAGCCGATGGAGCGCATGGCTTATGTCATCACGGAGCTCTGCCGCGAACTGAAGGCAACGCTGCTGCTCGACATGCACGAGTCCTGGGCGTTCTTCCGCGAGTACCCCGGTACGGGCACAGGCGCCCTCGGCCAGACCATCACAGTCGGCATCGGCCCCCTCCAGGGAAGCTTCGGCGCCCAACTCCGCGACCGCGTCAACGGGGCGATGAGCGAGCGCGAACAGATGCTCGTCCGCGACGGCACGCAGTTCAGCCGCCCGCCC
>JBJXFX010000084.1:0-10728 GCA_046152925.1 Dehalococcoidia bacterium
GGCTCAGCTCGGGCACGCTTGGCGGCGGGGGAGTGGAGGGGATCCGGTGGTCCTCGCCGTCTTCAAAACGGTTGCCCTGTCGCAAGCGCGGCGGGGGGTGGGTTCGACTCCCATGCACTCCCGCCAAGAATGCCGGGCTTGAGAGATCGCTGGGCGGGCCTTGTGGTTCGACATCGGACTCAGACCGAACAACTCGGCGGCGCGCCTCTTGCGCGGTGTCTAAGTACGACCTCCCGTTCGACCGCTTAGCTGTTCAAGGTGACGGGACCGTGAAAGCCGCGAAGGCACGATGTAAGCTCGGACGGTGCTTCGGAACCTTGAGCGCGCGGGCTGGGCCTTGGGCGGAGCTGGCGTCATTGTGATTGCGATCGCCAGCTTCGCGTACGGTCGCCATTCGGTGGAGCGCCTTGACGCGGTGATGCCTTGTGCGGCGGATGAGGCGTTGGTCTGGACGCGAATCCCAGGGGAGGGCCAGAGCGGCGAAGCGCGGTGTGTACTTCGTGCGGAACTTACGGTGACCTTTCGAGAAACGATGGTGTTTGCGGCCGGAGGCTTCGAGCCGATGCCCTGCGGGGAGGACGACGTCCTCAGGTGGGACGAGTATCCAGAGACAGCCGAGTGCGAAAACTTGTACGACATCATCGGTGACGCCATTGACGCGGCAGAGGGACGGGACGATGACGAGCCGTCGGGGCGGTACGCTGACCTCCCTTAAGGCGCTTGCAGGGACTTAGTGAGGCTTCGCATACAACCATTCATCCCAATCTAAGTCCGCGAAGCCCGAACACGAGATGCTTGTGGACTAACCCTTGCTCTTACCCTGTGCGGTCGCCAAGGACGATCCCGACTCTACCTCCGCGAGTAAACGAACGTAGGTACGTTTTCGGTCAAACACGCGGTAAAACACCACAAAAAAAAGGCTGAAACCCACGAGTCCTATCGAACCTACAAGCCCCGGGTCGGGACCAGAAAGCGTAATCCACTCGCCTACACACCTTTCATCGAATTCCGTGTTTTCCCATCGGGTGCACTCGTAGTGAAATTCCTGTGTAGCCGCGAGAAAGGCACACACGATGAGAGCCCCGGCCCAGACCCCCCAAAATGCCGTCCACAACTGATACTCTTCAAGCCACGAGGCTCTCCGGCGGTGCCACTCAAAACGAAGGACTGGGAGCAGCAGAATCGCGATTGCCCACGTGGGGGCTTCAATATGGGGCGCGTCCGACATTGTGGCGGTGAACTGGTGAGCAAAGAACAGAAACGTTGCGGTGATGCATAGACAGAGTCGCCAACCGCCTCGTCTGACGCCTGCCTGAAGGAACCGTGTGAGCAGCGACCAGGTCCCCACACGTCCTCCGAGCGCCAGTCGCGCCGGTTGCCGGTGTCTGCTTCGGCGAAAGGGGGCGCGTTGCCTGGCGCTGCTGCGCTCGATGATGGGCGGGAGTCTACCAGACGCGCGCTCCCGCGACGCGGTGGGATTTGGGTGATTTGGGGGTACTATGGGGGTGATGGCTGCTCGTCCTGTCCACCTGATGCAAACTGCGCGGTCGCGGGTGTTGGAGGCGTTGGCGGGCGACGGGCGCCAAGACGGCGGACATGCTTCCGGGCATAACATGAAAAGGCCCGGCGCTGTGGGAGCAGGCCCGAGGCGTGACCCGACCGTATGCGGCGGCCGTGTGGGGACAGTGTAGTGGGGAAGCCCGCCACAGTTCCACCACAGTTCGCCACAATTGGCCCAAAGCGAAAGGGCGTCCGAAGGCCCGGAATCGGGTCGGAATCGCGCCAAAGATGGGGCATTTGAGACGGTCTTGAGGGAGACTCCGGTGGTCCTCGCCGTCTTCAAAACAGTTGCCCTGTCGCAGGGCGGCGGGGGGTGGGTTCGACTCCCATGCACTCCCGCCAGCGCTGTGGGCCAACTGGAGAGCGGACCCGAATCGATCGACCGGGGCACAGCCTCAGCGGATCTACGAGGCGGCACCTGCGAAGATGGCGACGACCGGTATAGCCGCACCGATCAGGAGTCCCAAGGCTGATCCCCAGGTTGGCTCAGCCGCTGTTAGCCAGACTCCAATGGGCAAGAACCAAGAGAATCGTCGCGCCCGCGGGTGCTGTATCGCGCGGCCGGACCGGCTCGCTACCGCTGCGAAGAGTACGGCCACCGTCACGGCCACAGCGAGCGCCGAAGCGACGACGAACCCGAAGTGGTGGTGCAACTCGGTCTCGGCAAGCAGGTCGGGGCGACCGGCGAAGTCCAACCCCACGAAGCTCCAGAGCATGATGATCGCGATGAACGCGTTGCCGCGAACAACGATCGAGGTGGGCTTGATCACGCCCACGATGCCAACGCTCCCGGTCACCACCACGACCGCCAGCACCCATGGCGCGACTGCCTCCAGTCGATCCGTCGCCGCATAGAGCTCATCGAAGTCATCGTGACGGGTCACGCCGCGTATCGTCGGCTCCTTCCCACGGACCAACTCGAACCCAGTGAGCGCCTCGGTTGTCGCGTTGCCGTACTCAGGCGTGCACGAGACGCTTAACCATGGTAGCGAGAATGAGCAAAGCAAGAGAACTGCGAGCGTGGCCACACTGCCGCAACGGATCCGCTGCGCTAGGCCGACCGTTCCAGAACTCGTTGGGGTGTCCGACGCCGCGCGGCCTCCACTCGGGATGGCTGGTCGAGGCTCATTCGGCAACTCAGCGGGGTAACTCGCCACGCTTCCCACGTTAACGCCGGCCGAGTCGCGCGACAGCCGCCAGGCGGGCCGGCTACCCTGCCCGTTGGGCCCCAGGTGGAACCCGCGGCGTAATCCGCGTCGCCGGAGTCCTTCACAGCCGTGGCACCGAGCGGCCGCGCCTGCTGAGCACCCATCCGGTATAGCCCGAGAGTGGGGGTGGGTTCGACTCCCATGCACTCTCGCCAATCGCGCCATTTCCGCGCAGCGCCGGCCGAAACGTGCTACCATCGTTCCACGAGTGCCAGAGCAACACAGCGCCGCTCGCGCCCACGAACGCTCCGCACCCCGCAGGCCCAACGGATTTCACGAGACGATCATCGATGCCTGCCTGATGCGTTAACCTCGCATCGCCGAACATAGTCTCAGTATTTATGACAGGTAAGACCGAGTTGACCATCTGCCACTTCTGCGGCGCGGCCTTCCGCGCCCCCCGCGACGCCGAGCGTCGCTGGCTCGAATCCCATGTCGAGCGTGCCCATCGCCGGAGCTCCCGTTTCGGCGCCATCGCGACCTACCGGGCCGCCACGAGCCGGTAACCCGCGTTGCAGGCCCATGAGCACGGGCACGGGTATGATCCGTGTCCGTTGGACATCCAAGCCTACGTCGAATTCGGAAGCGAAAGCCACCGCGGCCAGGTCCGCCCGACCAACCAGGACTACGCCTTTGCCGGGCCCGTACCAGGGGCCCCGGGCTGGGGCATTATCCTGGTCGCCGACGGCGTGGGCGGCCAGGGCGGCGGCGACTGGGCCAGCCAGCGGGCCGCGGCCGTCCTGATCAGCCGGCTCCACGTCCTCCTCGCCGACGGCTCGCCCGCGGAAGCCTTGCGCGCCGGGTTCGTCTCGGCGAACGAAGCGATCGTGGCCGAGGGCCCGTCCCACGGCTTCGCCAACCCTGCCACGACCATGGTCGCCGCCCTCCTCGGCGACGGCGGCATGTGGTGGGCGAACGTCGGCGATAGCCGGCTCTACGTGCAGCGCAACGGCGAAGTCCGCCAGGTTTCGGAGGACCACTCGCTCGTGGCGGAGCGCGTCCGCGCCGGCCTGATGACGCCCCACCAAGCGAAGTTCAGCCCCGAGCGGAACGTCATCACCCGGGCGGTCGGCGGCGGGCCGAGCGTCAACGTCGATGTCGGGGGGCCGCTCCCGGCCGAAACGGGCCTCACCGTCCTGACCTGCAGCGACGGCCTCCACGGGATCATCGACGTCGAAAGCCTGGCGCCATTGTTTCGCGACGAAACGCCGGCGGACGCCGCCAAACGCGCCGTCGACCTCGCGAACGAAGCGGGGACGAGCGACAACGTCAGCATCGCGCTCGGCAAGGTCGTCACCGCGTTGCCACTCGCCGGGCCGGCCGACTGGGACGAGCCAGCATTCGTGCGCCCGTCCGGCGGCGGCCTCTGGGCCCGGCTCCGAAGGCTCGCGGGACGGGGCTAACCGTGGCGTGGTGGGTGTGGTTGGTGGTCGCGCTCAGCGCCCTCTTGCTGCTCGCGCTGGCAGCGTTCTGGGCGATCCGGCGGAACCCGCTCGGCGCGGCGTTCCTCGACCTCGACACCGTCGCGAAGCTGCGCTTCGTCAAAGCGTGGGTCACCGACCGTCAGGCGGGCTGGCGGCTCCGAGCGCTCGTCGCGTTCGTGACGTTGTACCTGTTGTCTCCGATCGACATCGTCCCGGACTTCATCCCGTTCATCGGACAACTCGACGACATCATCGTGATCGGGCTCTTCTTTTTCCTGCTACTGCGGTTCGTCCCTCGGACGCGCGTGGAAGCGGCATTGGTGGCGGCGAAGCGCATCCCCGGCAGTCGAACAGCACCGCGACCGTAAGGGAGCGTCTTCGGTGGCTTCGTGCAGCGTTCCCGCGGTAGCTGCGCTGCGTCGCCCGCCTGCTCGCTCGCCACGGTCCGTCGTCGACTACCAAGGACGCTCCCTTGCGGTCGCCGTGCGGAACGCCACAGACGCTACTCAGACCAGAAGTGGGCGACCGCGCCGCGCCGGGCGAGCTCGGCGCGCAGCTCCAGCATCGCCGTGTACGTGGGAATCACGAAGACATCGGCCCCGGCGGGCGTGGCCGCTACGAGCGCATCGAGCAATTCCGCCGGCGTGGAGGCAACCACCGGCTCGGGCCAGCCTGCGTAGGTGAGGCGGAGCGCCATGTCGTCGGCGCGGGCGCCCCCCGCGAACGCCATCCGGACGTGGCCCGCGAGCGGCTCGTAGTCCACGTCCCAGATCCAACTTACGTCCTGGCCATCCGCGAAGTTGTCGTTGAGAAGGGCGGCGACGGTGAACGGGCCGAGGCCCTGGTTCGCCAGCGCGGCCAGCCAGAGGAGTATTTGGTTCGCCCCCGCCGGGTTCTTGCACAAAAGGAGACGCAGCGTCCGACCCTCGTATTGGACCTTCTCTTGGCGGCCGAAGGCGGCCTGGCCGGCGGCGAGGCCCTCCCGGATGGCCGGCGCAGCGATGCCGAGCACACGGGCGGCCGCCGTGGCTGCGAGCCCGTTGATGACGTTGTAGAGCCCCGTCACCCCGAGCTCGATAGCGCCCAGGCCGGCGACCTCGAACCCGGCCGTCTCCAGGCCGAGGCGCACGTTGGTCGCGATCGTGTCCGGAGTCGGGCGGGCCCAGCCACAGCCCCGGCAGCGCCAATGCCCGGCGTGCCCGAAGTAGCGGAGCGCGTACTCGAACGTCCCGCCGCAAGAAGCGCACCAACGGGCGTCGATGGCCCCAGGCGTCTCAGACGCAAGTGCGGGGTCGTCGACACCGAACCAATGCACCGACCCGGGCCACTCGCGACCGAGGGCGGCGACGGAGGGGTCGTCGGCGTTAAGGACGAGCGTCGCCGTCTTGGGCGTGACCGCGAGCGCTTCGCGCCACATGGCGGCCACGGTGTCGACTTCGCCGTAGCGGTCGAGCTGGTCGCGAAAGAGGTTCGTGAACACGAGGACGCGCGGCTGGAGCGCGCGAGCGGCGGCCGGCATCGTCGCCTCGTCGACTTCGAAGAGGCCGACGCGACCGCCCGCGCCCCGGAGGCGCCCGAGCGGGTCAGATGCGCCGATCAGCGTCGTGACCAGGCCGCGGGTGAGGTTCGAGCCGGTCCTGTTGGTGAGATATGGCTCCCCCGCGCGGTCGAGGATGGTCGCGAGCAGCTTGGTCGTCGTCGTCTTGCCGTTCGTGCCCGTGACCAGCAAGGAGCCAGCGCCGAGCTGACGACCGAGGCCAGCGAGCAGGCCCGGCGCAAGGCGCTCCGCGACGAGCCCGGTGACGGCGGTGCCGCCACCGCGTCCTGCGAGGCGCGAAGCCCGGCCAGCCAGCTTCCCGGCGCTCACGGCGGCTGCGAGACGCGGATCCATGGTGGGTAGGGTAACGGAGTATCGGAGTACCGGAGTGTCGGAGTGTCGGAGTGCAGGTAAGGACGAGCGGACTCCGAGCGCGCGGACGGGGCGAATCGGCGAGAATGCCGCGACCAAGCTCTTGGAGGCCGCCATGGCGTTCACGGTCGATGCGACGAAGTTCTCGTTTCCGCAGTTCGCGGCTGGTGTCGCGGGCAAGCGGGTGCTGATCACCGGCGCCGGCAAGGACGGCGGACTCGGCCAGGCGTTCGCCCTCGCCGCGGGGCTGGGCGGCGCTGAGAGCGTCGGCGTCCACTTCCACCGCAGCTACACCGACGGCTTCGACCTCGTCGCCGCGCTCCGCGAGCGCGGCGTCAACGCCTTCCCGCTCCAGGCCGACGTGACGAACATGGGCGACCTCTGGGCGAGCCGCAGCTACGTCATCGAGCAGATGGGCGGCCTGCCCCCCGACCTCGTGATCTGCAACTCGGGGCTCACGGAGAAGGGCTATTCGTTCGGGCGCGCCCTCCATGAGGTCGAAGGCGAGTCGATGGCCGTGCGCCGCGCGCGCGTGCGGCAGCACTTCATCGACAACCTGGAGGAGTCCCGGCTCGTGCTCGACACGAAGATCGACGGATTCCTCGCGGTGACGCACCTTTGGGCGGGCGAGGCGGTCTATCACAACCAGCCGCTGCAGATCGTCTACATCTCCTCGCGTCAGGCGATCGACCCGGGCGCCACGGTGCCGGGCTACGCGATCTCGAACTGGTCGGTCCTCATGCTGCCGAAGGTGCTGGAAGTGAACCTCGGCAAGAGCGCGGACCTCGTCTCCGCGTTTTCGGTGCTCTACCCGTTCGTGCGGACGGGGATGACAGGCGACTACGCGGAGAACCCGCGCGTCTACGGCCGCTGGCAGCCGCGCATGTTGGAGACGCACGAGGCGGCGGAGGCGTTCCTCCAGTTGCTCGCGCGGCCCACGGCGGAGACCCGTGGCGGGATGTTCGAGGTCAAAGTGACGAAGGCTGACGACAGCGACGGCGTGCGCGTGACCTGGGAGCAGGTCGCACTGGACATCCGGGAGCAGGCATTGGGCTGGAGCAAAGATGGCGCGCTGCGCTATGGGTAGGGGTCAGTCCGCGAAGGGAGGGCGCTTCATCTCAAACTCAACTGGGTATGGGCAGGCGCCCTTGCCCAGCGGCGGTTGCAGCGCGATCCAGCCTTCGACGCCCTTCGGTACGAGAGCGTCCTCGCTGCCCGCAAAGTGCGAGGCCACTCCCATGACTCGCAAGCGTCGCACCTCTCGGCTCGCTGGCGAGTCGTCGGCCACGGTCTTGAGCTTGGTGGCATCACCGGACGGTACCGCGACCTGGTAGGCTGCCACACCATCTGCGTCCGTCCACGTCATCTGGATCTGGCCGCTATCTGTCCAATAGCCCCAACCGCAGTTCGGCGCGCCAGCGAGCCGCAAGACCTCGCGAAGGTCGGTGGCCTCAAACACCCGAGTCCACTCAGGAGAGAGCGTGACCAGCGAGACGAAGCGTCCATCAGGCGAGTATTCGACGTTAAAGCCGCCGGGCAGCCGCCGGATGACGCCCGCCCGGAAGTCCCAGAGCACGGTCTCGTCACGATCACCAATGGCCAGCGAAACGCCATCTGGAGAAAAGGCAAGCGAGCCGGTCGCGGGGATCTGCCAGGACCGGCCGGTCGGGTCCACCACTTCGGTGAGCTCCGCAGTCAGACCGCGACGCCCAATGGCGATCATCCCGCCAGGCCCTTCCGCGGCGTAGGCCCCGGGTCCGCGCAGGTCGAGGGGCGCCAGCGCGTTCCGGATGGTGAAGGCGGGAACGTCGACCAACACTGCCCCCTTCGTGCTGACGATGAGGGCCACCGATTCGTCGGCAGAGAACCAGTCGATATGCGACACATCACTCCCGAGGCCGACGCACCAGACCGCTCCTGTCGAGCGGTCGAGTAGGAACCCCGCACCCGCCTTTCCAGCCGCGCCCGAAAAGAAGGGCACGAATCGCCCGCTCGGGCTCGGTGGCGAAGGCCAACCTTCGTTCGGAAGGGCCCAGACCTCGACCGCCGACTGCGTCACCACGAGGAGGCCGCGGGTCTTGTCGAACTCGGAGAGTTCACCGTGGCTCACGCTCGTCGGCGTCACCAGGGGCTGGCCCGCGCAAACCCGGACCGGATTGACGGCTGGTGAAGTGGTCGCTTCGGCCGGCGTCGGGCTCTCCTCAGGCGCCGACGGCGTACGCACGGAGTTCGACCCCCCACCCCCGCAGGCCGCCACGAGGGCCACCACGAGCGCCAACGACACCGAGACGGGCAATGTCCGCATACTTGGACTACGCCGGCGAGCCGCTCCCGGTTCCCTTACTCCTCGAACAGCTGGAAAAGGACGCCGCCGCTGTCCCGTGGGTGGATGATGGTGTGCTTCTTCCAGTCGTTCACGATCACGCCGCCGTGGGGTTCGATACCCGCACCGCGCAGCGCCTCGACCGCGGCGTCGACCGACGCGACCTCGCAACAGATGTGGTGCATGCCCGCCCGCCGCTTGTTGAGGAAGGCCTGGACGAAGCTATCCGGCCGCGCGGGGGCGATGATTTCGAACTGGAGCTGGCTGTTCGGGATGCGCATCACCGCGCCGTGGTAGCCGTCGTGCTCGTCAGTCCAGCGCTCCAGCACCTCCATCCCGAAGACGCGTTCCTGCCAGGCCACCTGGCGCTCCACATCGGCCACCGCCATCGAGACGTGGTCGACGCGCTTAAGCCCGGCGAGGCCGCCCGAAGTCGTGCGGTCGGCGTCTTCTGGGTAGCGATACGGCTGGAAGAGCTGCCAGAGAGTGCCGCCGCTGTCCTTCGGGTGCACGTACGTGAGGTGCCACATTCCGTCGTCTTGGATGCCGCCGAAGGGCTTCATCCCGAGCGCTTCGATCTCGGCGGCGACCGCCTTGATGTCCTCGACCTCGATCGTGATGTGGTGGAGGCCGGGGCCGCCGCCAGCATCGAGGAACTTCTGGACAAAGCTCTCGGGGCCAGCCGGCGAGATGATCTCGAACTCCATCGCGATGCCTGGCACCTGGCTGACGCAGCCTTCGAAGTCGCTCTTCCCGGCGGGCCAGCTATGCAGGAACTTGAAGCCAAGGACGCGCTCCAGCCACGCCGACTGCGCCTTCCAGTCCGCGTGGCCCATGCTGATATGGTCGACCCGCTTGATCGGGATCACGGCACGCTCCTGCACCCGTCGAGGTGCGGGGTATGGTACGTTCGCTAGCAGGAATGGACGACGTGCACGAGCAGCCAGCACGCCCATCCGGCGGCCCCGCGCCGAGCCTTCGGCGCGCGACGCTGATCCTCAACCCGCGCGCGCGGCGCACCGACCCCGTCGCCCAGGCCGGCCGGATCGCCCGTTACCTCGAGGCGCGTGGGATCACCGTCGAAGTGACCATCCCGGAATCGGGCGCAGGGGCGACGGTGGCCGCCCGCCGCTCCGCGGACCGCGGCGACGACCTCTGCTTCGCGATGGGCGGCGATGGGACGCTGCGCGACATCGCCCAGGGCCTCGCGCACTCGCCCACGGCGCTAGCGGCCCTTCCGGGCGGCACCGTGAACGTGTGGGCCAAGGAATCGGGGCTGCCGAAGGGGCTGCGGGCCTGCTTGGATGCCCACATCACGGGCCAGACCGTGTCGATCGACCTCGGTCGCGCCGGCGAGCGCTGCTTCATCCTGATGGCGTCGGTTGGGTGGGACGCCGCCGTCACCGAGCGCGTCTCGATGCAGCTCAAGCGCCGCGTCGGCGATTGGGCCTACATCCTCAAAGCGGCGCAGATGCTGCCGGGCCTCCGGCCCGCGCCGGTCCGCTGGCGCTCCGGGATCGCCACCGAGGAGGCGCGCGCCGCTGTCATCGTCCTCAGCAACACTCGGCTCTACGGCGGCCGTGTCCGGTTCAACGCTGGCGCCCTGGCGGACGATGGCCTGCTCGACATGGTGGCCGTCTGCCCGCGCAACCCGGTCGAACTCGTGCGAAACGTGGCGCAACTCGCACGCTCACGGTTGCAGGCGGGCCCCTCGGTGCGCAGGGCTGCGGTGGACGACTTGACGATCGAAACGCCAGGTCTCGCGGTCCAACTCGACGGCGACTTCGCCGGGCGCACGCCGATGCGTTTCCAGGTCGACCGGTTGGCGCTGCGGATGCGCGTCCCTCCGGGGCCGCTCCCGGCAATCCTGGGCGGCCCCGCGTTGGCGGGCGACGTGGCAGGGGCGAGGGGTTAGACCCGTGCCGCGGCCTTTTGCAGGGCCCGCTTCGTGAACACCTTCACCATCGCGCGGCGATAGGCCTCGGAGGCGTGGATGTCGGCGTTCACATCTTGGAGGTTCGCGCCCGCCACCGCCGCGGCCGAGGCTATCGTCGCGTCGTTGCAGGGCTTGCCGGCGAGCGCCGCTTCGACTTCCGGCATCCGCTGGGCGTGCGTCCCTGCCCCCGTGAGCGCGACACGGGCCGCCTGGATGGTCCCGCCACTCACCGAAAGGCAGGCAGCGACGCCGACAATCGCGTAGTGGGAGGCCTTCTGGTGGAGCTTGGCGTACGCCGCCGACTGCACCGGCGCGAATTGGACGCCGACGATCACCTCGTCTTCGGCAAGGTCGACGGTGAAGAGGCC